>JALCBG010000001.1:0-23946 GCA_028066695.1 Gammaproteobacteria bacterium | reverse complement strand
CGGCGATGCGCTGCTGTTTTTCCTCGGCGAGCGGCTCGTAGAACTCCGCGACATCGGCGACCAGCGCGCGCAAATCCACTTCGCCGCCGGGCGCGGTTTGCCGCGCCTCAATGCGCGCGATTCGCAGCAGCGCGTTAAAAGTGGACAGCAGCGAATCGGCCTCCTTGATCGCGTCTTCCAAAGAGCGCGCCGACTCAGAGTCCGGCGCTTCGCGCGCGCGCGCTTCCTCCAGCCGCTGGCGAAGGCGCGCCAGCGGCGTGCGCAGGTCGTGGGCGACGCCGTCGGAGACGCGGCGGATGTCCTCCATCAGCCGCTGAATGCGGTCGAGCATTTGGTTTAAGTTGTGCGCGACCTGGTCAAAGTCGTCCTGGCGTTTGCTCAGCGGCACGCGCCGCGACAAATCCCCGGAAATGATGCTGCGCGCGGTCTGGTTGATGCGTTCTATCTTGCGCGCGCTGCGCCGCCCGAGAATCAGCCCGCCGGGAAACGCGAGCAGCAGCATGATCGCCAGCCCCCAGCCGAGCGCCTGCACGATGCGCCGCTTGGCTTCGGTCAGTTGGTGAATGTCCAGGCCGACCAGCAGGCGGTAGCGCCCGCGCTGCAGTTGAAAAACTTTGGCGCGCGCCAGATGCGTTTCGCCGCTTTCGCGGTCGGCGACCAGGTCAAATTCAATCCAGCCGTCGGCGCTTTCGCCGGCCGCCGGCCAGCGGTCCAGATTGCCGGCGAGCGGGCGGAAAGCGCGCGTGGTCAGCAAATAGACCGCGTTGCCGCTCGCCTGCGCCTGCTGGCGGCCGACGCGGTTTGTTATGGTCGCGACCAGTCCGCGCAGCCCGTTGCGGTCGTAGCGCTCGGCCAGTCCGCGAATTTCCGCCTGAATGGTTTTCTCCGCCTGCTGAATCATGTGCGAGGCGGTGAACAGGTAGAAAAAATAAAACAGGAGCAGCGTGGAGGCGCTGAACAGCAGCGCGTACCAAAGCGCCAGCCGCGCGGTGTAACTGTGAAACTTCACCGCGCGTCCGGCCCGCTTTCCGGTTCGCGCAAAATGTAGCCGGCGCCGCGCACCGTGTTCAGCAGTTGCGCGCCGAAGCCGCGGTCGATTTTGCGGCGCAGGCGGCTGATGTGCACATCAATGACATTGGTCTGCGGGTCAAAGCGGTAGTCCCAGACATTTTCCAGCAGCATGGTGCGCGTCACCACCTGATTGCTGTGGCGCATCATGTATTCCAGCAGCCGAAACTCGCGCGGCTGCAGCGCGATGCGCGCGCCGCCGCGCCGCACTTCGCGGCGCGGCAAATCCATTTCCAAATCGCCGACGCGCAATATCGCGCCGCCGTCCGTGCCCATTTGCGCGCCGTCCCGCGCGCGCCGCGCCAGCGCGTCCAGGCGCGCCAGCAATTCGGCGAAGGCGAACGGTTTTGCCAGATAGTCGTCGCCGCCGGCGCGCAGCCCCTCCACGCGGTCGCCGACTTCGCCGAGCGCGCTGAGAATCAGCGCCGGGGTGTTGTCGCCGCGCTCGCGCAGTTTTGCTATCAGCGCCAGGCCGTCCAAGCGCGGCAGCATGCGGTCTACGACCAGCGCCTGGTAGTTTCCGCCGGCGGCGCGCGCCAGGCCCTGCTCGCCGTCGGCGGCGGTGTCGGCGGCGTGCCCGGCTTCGCGCAGCCCCTTGCGAATGTAGGCGGCGGTCGCGTCGTCGTCTTCTATGATGAGAACGCGCATCGCGCGGTGATACGATTGAGCGAATGGGGCGGCAATTGTAAATGATTAAGAGCGCGAAAAAACTCCGGCGCGAACTGGAAAGCGCGGCGCGCCTGGATCCGGGCCTGTGCAAACTCCTGAACGCGCTCGGCTGCCCGGCGCCGCGCGCGCGGCCGCCCGGGTTTGAAACGCTGCTGCGCACCATCGTCTCGCAGCAACTTTCCACCGGCGCGGCCGCGGCGATTTGGCGGAAGTTGGAAAAGTCGTGCCGCGGGCGCGTCACCCACCGCAAAATCCGAAACCGCAACGACGCGCAATTGCGCGCCTGCGGATTGTCCGCGCAAAAAATCGGCTACGCGCGCGGCCTGGCAAACATGGTGGCCGCGCGCGAAATCAACTTGGACGCGCTCGCCAAAATGGAATCCGAAGCCGTGATCGCCGAGTTGGTGCGGGTGCGCGGCATCGGGCGCTGGTCGGCGGAAATCTACGCGATGTTCGCGCTCGGCCGCGCTGACATTTTTCCGGCCGGCGATTTGGCGCTGCAGGTCGCGGTCGGGCGGTATCTGTCGCTGCCGGAGCGCCCCGGCGCAAAACAAACCGCGGCCCTCGCCGAACGCTGGTCGCCGCACCGCAGCAGCGTGGCGCTGCTGATGTGGAAGTATTACGGCGCGGCGACGCTGGACTAGCGCTTACTGCGTGGAGAGCGCCCGGATTTCCTTTTGGAGTTTCTTGTCCTCGTCTTTGTCCTTTCCCTTGTCGTTGTCGCCGAGCGTGCCGGCGATCAGGAGTTTTGCCACTTTCTTGCCGTCGCGCCACACCGGCGCGCCATTCTCATCGCGCATGCGCACATTCCCATCGTTGATGGTCAGTTTCAGAGATTCTTCGATTATCTCTGCGGCTTTCTCTGCGGAGAGGACGTCAGTGAAATCAGTGAGGTCAGTCTGCCCGGCGATCAGCGCCTTGCCGCGAACGCCGAGTAGGTAGCGATACAGCAGAATCCCGTCGGCCGCGGTAACGCGGCCGTCTATGTTGATGTCCAGACTGACAAAGGCATCCCCGGTGGTTCCCTCTATTTCGGGTGAATACGCGCTGATTGCGTCGCCGTTCACCGTGGCGACCGACACTTTGTAGGTGGTGCGCGCCTGCAGCGCTTTGATGGTGTGCGAGCGCTTGCCGGCGGTGAACTCGGCCTCCGTGAATTTCGTTTCGTCCGCTTTCCGCCAGCGCAGTTTGTAGCCGGTAAAAGTGTGGGCGCCGGGGGGCGCGTCCCATTGGGCGCCGAGTTTTCCATCGCCGGCCATGTTCACGCGCAAATTTTCCGGCGGAACAAAGGGGGATGTGGTCTTTCCGGTCTTTGTTTCGGAATAGGGGCTGCTGAGACCTGAAGGACCCCGGGCTTCAATTTTCACTGCGTAGGCAGTGCCGTTTTGCAGGCCGGAGATGGTGTAAGACAGATCTTTGGTGTAGTGGGAATTCCAGGGAGCCCGTGAATTCCATTTCGCCCCCCGCCACAGCACCCGGTAGGAACGCGCCACGCCGTTGGCCGGCGCCTGCCATGCCACATGGAGCGCGCGGTCCGCGGAAGCTACGCGGACATTCCGGGGCTCGGTCACTTCGCCAGGCCGGGCGAAAATTGCATTTGAAAATTCGCTCTGGCCCTCGGCATTCACGGAGGCGACCTGTATTTCGTATTTGGTCCCGCCGTCCAGCCCGGTGAGGGTGTGCTTGCGGATGGAAGGCACCCAGTATCCGTTGCGCCAATACCCCTCTTTGCGATGCCCCGCGCCTGTCCGCCAGTGAGCAGAGACATCAACTTGCTCCCAGTCGTCCGCTTTGTCGCGCGGTTTCCAGCGTATGCGGTACGCGGTATTGGGGGATGCTTTTTCTTCCGCCTGCCAGTAAATTTCCAGTGATTGGTAGCCATGGCTCGTGTCGTCGATGAGAGTCGGCGGCGCGGGAAGTTCGGCAGTGGGCGTGAAAGAAAGCGGAGTGGCGGGCGCCCACTCACTTCGGCCGGATTCGTACATGGCGGCAACTTGCACCCTGTAGGTTTCGCCAACCTTAAGGGGCCAGCTGAGCGGCGCCAGATAGGTAAGCACCACATAAGCGCCGTCTGAAGTGTCGCCCGCCAGATAATTGCCGCCTGTGAAGTGGCAGCATTGCCAATCAGGGCCCCCTTCGATCACTGGTTTCATGCGCACCTTGTATTCGGTCGGCCGGGGGCCTCCGTCCGGCGCACTCCAAGAGAGTCGGTGTGCGGTCGTCCCCGTGCGGGTCGCGCGCACATTTTCCGGCGCGACGAGCGTCTTGACCGGGGTGTCCGCTTCGACATCCAACGGACGATCGGGCGCATAATCGCTTGCATCGCCTCCCGCTTTCATCGCCCGCACTTGCACTCTGTAGATTTTGCCGGCGCGCAGGCCGGTGAGAGTGTGGGCGGTAACGCCGCCGACATTGAGGGATCGCCCCCACCCCAAATCCCAGTGCACCTCGTAACTGGTGGTCTGCGTGGCGTTGTCGGGCGCGCCCCAAGTGACGCGAATGCTGCCGGGGCTGCCGGCGACCGCCTCGGCGCGCACATCTTTCGGCGCGCCGGGCGTGTTGCCGCCCGCTTCAGCAAGCAGCGAAGATTTGGGCGCAAAGGCGCTTGCTTCGCCTCCCACCTCCATCGCCCGCACTTGCACTCTGTAACTTTTGCCGACACGCAGGCCGGTGAGAGTGTGCCGGGTAACGCCGCCGACATTGAGGGTTTCCGAGTCGGAAGACCCTAGTGACCACCTCCACCAGCGCACCTCGTAACTGGTGGTCTGCGTGGCGTTGTCGGGCGCGCTCCAAGTGACAAGAATGCTGCCGGGACTGTCGGCGACCATCTCGGCGCGCACACCTTTCGGCGCGCCGGGCGGGTTGCCTGCCAGGGCAAGCGGCGCAGTTTCGGGCGCAAAGGCGCTTGCTTCGCCTCCCACCTCCATCGTCCGCACTTGCACTTTGTACATTGTGCCGACGAACAGGTCGGCGAGAGTGTGCTGAGTGACGCCGCCGACATTGAGGGTTTTCCAGCCGCTAAGAGACGGCCACCTTTGCCAGCGCACCTCGTAACTGGTGGTCTGTGTGGCGTTATCAGGCGCGGTCCAGGTGACGCGAATGCTGTCGGAGCTGCCGGCGACCGACTCGGCGCGCACATCTTTCGGCGCGTCGGGCGCCGCGGCAAAACTTGCCACCGCCGACATGAAAAATGCAAACGTGCCGGCCGCCGCGATGGCGGTGCGGATGCTTTTGTGCGGGGTCATAAAAACTCTTTGTTGGTGCGAAAAGTTTTTCTAAATGCGGCGGAAACAATCGCCGTATCCGTTAATCTACCACGCCGCCGACGCTGTCAAGGGCGGCGGCGGTTTTTCCCGCGCTTTTTGAAACCCGCGAAATCCCGCGATTTTGCCCGATTCCCGCCAATTCCCGCCGAATTTCCGCCTTCTAACCGAAAATCCGGCGCAAAAACAAGCGGTTAGCGCTTAAACTGCGCTGCGAGTTCGCGGACTTTTGCGGTGAGCGTTTTGTCCTGTCCCGGATCGCCGAGCAGGATGCGCGCCACGGTGAGGGCGTCTTCGTCGCTTCCTTTTATTTGCACGGTGTAATTGCCGGCGCCGATTTTGACGATTTTGTAGAGGTTCTTTTCAACGATGCCCTGGCGGAAATGCGCCTGGCCCTTGACCAGCGCGGCGCCGCGCACGCCGAGGGCAAAGCGCGAGAGCAAAATTCCGTCGGCGGCGTTGATCGCGCCGTCTTCGTTGATGTCCAGGGTGGAAGCCGACACCGGCTTGGTGGCGGCCTGCCGCACCGGCGAATAGGTGCCGGGGCCGGCGGCGTTGCGCGCGGCGACCTGCACTTCATAAGTGGTGCCCGGCTGCAGGCCGGAAATCGGGAAGAGGGTGGCGTCGTTGCGGGTGCTGACTTCGGTTTCGTTTGTCACATTGACCGGCCGCCAGCGCAGGCTGTAACTGCCGACCGGCGCGCCGCCGGACGGCTTGTCCCATTTCACCGTGAGCGTGTGGTCTCCGGTGGAGATGCGGATGTTGCGCGGCGGGCCCGGCCGTTCGGGCGGGGTTCCCTGCGGAGCGCCGTATTTTTCATCCGAATATTCGCCCTTGCCGTTGGCGTTGAGCGCCGCGACTTTGACGAGATACAGGTCGCCGTTGTCCAGCCCGGTGATGGTGTGGGCGAGCGCGCCGGCCTCGGTCAGGGCGGTGGTTTCCGGCGCATCGGCCGGAAAGTGCTTTTTCCAGTGCACTTCATAAGTGAAACCGGCATCGCCGTTCACCGGCTTTTGCCATTCCACATCCAGCGCGCCGTCGCGCGCGAGCACCACCACCCGCCGCGGCAGGCCGGGCGCGCCGTCTTCGGGGCTGGAATCGGGCAGGGTGATGTAGGCGATCGCGGGCTCGCCGCGCACCGGATGCGGAATGGCGTCTTCCACCGCCAGCGCGGTGATTTCCACGCTGTAGGAGCGGCCGGCTTCCAGCCCGGTGAAAGTGTGGGTCTGCGGGGAGGAGTCGGGCTCGTCAATTTCCACCACACTCGGCCGGTCTTTGTAAGTGGGCGCCATGCGCCACGGGCCCCAGAGAAACGGGCCGACATAGCGCAATTCCGGCGGCCCGGGTTTCCCCCAGAGCAACTCCACTTTGTAGTCGCGCGTGTCGCCTTCCGGTTTGGGAATTTCCCAGGAGGCGGTGAGTTGGTCGCCGCCCGGACCCGGTGTCAGCGTCACATTGCCGGGGGTGAACGGGCGCAGGTCCAGGCCGAGCGGGACGGCGGCGACGCCGGCCCATTCGCTTTGGCCGCCGCCGCCGGCGTCGTGCGCGGCGACTTCCACTTTGTAGGTGAGTTCCACCGGCAGGTCGGTGATGGTGTAAGTGGTGGTGCCGCTTCCGCCCGTCTCAAACGGAACCGGCGCGGTTTCCACCTTCCAGCGCAGCGCGTAGGAATACACGCCGGCGCGTTCGGGCGGATCCCATTCAATCAAAAGTTCGGCGAATTTCGGCGAGGACGCGCGCAGATTCCGCGGCACATCGGGCACGTCGGGGGTGGCCGTGACTTCGTCCGAATACGCGCCGTCGCCGGCGGCGTTTCGCGCGGCGACTTTTACCGCGTGGGCGCCGCCGTTGGCCAGGCCGGTGATGGCGTAATAAGTCAGCGCGCCGACCTCCACTTCGGTGGCGCTTCCGTTCACCGGCTTCCACGACAGCAAATAAGTGTATGCCGACTCGCCGTTCGCCGGCCGCGCCACCGAGGGAGTCGGGGGGCCGTCGTCCGGCGCGTCCCATGAGACATGCAGCGCGCCGTCTTTGGCCGCGGCCGAAACATTGCGCGGTTTCCCCGGAAGCGGCGTCGCGGTCGCCGACGCGGATTCGCTGCGGAAGGAATCGTTGAGCGCGGTGATTTCCAGTTTGTAGGAGATGTCGCTTTTCAGCCCGGAAACGGTGTGGGTGGTGGCGTCGCCGCCGACCTCGACCGAGCCGAAGAACGCGTCGACCCGCCGGCCGATCAGGTTTCGGATGATCGCGGTCGCGATTCGCAGCGTCCGGTTTGTCGGCTCCCAGTGCACGCGGTATCCGGTCAGCCGGTCGTCGGCGCCGATCTCGGGCGCCTCCCAGGTTGCGGTGAGTTCGCCCTCGGCCGAAGTTACCCGCAGATTCCGCGGCGCGCCGGGCGCGCCGGAGATTTCGGGCGTGAATGTCAGCGCTGGCTCGGGCGCGAACGCGCCGCGCTTTTCATGCGCGGTGTGGAAGTCGGACAGCGCGGCGACTTGCACGGCATAGGCGACGCCGGGCTTTAATCGGGGGATGGTGGCGGTGGTCAGCGCGCTGCGCGTATGGCCGTAAGTGGCCGATGTGTCCGCGGCTTCGCGCGCGCGCAGTTCATACAAAATGCCGTTCGGAAAAGAGGCCGCGTCCGCCGGCGCGTCCCACTCCATGCGAATTCCGCCGGCGACCGCGGTTGCGCGCACATTTTCCGGCGGGCCGGGCGGGCTCGGCGACGCGCCCGCTTCCAGCGGCATCGGGTGCTCGGGCGCATAAGCGCTCGCTTCGCTTCCGGCCGCTTCGGCGCGCACCTGCACCGTGTAGGTGGCGCCGGCGATCAGGCCGGTGAGGGTGTAGGTGGTAACGCCGCCGACATTGCGGGTGTCCGGATTGCGCGCGGTCGCGAGTTCCCAGCGCAGCGTGTAACTGGTGGAGGCCGGGCTGCCGTCGGGCGCGGTCCAGGAAACTTGGATTCCGTTGTCCACCGTTTCCGTGTTGACATTTTCCGGCGCGCCGAGGGTCGCCGCGAGGCCTGGCGCGGCCGCTATCAGCAATAAAAACGCGGCCGCGGAGCGGATGCTTTTATGCGCAGACATAAAAAAGCCTCTGTTGGTGCAAAAAGTCTTTGCAAATGCGGGGGGAAACCGCCGGACGCGTTAATTTTCCACACCGCCGCCGGCGTGTCAAGGGGGGCGGGGGGGCGCGGGATTTCCCGGCCCGAGTTTTCAATTCCCGCGGGACTTTTCAGTTTCCGCGGCGATTTTCAGTTTCCGCCGGACTTTTTCAGTGGCTGAGAATCTGGCTCAAAAACAACTTGGTGCGTTCGTGTTCCGGGTGGTCAAAGAACTGGTCGGGCGAGTTTTCCTCAATGATTTCGCCTTCGTCCATGAAAATCACGCGGTTGGCCACGGTTTTGGCGAAACCCATTTCGTGGGTCACGCACAGCATGGTCATGCCCTCTTGCGCGAGTTCCACCATCACATCCAGCACTTCCTTGATCATTTCCGGATCCAGCGCCGAAGTCGGCTCGTCAAACAGCATGATGCGCGGGTTCATGCACAAACTGCGCGCGATGGCGACGCGCTGCTGCTGGCCGCCGGAGAGTTGCCCGGGGAATTTGTGCGCCTGCTCGGGAATCTGCACGCGCTCCAAATATTCCATCGCGGTCGCGACCGCCTCGGCCTTCGGCGATTTGCGCACCCATATCGGCGCGAGCGTGCAGTTTTCCAGCACGGTCAGGTGCGGGAACAAATTGAAGTGCTGAAAAACCATGCCGACTTCCTTGCGGATGGTTTCAATGTTTTTCAGGTCGTTGGTCAGTTCCACCCCGTCCACGATGATGTCGCCCTGCTGGTGCTCCTCCAGGCGGTTGATGCAGCGGATCATCGTGGATTTGCCCGAGCCGGAGGGCCCGCAAATCACGATGCGCTCGCCGCGGCGCACCTGCAGGTTGATGTTCTTCAGGACATGGAACTGGCCGTACCACTTGTGCATGGCCTCAATTTTGACCGCCAGTTCGGCATGGGTTTTTTCGGTTTCAGGCATGGTCGGACCTCCGGTTAGCGTTTGTGCCCGGTTTCCAGTTTGTCTTCGAGATACAGCGAATAGCGCGACATCGCGAAGCACGAGACGAAGAAGAAGATGGCGACGAAAATGTACACCTCGGTGGAAAGGCCGATCCAGCTGGTGTTGGCGAGCGCGGCGCGGCCGATGCCGAGCGGGTCGTAGAGGCCGATGATGATGACCAGCGTGGTGTCCTTGTAAAGGCCGATAAAGGTGTTGACGATTCCCGGAATGGAAATTTTCAGCGCCTGCGGCAGCACGATGAGGCGCATCGCCTGCCAGTATTTCAGGCCGAGCGCGTCGGCGGCCTCGGTCTGCCCGGACGGAATCGCCTGCAGGCCGCCGCGGATGACCTCGGCCATGTAGCCGGAGGCGAACAGCGTGACCATGATCAGCACGCGCAGCAGCAAATCAAAGTTGGTTCCCGGCGGCAGGAAGTAACTCAGCATGGTGGAGGCGACGAACAGCAGCGTGATCAGCGGAACGCCGCGGATGAATTCAATGAAGCCGACGCAAAACACGCGGATGATGGTCAGTTTGGACGAGCGCCCGAGCGCGAGCAAAATGCCGATGGGCAGCGAGAAGGCGATGCCGGTGACGCCGACCACCAGCGTGAGCATGATGCCGCCGAATTTGTCGGTGGTAACCGGCGCGAGGCCGAGCCCGCCGACCAGCAGCCAGCCGGCGATGAACGGGAAGGCGGCCGCGTAATACAGCCCGTATTTGCGGTGCGGCACGCGGTCAAACAATATCGGCACCAGCGCCAGCCACATCAGCACGAACGCGAGGTTGACGCGCCAGCGCGATTCCTCCGGGTAAAACCCGTAGGTGAAGAGTTTTAAATACTCGCCGATGAAGGCCCAGCACGCGCCCTCGCCGGCGGCGCGGCAGGCGGCGCGGTTTTCGCCGGAATAAACCGCGTCAAAGAAGAACCAGTTGAGCGCGCCCGGAATGACCGACCACAGAAACCACAGCGACAGCAGCGTCAGCGTGATGTTGGACGGAGACGAAAGCAGGTTGGCGCGCACCCAGGCGAGCGGCCCGGCCAGGGTGGACGGCGCCGGCAGGTCGGGGTGTTTTCCGGGGGCGTATTGCGGCGCGCTCATCGCTCCACCAGTTTGATGCGGCGGTTGTACCAGTTCATAAACGCCGAGATCAGCAGCGAGAACACCAGATACAGCGCGAGCACGAGCGCCATGCATTCCATCTCGCGCCCGGTCTGGTTGAGGCTGATGCCGCCGATGGTGGCGACGATGTCCATGTAGCCGATGGCGATGGCCAGCGACGAGTTTTTGGTCAGGTTCAAATACTGGCTGGTCAGCGGCGGCACGATGATGCGCAGCGCCTGCGGAATGACCACCAAATGCAGCGTGCGCCCGCGCGTGATGCCGAGCGCCGAAGCGGCCTCGTTCTGCCCCCAGTCCACCGCGCTGATGCCTGCGCGGACGATCTCGCCGATGAAGGCCGCGGTGTAAATGGAAAGCGCCAGCCACAGCGCGATGAATTCCGGGCGCAGCACCATGCCGCCCTTGTAGTTGAAGCCCTGCAGTTCCGGGATTTCCCAGGTGATCGGCGCGCCCAGTACAAAATACGCGAGCAGCGGAACGCCGGCGACCGCGGCCAGGCAGATCCAGAACACCGGGTAATGTTTGCCGCTTTGGTCCTGCACCATGCGCGCGTATTTGCGAAACCAAAACGCGAAGGCGACGCCGCCGAGGAACAGCGCGGCCACCGCCAAAAACAGCGGCTCAAAATCCGGCTTGGGAACGAAGAAGCCGCGGTTGTTCAGGAAGGCGCCGTCGCCGATGGTGAGCGAGGCGCGCGGCAGCGGCAGCAGGTTGATGATCATGCCGTGCACCAGCAGGATGTGCAGCAGCACCGGCACATTGCGCACATATTCTATGTACACATACGCCATCTTGTTGATGATCCAGTTTTTTGACAGCCGGCTGATGCCGAGCAAAAAACCGAGAATGGTGGCGAGCGCGATGCCGAATACGGCGACCAGCAGCGTGTTCAAAATGCCGACGATCATCGCGCGGAAATGCGAGGAGCGCGAACTGTATTCAATCAGCGACTGGTTGATGTCGTAACTGGACGGCTGCCACAGAAATTTCAGGCTGATGTCCTTGCCGATCGCCTCCAGGTTGATGACGGCGTTGCGCACCATCATGAAGAAGAACGCAAAGATCAGAACGAAAGAGATGATCTGAATGATCACCTGGCGCGACTCCTTGTCGTTCCACAGGCGCGCGAGCGGGTTGCGGCGCGCCATGGCGGCGTGGGCGGCTTCGCTCATTTGTATGCTCCGTTTAGGGTTTGCCGGCTGAAGCGCATGTCCGCCGGGCGCCGAATTTTTATTCGGGCCCGGCGGCGGGTTTTGTTTTTTTGCGGCGCCGGGGCATGCGCCCCGGCGTCACTTTGGCATGCGCGGATTGGCGCTCAGCGGATCGGCGCGGCGTAGAGAATGCCGCCGTCTTTCCACAGCGCGTTCAGGCCGCGCTCCAGGCCGAGCGGGGTTTTCTTGCCGATATGGCGCTCGAAAATCTCGCCATAGTTGCCGACCGCGGAGATCGCGCGCACCGCCCATTTGTCGTCCAGCCCGACCATCGCGCCCATGCCGCCCTCGGTGCCGAGCAGGCGGTTGACCTTCGGGTTGTCGCCGGACTTGCGCGCCTTGGACTTGACATTGCGCTGGGTGATGCCGAGTTCCTCGGCGTTGATCAGCGCGTTGACCACCCACTTGCCGATGTCGGCCCACTGGTCGTCGCCGTGGCGGACCGCGCCGGCCAGCGGCTCTTTGGAGATGATCTCCGGCAGGATGACATGCGCCGACGGATTGTCCAGCCCGGTGCGGGTGGCGGCGATGCCGGAGGCATCGGTGGTATAGACGTCGCAGCGCCCGCCTTCGTAGTTGGTCAGCGCTTCTTCGTTGGTTTCCACCGGAACGGGATCGTATTTGATGCCGTTGGTGCGCATGAAGTCGGCCAGGTTCAACTCGGTGGTGGTGCCGGTCTGAATGCAAACCGACGCGCCGCCCAGTTCGGTCGCCGATTTAATGCCGGCCGATTTGCGAATCAGGAAGCCCTGCCCGTCGTAGTAGTTCACCGGCAGGAAGGAGAGTTTGAGGTCGGCGTCGCGGCTCATGGTCTCGGTGGTGTTGCGGAACAGAATGTCGCCTTCGCCCGAGTTCAAAACGGTGAAGCGGTTTTTGGTGGTCGCCGGAACGAACTTCACTTTGTTCGGATCGCCCAGAACCGCGGCCGCGACCGCGCGGCAGAAGTCGACATCAAAGCCGGTGTAGCGCCCGCTCGCGTCCGGCGCGGCGAAGCCGGCCAAACTGGTGCTGACGACGCAGGCGACTTCGCCTTTGCGTTTGACATCGTCCAGGGTTGCCGCGTGCGCGGCGGTGGTTGCGCCAAAAATCAGCGCGGCGGCTGCCGCCGCAGTGTTGCGAAATTTCATGTTTGTCTCCAATGAATGAATGTAAAAGTTTTGTAGCCAGTGTGAAACAAGTTGAAAAAAGGACCGCGCGAACAGCATGGCGGGCGGGGGATTGTAGCGAAAAAAGCGCCGCTGTCAAGCCTTTGCCCGGCGACCCCCGTGAAGTTCCGCGCCCGGCGAAAACCGCGCGATTTCACGCGCCCGGCCGCGGCGGCCATGGGAAAATCATTTTATCGCCATAAAAAAGTCATTTTCCGCGGGACTTTTTCACGGCAACTTTTCCGCGGCGCTTTTCACCGGCGTTTTTCCGCGGCGCTTTTTGGCGGCGAATGCGGCGGCAAAAATGCCCGCGGAAAACCCCGCGTCACTCCGCGCGAATCCGCTCCTCTTCTTTCGGCACATGGATGACTTCCTCCACCTTGCGCAGTTCGTCCAGTTCAATGTGGCACTTGATGTAGTGCCGCTCGGAAGCCTGCCGCTCCGGCGGGTTTTCGGTTTCGCAGATCGCGCCGATCTTGCGCGGGCAGCGCGTGCTGAACGGGCAGCCGCTCGGCGGGTCCATCGCGCTCGGCACGTTTCCATCCAGCACGATTTCGCGCTTGGTCACTTCCGGGTCGGCGATCGGCACCGCCGACAGCAGCGCCTCGGTGTACGGGTGGTAGGGCGGGCTGAAAATTTGCTCGGTGGTGCCGCGCTCCATGATCTGCCCGAGATACATGACCACGATGCGGTCGGCGAGGTAGCGCACCACGCTCAGGTCGTGGCTGATGAACAGCAGCGTGGTGCGGTGCTCGCGCTGAATGTCGGTGAGCAGTTCGGTGACCGCCGCTGCCACCGACACATCCAGCGCCGACACCGGCTCGTCGGCGATGACCATGGACGGATTGCCGGCGAAGGCGCGCGCGATGCCGATGCGCTGCTTTTGCCCGCCGGAGAGTTGGCGCGGTTTGCGGTAGTAAAAATCGCGCGGGAGTTTCACCGTGTCCAGCAGTTTCATCACGCGCTCGCGAACCGCGGCTTTGTTTTTTTCCACGCCGAATTTTTTGACCACGCGTTCTATTTGCGCGCCGATGGTGTGGCTCGGGTTGAGCGTGTCAAACGGATTTTGAAAGACCATTTGCAGCGACGAGATTTGCCGGTTGGAGCGGTCGCGCACCGCGATCTCGGCGATGTCCACGCCGTCGTGGCGAATTTCGCCGCCGGTGCCGGTCTCCAGGCCCATCAGCACCTTGGCGAAAGTGGATTTGCCGCAGCCGGATTCGCCGACGATGGCCACGGTCTCGCCCTCGTGCGCGCGAAAGTTGAGCGACTCGTTGGCTTTGACATTTCGCATGCGCTTGCCGGTGAACAGCGCCTTGAGCGAACTGTCCTTGACCGGGTAGTATTTCTGCATGTCGGTGACTTCCAGGCAGCAGTCGCCGATTTCCGCGGCGGCGCGCGGATCGCCGCCGGGCGCTTCCTGGTGGTGGTCGATTTCGCGCCAGCGTAGGCAGCGCACAAAATGATTTGCGCCCTCGTCGCCTTCCACTTTTTCCATCGGAAAATGCCGCGCGTCGCACAGCCCCTCCTTGAAGTGGTTGCAGCGCGGCGCGTAATAGCAGCCGACCGGGCGCTCGTGCGGCAGCGGCAACTGCCCGGGAATCGGGCGCAACGGCGCCGCGTTTTTGTCGGCGGTCGGCAGCGGAATGCAGGCGAAAAGTCCGTGGGTGTAGGGGTGGCGCGGCCAGGTGAACAGCGACTTAATCCGCCCCTCTTCCACCACCTCGCCCGAATACATGACGAACACGCGGTCGCAGGTTTCCAGAATCAGCCCGAGGTTGTGTGAGATGTAGATTTGCGAGGTGCCGTATTTGGCGCTGATATCGGCGATGAGTTTGACGATGCCGGCTTCCACGGTCACATCCAGCGCGGTGGTCGGCTCGTCCAGCAGCAGCAACGACGGGTTGGACAGCAACCCCATGGCGATGACCACGCGCTGCTGCTGTCCGCCGGAGAGTTGGTGCGGGTAGGAATTCATGACGCGCGCCGGGTCGGGCAGGCGCACATCGCGCAGCACCTGCATGCAGCGCTCGCGCGCTTCGGCGCGGGTGATGTTTTCGTGCGTCATCGGCACCTCAAGCAGTTGTGTGCTGACGCGCAGACTCGGGTTCAGCGAGGCGAACGGCTCCTGGTAGATCATCGCGATTTCCGAACCGCGCAGTTGGCGCAATTCGGCCTCGCTCATCTTGGTCATGTCGCGCCCCTTGAACTTGATGCTGCCGCCGGTGATGCCGCCGTTGTGCCCCATGTACTGCATGATCGCCATGGCCACCGTGGATTTGCCGCAGCCGGATTCGCCGACGATGCCGATGGTTTCGCCCGGCTGCACGGTCAGCGAGAAATCCACCACCGCCGGAATTTCGCCTGCGCGCGTGTAGTAGGAAATGCAAAGGTCTTTGCATTCCAAAATGGGCGCGGCGGTTGCGCCGTTGCCGGAGCCGTTTGCCGAGTTGTTCATATTCATGTCCGGTGGTGGTCGTGAGTGCGGGGGAGGGGGTCAGTCGCGCAACGCGATTTCGCGCAGGCCGTCGGCGAGCAAATTGAAGCCGAGGATGAGCGAGGAAATCGCGATGCACGGCATCAGCGTCATGTGCGGAAAGACGATCGCCATCTGCCGCGTCTCGTTGACCATGCCGCCCCAGTCCGGGTCCGGCGGCGGCAGCCCAAGGCCGAGGAAGCCGAGCACGCCGATGGTGATGATCACATAGCCGAGCCGCAGGCAGGCGTCCACGATCAACGGGCCGCGCGCGTTGGGCAGAATTTCCACCAGCATGATGCGCCAGTCGGAATCGCCGCGGGTCTGCGCCGCGGCGACATAGTCGCGGTTGCGCAGGTCCAGCACCAGCCCGCGCACGATTCGCATGATGCCGGGCGCGCTGGCGAAAGTGATGGCGATGATGATGTTGACGCCCGAGGCGCCGACCGCGCCGATGACGATGATGTAAAGCACCAGCACCGGAAAGGACAGAATGATGTCGGAGATGCGCGACAGAATGTCGTCCACCAATCCGCCGCGGTAGCCGGCCGCCAGCCCCATCAAAATGCCGACGGTGTAGGCGGTCACGGTGGCGATCGGCGCGTAAAACAGCACCGTGCGCGAGCCCCACATCAGCCGCGAGAGAATGTCGCGCCCGAGGTGGTCGGTGCCGAGCCAGAAAGTCACGCCGTCGGGCCCGGCCGCGCCGGGTTTGGCGAACGCCTGTATCACCGCATTCGGATCCAGCGGCGCGAGCCACGGCGCGCTCAGCGCGACCAGCGACCAGAAGATGATGATGGCCGCGCCGATCATGCCGATCCAACTCTCGCGCAACAGCGCGAAAGATTTGAGCGCGCGCACCAGCGCGCCGCCGTATTCGGCGCCGGTGATGGTGGTTTGCAGCGCCATCAGGAGAAACGGATGCGCGGGTTGAGGATGGTGTAGCCGATGTCGGCGAGGGTCTGCGTGCCGACCGCGACCGCGACCGCGATCATCGCGCACGCTTCCAGCAGCGCGACATCGTTGTTCAGCGACGCCTCCAGCAACAGCGCGCCGAAGCCTTTGTAGGCGAAATAAAATTCCACCACGATGACGCCGGAAAGCAGCCAGTTGATCTGCAGCATGATCACGGTGAACGGCGCGATCAGCGCGTTGCGCAGCGCGTGGCGCAGGATGACGGTTTTGTAGGCCAGCCCTTTCAGCACCGCGGTGCGAATGTATTGCGCGGTCATCACCTCGGCCATGGATGCGCGCGTCATGCGCGCGACATAGCCGAAGTCATAGACCACCAGCACCATCACCGGCAAAATCAACTGCACCGGGTCAAACCCGTCTGTCATGCCGCTGGTGCCGGGCAGCCACTGCAGGCCGAACACGAACACCGACGAGAAAAACACCGCGCTCGCAAACTCCGGCACCGAAGTGGTCAGGATGCCGGTGACCGACAAACTGCGGTCCAGCACCGAGCCTTCGCGCATGCCGGAGAGGATGCCGAAGACCAGCGAAATCGGGATGATCAGGGCGAAAGTCCAAAAGCCGAGAATCGCGGTGTTCCACAGCCGCGGCCACAGCACCTCGGCGACCGGCGCGCGGTAGCGGTTGGAGATGCCGAGGTCGCCGGTGACGAAACTGCCGACCCAGTCAAAGTAGCGCACCATGACCGGGCGGTTGTAGCCGTGCTCTTCGCGCCACAATTCCTTTTGGTGCTCGGAGGCGAACTGCCCGAGCACGCGCGTCGCCGGGTCGCCGGCCAATTCGGTGTCCAGCAGCAGGAACAGCACCAGCGATACCACCAGCATCGTGAACAGCATGAAGCCGACGCGGCGGAGTATCAGGGTGAGCATGCTTGTTTTTTCTCCGGAGTTGGTGTTGCCCGATGGCGAAAGCGCGCGCCGCCCGCCGGCTCATGCAAAAACCCGGGTTCCAAAATTCCGAAACTCCGGAATCGCGGAACCGCTGCAAATGCCGGCGGGGACGCCGCCGGCCGCGCGATGCCCCGCCGAAATTGCGCGGGGCGGCGCGGCCGGGAACTCAGCCGACGCGCACGTTGTGGAAGCGGTGATACAGCGTCGGGTGAATCGAGAAGTTCCGCACTCGGTTGGAGACCGCGACGAACACCGAGCGGAAGAACGGCTGCACCATGATGGCGTCGTCCTGCAGGATCTGCTCGACTTTTTCCATCTTGGCGCGGCGTTTCTCGACATCAAACACGCCTTCGGCGGCGGTCAGCGCGCGGTCAAAGGCCGGGTTGTTGTAGCTGGTCTCGTTCCACGGCACGCCGGCGCGGTAGGCCAGCGACAGCACCATGGTGCCGAGCGGGCGGTGCGTCCACGAGGTCAGGCTGAACGGCGCGGTCGCCCATTCGTCCCAGTATTTCGCGGACGGCATGACGTTGATGGAGATGTCAATGCCGGCTTTCGCCGCGTCCTGCTTCAGCACCGCGATGGAGTCCTGCTCCCAGGTGCCGTCGGTGTTGCCGACATTGCATGAAACCGACAGGCCGTTCGGATAGCCGGCTTTCGCCAGCAGTTTCTTCGCGCCTTCGATGTCCTGGTTGAACTTCGGCAGTTTGAAGTATTCCGGGTGGATGCTGGCGACATGCACATGCTCGCCAACGATGCCGAAGCCTTTGTGCGCGATCTTCAACTGGCGGTCGGAGTCGCAGCACATTTGAATCGCGCGGCGCACGCGTTTGTCGTCAAACGGTTTGTGCGCGAGGTTCATGCGGATGACGCCGGTCTTGGCGGTCGCGACCTGCTGGATGGAAACATTCGGGATGTTTTTCGCGGCTTCCACCGTGGTCAGTTTCAACTCGTACATGGAGTCGATCTGCCCGGAGGCGAGCGCGGCGAGGGTCGCCCCTTCGTCCGCCCCGAGGTCGATGATGCGGATTTCGTCGAGCGAAACATCGCCGCCCCAATACGGCTCCGGGCGTTTTTTCAGCACGGCCACTTCGCCCAGTTTGAACAGGTCGAGCATGTAGGGGCCGGTTCCGACCGGGTTTTTGCTGAGGTCGCCGCCGTCTCGCTCAAAGTTGCGGTGGACGATCGCGGTCGGGTAGTTGTAGAGGTTTTCCGGAATGGAAAGCACCGGAGAGTTCAGGCGGATTTCCACGGTGTGGTCGTCGACCTTGCGCACCGCGCCCGGCGTCATGCGCTTGATCGGCTTGCCGGCGCTGTCGTTTTGGCCGGTGTCTTCCAGCATCGCCGAGAACAGGCCGAGGTTGGACGAGCCGGTTTTCGGATCGCACCAGCGGGTGAAGTTGAACACCACGTCGTCGGCGTTGAAGTCGTCTCCGTTGGACCACTTGATGCCCTTGCGCAGGAAGAAGCGCCAGGTTTTGAGGTCGTCCGACGGCTGCCAGCGCTCGGCCAGATACGGGCGGGTGACATTGTCGGGCCCGGTCAGCGTCATGTATTCCACGATGTGGCGCGCAACCACCGAGCGCTCCACCCAGTCAAAGGTGGCCGGGTCGGTCATCTCCTGCACGAACATGCCGAAGCGCAGCAGTCCGCCGGACTGCGCGTGCGCGGGCGTCACCGCCGGCGGCACCAGTTTTTCGCCGAGCAACCGTCCGGCGAGTCCGTATGCGGCCGGCGCCGACAGTCCGAGAAGGGTCACGGTTCGCAGGAATTCGCGCCGCGAGCATTTGCCGCGCAACAACTGGTCCTGCATGGTCTGCACCCCGGGGTGAACCCGTCCGGGGGAAAATTGGTCGTCTTTTGATGACATGGAAAAATACCTCCGATAAGCGTTGATAAGCGTTTGGTGGACGGACGATTAAAACAGAATTTGCCCGGGATTGCAATGCCTTGTTTGCATGCGGTATTCGGTATAGTATCCGTTATTTTCGTGATTTTCGCGCAAACGGCGAAAAAAATGCCCCAGCCCACCGACCCCGCATTTCGCGCCCCGCCGCCCGCTCCCGCCGCGCGGGGCGGTCCTGCCGGCCAGGCCGAGCCGGGCGCGGGCGCGCCGCTGCCGGCAAGCGTTTTGTTGCGCCACCTGGAAAACGCGGCGTTTGGACGCCGCACGCATGCGCGCGGCCCTGGCGACTGGCACGGATTCGCGTTCCGGCTGGCGCGGCGCGGCGCGGACGAAAGCGGCGTTCGGCAGGCCGACGAACACCTCGCGCTGCCGCTGCAAGACGGCATGGAAATCGCTTCGGCCGACCGGCTGTGCGCGCTGCCGCGCTGCCGCGGCTGGGTGCGCGGTATCGCCGCCATGCACGGAAAAATTTACACGGTGATAGACCTCGCCGACTTCCTCGGTTTCGGCGCGACCGACGCGTCGCGCGCGCGGCTGCTGTTGCTGCCGCCGCAGCAGGATTTTTACAGCGCGCTGTTGCTGGACAAAAGCGTCAGCCTGCGCGTGTTTGAAGGCGGCCTGCCGGCCGCCGCTCGCGAGGAGGCGGCGCAAAGCGTCGCGCCGTATTTGCGCGCGGCGTTGCGCGAAGGCGCGCGGCGCTGGGGCGTACTGGACATGGACGCGCTGTTATCCTCGGAACAATGGCGGCGAGTCGGACAATGACGCGCATTGCAACCCGGCTGCCCGGCATGCGTGTCGCGCTGCGCACTTTCTTAATGTGCAAACGCGCATTGCGGCCCGGCGTCGGTGTCGTGTTCGGCGCGCTGGCTTTCCCGGGCATCGCCGCGGCTGCGGCCGATTTGACCGTGGCCGAATCACTGTGGGCGTTGTTGCTGGAGGTCGCCAGGGCCGAACTGGAGCGCAACACGCCGTGGCTGCTCGGCGGGCTGGGCGCGCTGGTGATTTTGATGCTGTGGATCGGCCTGGCGCGCCGCCGCCGGCGTCGGCGCATGCGCGTTCCGGCGCGCGAGAGCACCACCGAATCCGAACACGCCGGGATTCCCGAACCCGCGCCCGAGGCGGTTCCCGAGCCGGCGAGCATCGCCGAACCCGCGCCGATTTCGCCGCCGCCGCTCCCCGAACCTGCGCCCGCGCCCGAACCGGAGCGCGTCATCCCTGCGCCGGCGCCCATTCCGGAGCCGATTCCCGCGCCGATTCCCCAGCCGATTCCCGAACCGGTGCGCGCCGCCCCGGCGCGAAATCGCAGCAACGGCGGCAACGGTTATGGCGGCGCGACCTCGCATGACGCCCTCCGCGCCGCCGAGGTCTCCGCGCAAAAGGGCGCGGCCGCGGTGCACAACACCATCACCGGCCTGGACAACGCCGCCAAACAATTGCGCACCACCGCCGAACGCCTGCACCAATTGGAAGACAGCGCGCAGCGCATCACCGCGCTCGGCGAACAACTGCTGGAAGTCGGCGAGCAGGCCGACATTCTTGCGCTGAACGCGGCGGTGCAAGCCGCGCGCTCCGGCGAATCCGGGCGCGGCATGGCGCTCGCCGCCGAAGACGCGCAAAGACTGGCGGCCAATTCGGCGCGCGTCATCGGCGAAATCGCCGAACTCGCGCGGCGCATGAAACGCGACGCCGAGCAAGCCCTGGCCGAGACCGAGGCCACCGCCGGCGACGCCACCGGCGGCGCCGCGCTCGCGATTGACGCGGCGCGCGCGCTCGGCGAGATTGAAAGCGCCAGCCGCGACTTTTTGGAGATGCATGCGCTGCGGCGCTGACGGCCGGGGGATGACCGCGCAGGCCGGCAAACCGATGACCGACCGCGGACGACGCATACGATCATGATGCACTGGCGAGACGCCCTGGACACGCTTTCCGCGAGTTGGCGCAACGCGTTCGGCGCGCTGTCGGCCTTCGCCGCGCGCAAGTCGGTGGTGGACGACTTTGACGCCGACGCCGGCGCGCCGCTCGGCGGCGCGCGCAAGCCCCCGCAGCGTCCGCCGGCCTCGGCGGTCGCCTATACGCCGACGGCAACCGCACCGGCGCCGTCTGCGGGAATCGCGCCGCCCGTCGCGCAACCAATTGGAGTTGCACCGGCGCCGATGCCTGCGCCGCCGCCGCTGTCGGTCGCATCCGCTCCGCCTCCCACCGCGCCCGCGCCGCCGCCCGTCGCCGCGCCTCCCGTACCTCCTGCGCCTGCAACCACGCCGCTCCCCGCACAACCGGTCGCCGCGCCGCCACCCGCTCCGGCGCCTCCCGCCGAAGTTGCTCCGCCTCCGCCCCCGGCGCCGCCGGCTGAGGCGCATTCGCCGGCTTTCGTCGCCGAATGCCAGCCGCGCCTGGCGCGCATTCACGCCGGTTTGGCCGGCTGGCGCGGCGGCAATGTGGATGCGGCGTTGCTGCAGTCGCTGTGCGAAGAATTCCGCGCGCTGCAGCACGGCGCGACCGCGGCCGGCCAAGACGAAATCGCCGCGCTCACCGGCAGCATCGCGCGCTTGCTGGCGCAGTCGGAAGTGCCGCGCGACATTAACGATGTCGGCCTGCTGAACCTGCTGGAGGAAGCGCATGACGGACTCGCCGCCGAGTTGGGCTTGGCGCCGTCGCTCGCGCGCGGGCATATCGCCTCGCTGAACAGCATGGTCGCATTGCTGCTTTCCGACGAAGCGCGCCGCAACGGCCGCCAACCCGGTAATGCCGGCAACGCCGCCCGATCCGCATCCGCGCCGCCTCCCGGCACTTTCGCCGAGCCGCTGCAGCACCTGCCGCACCTCGCGCGCGAGACCGCCGAGCGCGCCGGCAAGCAGGTTGAATTCACCCTGCAAGGCGGCGATGTGGAAATTGACCGCGGCGTGATTGAGCGCCTGCTGCCGGCGTTTGAGCGGCTGATTCACAACTCCATCGTGCAGCGCATTGAAGAGCCCGGCGCGCGTTCCGCGGCCGGCAAACCCGCGCTCGCGCGCATTCATTTGCGCGCCGCGCGGCAGGGCGGGGAAGTGCTGCTGGATTACGCCGACGACGGCCGCGGCCCCGGCGCGCGCCGCTTCGCCGACGCGGCCATCGCCCTCGGCCTGTGCGCGCGCGCCTCGGAAATTCGCGCCGCGCACTGGCTGCAAATTCTGGCGCGCACCCATCGCGCGCCGCGCGCGCCGGCCGCGGGCGGCAACGGCGCGGCCGCGGTGTTCAACCTGGCCGGCATGGACGACATATTAATGATGCACCAATCCATTGGCGAACTCGGCGGCCTGATGGCGCTGCAAACCTCGCCGCCGCCCGAGTCCGGGCTGCGCCTGCATTGCCTGCTGCCGGGCGCGGCCGCGCCGCCGCGCGCGCTGATGGTCACCGCCGGCGGCTACCGCCTCGCGCTGCCGATGCGGCAGGTGGACTGCATTCTGCGCGCGCGCCCGATTGATTGCGAGACCGCCGCCGACGGACGCGCGAGCATTCGCCTGGACGACGCGCGCCGCATTCCGCTGGTGGACCTGGCGGTCGCGCTCGGCGCATTAAATTCCAACCCGCCGCCGCAACTGCGCCCGCTGGTGCTGCTGCGCATGACCGACCGCGTCGCCGCGTTCGCCGTAGATCAAGTGCACGACATCGTGGACATTGAGGAGCGTGCGCTCGGCGGCCAACTCTCCGACATTCAGGGCCTGCAAAGCGTCGCCGTGCCGCTTTCGCACAAGGGCGGGGAAATCGCGCCGGTGTTTGACCCGTCCGCGTTCACCGACCCGCTCGGCCTGCAGGACGACGGCTTGGCGCGCTTCCCGCTCGGCGCGCGCGAGCCCGGCGCCGACGCCGCGCCGTCGCGCGTGCTCGCGCTGGAAACCTCGCTCGGCGCGGTTTTGATTCCGCTCAACTTGATCGCCGACATCGTCAATCTCTCCGAGACGCCGATGCCGGTGGATTCCGCGAATGGCGGCTTGTTCCGCCGCGACTCCGCGCCCGGCGGCCCCAATTTGGTGCGGCGCAATTTTGACTGGCGCGGCTTTCAAGTCCCGCTGATAGACGCCGCGGCCGCGGTCGGCGCGCCGGCGCGCCCGTTGGGCCGCGGCGCGCGCGCGGTGGTATTGCGCCCGCTGCAAGGCAACCGCGCCACCGCCTTTTTCGCGCTGGCCAGCGACGGCGCGCCGTCATTGCTGGAAATCGCCGAACACGCGCCGTCGGTCACCCCGCGCGAGCCGCCCGACAACGCGCTCGGCTGCGTTCAGTTGCAACGCCGCATCGGCATCGTCCCCGACCTGTGCCGCATCGCGCAGGGCATTTTCCCCGGCGCGGCGGTTCGCCCGCCGGTGATGCAATGAGCGCCGCCGCTCCGGCCGCGGCGCACGACGCGCCGCCTGATTTGTTCGCGCTCGGCGATTTGGTGAAACGGGTCGCGCTGGAAGAGCACGCGGCAAACCGCCCGGCGAAAACTTCGCGCGACACCAAACCCGACGGCGGCTGGGTCACCGACCTGGACCGCCGCATTCAGGAGCGCCTGCTGGACGAATTGCACCGCGCCTGGCCCGGCTACGGATTTATCGGCGAAGAGATGGCGCATGCCGAGCAGCGCGCGGTGTGCGAGAGCGGCGCCGGTTACTGGGTGTTGGACCCGCTGGACGGCACCACCAATTTCAGCAGCGGTTTTCCGTTTTATGGCGTCTCGCTGGCGCTGGTCGCCGACGGCGCGGCGCAACTCGGCGTGGTGTTTGACCCGCTGCGCCGCGAATGTTTTTGCGCGCAGGCCGGCCGCGGCGCCTACCTCAACCGCCGCCGCCTGCGCCGGCCGCCGCCGCGCCCGCTCGGCGAATGCATCGCCGTGGTCGACCACAAATATCTGGTCGGCAATTTGTCCGAGCGTTTGGTGCGCTCGCCGCCCTACCGCTCGCAGCGCAACCTCGGCGCGGCCGCATTGGAATGGTGCTGGCTCGCCGCCGATCGCGCGCAGTTGTATCTGCACGGCGGGCAAAAGTTATGGGACTTCGCCGCCGGCTGGCGCATCCTGACCGAAGCCGGCGGCGCCGCGACCTCGCTGTCCGGCAAGCCTCTGGACTGCGCGCGCCTGCGCAAACGCTCGGTGGTCGCCAGCGCCCACGCCGCCGCGCTGCCCGGCTGGGAGCGCTGGGTGCATGCCAACACCGC
>JALCBG010000028.1:25272-27561 GCA_028066695.1 Gammaproteobacteria bacterium | reverse complement strand
CATCACCGCCCGTAAAGCAACTCCGGCAGCCACAGCGCGAGTTGGGGGAAGAGGATGATCAGCGTCAGGCCGGCGAGTTGGATCAGCATGAACTGCAGCATGCCGGCGTAGATGTCCTTCAGGTCCCATTCGGGCACGACGCCTTTTAGGAAATACGCGGACAGCGCGACCGGCGGCGACAGCCATGCTGTCTGCAGGTTGACCGCGACCAGAATGCCGAACCAGACCAAATTAAAGCCGAGTTGCTCCACCGCCGGCAGGAGGATCGGGATGATGATCAAAACGATCGGCACCCATTCCAGCGGCCAGCCGAGGATGAAGATCAGCGCCATGATCATCAGCAGCACCGCCGACGGCGGCAGGTCCAGCGCGATCAGGTGGGTGGTCAGCATGGCCGGCGTGCCGAGCCGCGAGAACACCGCGCCGAAAAAGTTGGAGGCGGCGACCAGCACCAAAATCAGCGCGGAGATTTCCAGCGTTTTCAAAAGCGCGTCCTTGAAGCCGCCCCAGGTGAGTTTGCGGTAGGCGGCGGCGAGCAAGAACGCGCCGAACGCGCCCATGCCGGCCGCTTCGGTCGGCGTGGCGAAGCCGAACAAAATGCTGCCGAGCGCGAAACCGACCAGCGCGGCCGGCGGCACCAGCCCGATGAAAAACTCCCGCCACACATGCGACATTTTTTCCGGGCGCATTTCCTTCGGCAGCGGCGGGCCGAGCGACGGATTAAGACTGCAGCGCACCAGCGCGTAGAGCGTGTACAAAAACGCCAGCAAAAACCCGGGCACGACCGCGGCCGCGAACAGGTCGGTCACCGGCACTTCCAAAATGGGACCCATGACCACCAGCATGATGCTCGGCGGAATCAAAATGCCGAGCGTGCCGCCGGCGGTGATGCTGCCGGCCGCGAGTTTTACGTCGTAGCCGGCTTTGTTCATGGTCTTCGCCGCCATGATGCCGAGGATGGTGACCGAGGCGCCGACGATGCCGGTGGCCGCGGCGAACACCGTGGACACCAGCAGCACCGCGACATACAGCGCGCCCTTGACCCGCGACAGCGTCAGCAGCACCGCGTTGAACAGCCGCTCCATCAGCCCGGCCTGCTCCATCAATATTCCCATGAAGATGAACAGCGGCACCGCGGCGAGCGTCTGCTCCAGCATCACGCCGGAGAACTGGAAGGTCATCAGGTAGAACACCAGTTTGCCGAAGCCCCACAGGCCGAACACCATGCCGAGGAAGATCAGCGTGAACGAGATCGGGAAGCCGATGAAGATCGCGAACAGCATCACCGCCAGCATGACCAGGCCGATGTATTCGGGCTGCAGGTTGATCAGCATGTCCATCAGGGCCAGCGCCCGGTGCGCGCGGCGTAAACGCTTTTCAGGGTTTCCGAAACGCCCTGCATCAACAGCAGCGCGGCGCCGACCGGCAGCACCGATTTGACCGGGCCCATGTAGGGCATCCATGCGGTGTCCATGCCGCGCTCGCCGCGCTCAATCGCGAGCCACGCGTAGTCCACCGAAGTCCACATGAAAACCGCCAGGCCCGGAAAATAAAATCCGAGATACAGCGCGGCGTCCACCATGCCCTGCGCGCGCGGTTTCCAGTTGCGGTAGAGAAAGTCGGCGCGGATGTGCACGCCGCGCGACAGCGCGTAGCCGGCGCCGAGCATGAACATTCCGCCGTAGAACATGCGGCTGATGTCATACGCCCACATGGTCGGCGCGAGGAAAAATTTGCGCGCGACCACCTCATACACCATGGAAAGGCACAGCGGCAGCAGCATCCAGCAGACCAAACGCCCGATCCACAAACTCGCGGCGTCTATGCGGAGAATGGTCGCGGCCATCCACGCCGGCATATCCGCGGGCATTTTGCCGGGGTCGGCGCGCCGTTCGGCGATCAGTTCGTCTGCGGGGTCCAGGTCGGGCGGCATTGGGGAAGATTACAACAGACAGCCGGGGTCGGTGAAGCGGATGACCACGCCGGAGAGCACCGGGTCGCGGTCCGGAAAAAACGCGCCGGGGTTGTGAATCGGGCGGGTTTGATAGACGCCGACCAGCGCGTCTCCGCCGATCTTGCGCGCCTCGCGGCGCATCGCGTCGTTGACTTTTTCCATGGAGGTGAGAAAGGTGCGGCGGCGCGCGGTGACGATTCCGATTTCGCGGAAGTCGCATTGCGGCGCGGCGGATTGGAAAATTTCCACGGGAGAGTCGGCGGGTTTTGGCGGGTATTCGTGCAGGACGGTGAGCGCGGTCGGCGCGGGGGCGCAGGCGGTTAGGGCGAGTGCGA
>JALCBG010000028.1:6868-25172 GCA_028066695.1 Gammaproteobacteria bacterium | reverse complement strand
TGCAGGACGGTGAGCGCGGTCGGCGCGGGGGCGCAGGCGGTTAGGGCGAGTGCGAAAGCCGCAAATATGGCTGCAGAAAAAGTGCGGGTGGTTGCCAGCGGCATCATACGCCGAAAGTTTTTCGCAGTGACGCTGCCGGGTTACCGCCTTCGCGCTTATCGCCGAGAAACCCAATGACTTCAAGATTTTTCAATTTGTCGGTCTTTTGGATGTTTTCAAGTTTTGGGTTGCGTTTGTACGCTTGCGCGATCAGCAAAGTTTCCAGCCACTCGATTGCACTTTTGTTTGGCTTGGCAAAACTGCCGTGTGTCGGTTTCACTTGTGCCACCAAATACATAGTGGGCGTCCCATGTGATTGCTTGCGCAACAGGGTGCGGTACATCGTGGGCTTGTCTCCACTCAAACATTGGAAGCGGAATGTCGTGGTCGTTTTACCGACATACCAGGGCTTTGCTGCACCGCCTTTTTTCGCGATAGCAAAGACGTAGCAGCCACACGCTTTCTTCCATGCTTCGAGGGCCTTTGGTTTCCCAGCCAGACGTTCATCGATGGCATTTCGCAAATCCTTTGCGCGCATGTCTTTCTTCGGCATCGTAATCGGTCCGAAAACTTTAAATTTCATTTTTGTTCACCCCGTTGGTAAAAAATCAAAAGCAAAAAACCGGCGGACGCTCCCGCGCCCGCCGGTTCCGCGGACTTACTGACTGTCCGCAAACGCTTTCCCCAGTTTTGCGTTGGAAGTCTGCGCGCCCGCCCAGAAGGGCACCGCGACTTCGGCGAACGCTTTTTGCGAGTCCCACACCTTTTTGAAAAACTTGTTTTGCTTCGCGTTTTTCTCGAGGCTGGCTTTCGCCGCGTTCATGTAGGCCGGAAAGTAGTCCGACGGCGTGTCATGCAGCTGCACGCCCCACTTTTCGGTCAGTTCTTTGAGCGCGCGCCCGTTCTCGTAGATGCGGTAGGAGAGCGAGCGAATCAACGACGCGTCGGCGGCGATTTCCATCGCCTGTTGCTGGCGCTTGGTCAGTTTGTTCCACACGTCTTTGTTGATGTACATGTCGGCGTTCACCACCACCTGGTGCAGACCCTGCAGGTAGTAGTGCTTCAGCACTTTCTGAAAGCCGAACACGCTGTCCGGTTTCGGGCAGCACCACTCGGCGGCGTCGATCACGCCTTTTTCCAGCGCCGGCAAAATGTCGCCGCCGCCCATCGCCACCGAGGCGACGCCGATGTCCTTGTAGGTCTGCCCCGGAATTCCCGGCGGAGTGCGGAAGCGGTATTTGCGGAAGTCGTCCATGCTCTTGATCGGCTCTTTGAACCAGCCAAGCGCCTCCGGTCCGACCGGCTGCAGCATCAGGCCCTTGATGTTCATGCCCATCTCGTCCCACAACTGGTCATACAGCGCGCGACCGCCGCCGTTCATGTACCAGGAGAGGAAGGCGATGTTATCAATGCCGACGCCGGCGCCGGCGACCGGCGAGCCGAACAGCATTGCGGCCGGATGTTTGCCCGACCAGTAATGCGTCCAGGCGAAGCCGGCCTCCACCAGGCCTTTGTCCACCGCGTCGAGAATGTCGCGCCCGCTGACAACCGCGCCGTCGGGCAGGACCTCGATTTTCACCTCGCCGTTGGTCAGCGCCGCGACATTCGCCGCGAAGTCTTTGACCATGACGATTTCATCCGCTTTGGTCGGCAGCACCGACTGCACGCGGATGGTGGTTTGGGCGAGGGCGTTCCCCGCCGAGAATGCGCACGCAAAAAACAGGCACGCGAGTTTGCTGCGTTTTGACATGAGAGTTACCTCCGGTTGTCGTTGATCCGCGCCGAGGCGCGAAAAGGCCGGCCAGTATCGCAGATTTCCCCGCCGCATGCCGGCGGCGTCAAGCGATTTATTTAACCGCCCTTTGCGGAATGCCGCGGCCGGGCGGGGGCCGCCCGCGTGTCAGGCGCTGCGGTAGAGTTTCGTCAGCACGAATTCGCGGTGGCCGAGCGCCTCGGCGGCGGTCAGGCGGCCGTTGCAGGTGCGCACCACCATGTCCAGCAGCGCATCTCCGGCCTGATCCAGCGTCATTTCGCGCCGCAAAATCGCCGACACATCCACGTCAATGTGCTCGCCCATGGTGCGAATGGTGCGCGGGTTGGCGGTGATTTTGATGACCGGCTCAATCGGGTTGCCGATGATGTTGCCCTGCCCGGTCGGAAAGCAATGCACGACAAAACCCGCGGCGGCTTTCAGCGTGACGCATTCGGCCGCGGCCGACGAGGTGTCCATGAAGTAGAGGCCGGGCCCCTTCTCCGGCGTTTCGGCCGGCTCCAGCACATCTATGTAGCGCGCGTTTTTGCCGATTTTTTGCAGGTTGCCGAGCGCCTTCTCCTCAATCGTGGTCAGCCCGCCGGCGATGTTGCCCTTGGTCGGCTGGCTGTCGCTGAGGTCGCTGGTTTTGTGCGGCTCAATCACTTCGTCCATGTAAGCCTTCCAGGTCGCGTACCACTTGTCGCCGACCGCCTCGGTCGCGCCGCGCGCGCGGCAGATGTGCTCGCCGCCGGTGATTTCGGAAGTCTCGCTGAAGCAGTTGGTCACGCCCATCGCGTCGGTTTTGTCGACAAAATCGCCGACCGTCGGATTGGAGGCGATGCCGGAAGTGGTGTCGGATTCGCCGCACTTGTGCGACACCCAGACATCGGCGAGCGAGCATGTTTCGCGGCGGTGCTCGGAGGCGATGTGCACATACTCCTTGGCGGCGCGGCTGGCGGCGGCGATGGTGTTGATGTCGCCGTGCCGTTCAATGGAAAAACCTTTGACCGGCTTTCCGGTTTTTGCGACGCCGTCCACGATGACCTGCGTCCACTCCGGCTCAATGCCGATGACCACCACCGCGGCGACATTCGGGTTGGCGCCGGTGCCGATAAGCGTGCGGAAATGCAGTTCCAAATCGCGCCCGAACTGCAGCCGCCCGTAGGCGTGCGGAATCGCCAGCGCGCCGGGAATGTTGTTGGCGACCGCCTCGCAGGCGGCGTTGGAAAGATCGTCAAGCGGCAGCACCAGCACATGATTGCGGATGCCGACGCGGCCGTTTTCGCGCTTGTAGCCGAGAATTTCGGGGGCTTTCACCATTTTTTGGTTTTCACATTGTGCGTATGCAGATGGCTGCCGGCCGGAATGTCCGCGACCGCCATGCCGATGACTTCGCCGTATTTGATCACGTCGTCGCCATTGACAATATCGCGCAACGCGACTTTGTGGCCGAGGGGGATTGCGTCGCGGGTGGTGATGGAGAGGGTTGCGTCGGTTTCCATGGACCAGCCGGAAAGCTCGCGCCCGGCGCCGATGCCCTCCACCACCACCACGCCGGCGTGGTCGCGGTCGTCGTGGACGAGGAAGTCGGGGGAGGCGGGTTTTTCGGTCATGGGTGCGTGGAGTTGGGTTGGGAGGGTTGTTATACGCGAGATTGGGGGGCTTTGCAAGGGGTGGGCGTTATTTCTGCGTGGGCGGGTTTATGCGCTGAATCTCCTCATAAAAATCCGGATCAAAAGGCTGCACATGAATGATTTCATTCACCGGGAGAATGATTTCCCAATCCACTGCTTCGTCGGAAGGTTTCACGCCGAAGTGGCGGTATGCTTTGACGTAATTGGTGGTGGGCACCATTTCCAGCGTATCTTCCGCGCGGTAACCGCTGCGAAGCGGAAGAAAATACAAATGCTGGTTGGTCGGGCGGGGATTGTTCCAATCGGAGAGGTGCAGCGGCCAGCCGATGTAGACTTTCCTGTTGCGGAGAGTCAGCATCGCAATAAGTTCTCGTTTGTCCGCCTCTACGACAAAGTCCAATATCCCGTTTACTTCGGCCAAATATTGCGCGCGCGCTTCGTCGACAGTCTCTTCGCCAGTTATAAATCCTTTGATGAACAAAAACCCCACATGCAAGGCGAACGCGAACAAATGCAGAAAAATTCCGAAAACAAAACCGAGAGGCGCGCTCCAAAAAAGCGCCGAGTAATCGAACGGCAACTCGAGGCCGAGCAGGAACCCCCAAATGCCCGCGCCCGCCAGCGGGTCGGGCAGGCTATCCTTGAAAAAATTGGCGACTGCAAGCCCGGCGGTGAAAGTGAATATGCCCGCAAAGACGATGAGGAAATAGCGGTTGTGGCCGACCGCCCGCCACATGTAAGACCGAAAGCACCGGGAATGCATCACCAGCCATCCGCTGACCGGCACCAGCACCAGCCACAGCCAGGCCGCGCCGCCCCCCAAACCACTCAGCAAAGGGTTCAGCATGTCCTTAACAGCGCGGAGCCTTTCTTTCAGGCGCAACCGTGCGCCCGAAGCAGGCTTATCCCCGCTTCTCGCGGTTTTCCGGAGGTGAAATCGGCAAGTCTCCCATTTGCGTGATGAGATCCTGCACTCTTTTGCGTTTCAGGAATTCCTCCTTGACCAGTTCCACACCGCGGGTTTGCGAGAAACGCAATGCCCTGCCATTGCCCGTGAAAGCGCTGTACAGGATGCGCCGCGTGCGCGCCCACGCGCTTTCGGGAGCGTCGTAGTTTTCGGCGACGGTTGAATTTTGCGGGTTGCTCATGATGGTCTCCAAAAAGTCGTCAAACCAAGCGGAAATATACCAAATTCCCGCCCCCCAAACCACACGGAGCCCCGGCCACCGGGGCCCCCAAACCCCCCTCAAAACCTCACCCTCACCCCCCCAAGATGCCTTACCCCGTCCCACATCTTCGCGTCGCTGTAAACCACCGTCCCCTCATAATAAAGGTTCAGCCCGGCGCCGATTTCGCGGTACACGCCCCACACAAACTGCTCCGAGTCCTCCGTCACCGCGGTTTTCAGGACGCCGATTTTCTCCTCGCCGTCTGCGCCGGTGTATTGAATCCCCACCTGGTCGCGGTCCGGAATGTCGTCGGCCTGGGCGTAGCCGAGCAGCCAGGTCGTTTTTTCCGAGAACAAATTCCCCCCGCCATAGACGAAGACGCTGTCAATATCCTGCCCGCGGCGGTGCAGCGTGATGTTGCCCGCGGGCGCGTCGGCGGCCGCGTTGTCGTTGCCGTCAAAACCCGCCGCGGAAATGCCCGGCAACTCCGAACTCCGGTAGTTCTGCCAGCCCACCGACAGCCAGTAACCGCCGTCAAAATTCGTCTGCAGCGCGATTCCGGCGCGGTCGGCGCCGCGGGTGTGGTCGCCAGCGTCGTATTCGGCGAACGACCCCAAAATCCCGTCGCCCGCGACCGTGTCCGCGGTGAACGCGCCGACGCTTCCGGCGTTGTCGCCGGCGACCCCTTCCTCGCTGTCCACGGCCAAACCGAGCGTCATTCCGCGCCCGAGGGCGACGCTGATTCCCAGGCCGTAACCTTCGCCGCGAATTTTTTCGGCGGTCGCGGCGGTTTCGTTGCTGTCGTTGAGGCGGATGTCAAATTCCGCCGAGACCGGCCCCATGGAGTTGGAATATTTGAGCGTGTTGGACGAGCGGAAAACGCCGTTTCCCACCGACGAATACAAGTGGTAGCCGAGCGTGTAAGTCGGGCTGACCAGCGTGCCGAAAGTGTTGAAGTAGGCGCTCCACTGGTTGCCGACATCAATCCGCCCGAACCCGCCGGAGACGCCGGCGATGGCGACGCGCGTGTCTTTCACCCCGGTTCCCTCCTTGTCGGTTTCCGCGGCGAATTCGTAGCGGGCGTGGGCGCGCATATCGCCGAGCGGCCCGCCGAAAACATCGCTGTCAAAAGTCATGCCGAAACGCCCGCCGAGGCCGTTTATGTCCACGGTGTCGGCGCCGGCGTCGGCGGCCGTGGTGAAGGGGTTGTCGGCGGCGGTTTCGTCGCGCTCAATGTGGTTGGCGATTCGGCCGTAGACGCCGAGTTGGGCGTGGGCGGCGGGGAGCGGGGCGAGCGCGGCCGCGGCCGCGGCGGCGAGGAGTTTATTGCGGGGTTTTTTGGCGGGGGTGCGGCGGAAGGCGCGGAAAGTCATGGGAAAAGCCCTCGGAGAGTTGCGGACGGGAGGAACGGGCGGATTTTACACCACGGCGCGGCGGCGCGGAGCGGGAATTGCCGGCGGATTTTGCGGCGGCGGCAGCGGCGAAAATCGCCGCGGAAAACGCGTTGAAAACCCCGTGAAAAATCCCCGCGGAAAAATCCCCCTGAAAAACTCCGCGAAAAATCCCGTCGGAAAAAGTCCCGCGGAAAATGTCGGGCCCGAAAAATCCCGTCGCAAAAACCCGGCCCGAAAAACCCTTCGCGGAAAAAGTTCCGCGGAAAAGTCGGGGAGCGGCGCCGGGGAGGGCGCCGCCGCGCAAAATTCGGGCGAAAAAAAACCGGGGCAAAAGCCCCGGTTTTTTGAGGGAGACTTGCCGGAACAAGTCAGGTTTTCTGGTTGGTTTTCGCGGGCGAGTTAGAAATCCACTCGCATGCCGAGGAGGTGGCGCATGCCGTCCCATCGGCTCGGGCCGCCGTCCAGCATCGTGCCTTCGTAGTACATACGCAGGCCGCCGCCGAGGGTGTAGTAGAGACCCATGACCACTTGCGTTGCGTCGTCAAGAATGTCATCGGTGTCTGCGATCGCGGTTCGGGCGCCGCCGTCGGTGCCCAAGTTTGCGACTTCGTCGCCCACTGCAACAGCGGTGTCCGCGGTTGCGTAGGACAGGAACCAGCGGGTTTGCTGGTTGATCTGGCCGGCGGCGTTGACATAGATGCCGGTGACGTCAACATCGTCATAGGAGTTTGCGGTGTTTTCGTCGGTGTGGTTGGTGTAACCAACGGCGAATTCAACCGGGCCCGACCATTTGAGTGCCGCGCCGACGCGATCTTCGTCGTCTTCGGTGCTTTCGGCGTTGCCGTCTTCGGCGTCAAACGCCAGAGCCAAAGTCAGGTTGTTTGCCAGCGGCATGGAAATACCGATGCCGAAACCGTCGCCGTGAATTTTCTCGGCGTCGGCTTGTTCGCTCTGGCCGCCGTTCTCGGTGCCGTCGTCGGTGGTGCCGTCAAAACGCGCATCGATTTCGACATACATCGGGCCGAAATTGTTGGAGTACTTGACGGTGTTGGAAGCGCGGAACGGCATGCCGGCTACCGAAGAATACAGGTAGTAGCCGAGCGAGTAAGTCGGGCTGACATGCGTGCCGACCGTGTTGAAAAACGCGCTCCACTGGTTGCCGATGTTGATGGTGCCGAACGGACCCTGCAAACCGACGGTGGCGATTCGGGTGTCGTTGACGCCCGGACCTTCTTTGTCGGTGGTGGTGGCGAACTCGTAGCGGCCCAGCGCGGTCATGCCGCCGCCGATGTCGCCGCTGTAACGAACGCCGAAGCGGGATGCAACGCCGCTTACGTCGGTGGTGCCTGCGTCGGGTTCGCGTTCCGCGGAGGTGCGTGCCGTGCCGGCAGTACCTTGTGCCCCGGAATTGTCGATCGGCAACATCGCTTTTTGGCCGGCGATGTCTTTGATGTCAACAGCGTTGTTGATGCGCCCATACACCGACACTTGGGCTTGTGCCGCGACCGGCGCCACCGTGGCGGCGACTGCTGCGGCGATTAACTTCTTGTTCATGGGAATTCCCCCTCGTGTGAAAAAGTAAGTTGTGAGAAAAACAACTTGGCATTGCGGAAACCCGCATTTACCGCCGCGAATAATACCGAAGAATTTGCAAATTGCAAGTGTTTTGACACTTTTTTTGCATAAAAAAATCCGCCCAAAAACCGCCCAATTCCAAGCAAAAACCGCGCGAAATGGGGGTTTTTGGGGGGATTGTGGGAAAATCCGGGGGAAATGTGGGGATTGGCACGGGGGACGGGGCGGGGGGGTGGTAGAGTCGCAGGCGGGATGAGGAAAACATGGAACAAATTTCGCGCGTCCGCAATCGTGCGGGAGGACGCGCGCCATGCCGGTCTGCTGATGACGGTCGCGGGCGCGATCGGGCTTTTTCTCGAGCCTTCTGGTATGCTTGTGGAAAGTAGCGCGCTGCTGGTGTTCGGACTCCTCATCTGGATCGTCGCCGTGCGCGCCTCGTCTTAACATTCCACTCCACTTGCCGATTCGGCGAATTCACAATGAACGATCTTAACTACCCTTTCCTGATCGCGCTTTTCTTTATCACGGCGGTGATGCTGACCGGCCTGTATGTCACGCGCGAAGACAAAGAAACGCCGTTTCTGGAACAGGCGCGGTGGTTTTTCTTCAACTCGCCGCCGCGCAAATCCAAAACGCGCCCACGCTCGCGCCCGCTCGCGCGGGCGAAGTCGCGGGTTTCCGGCGCAAAAAAAACGGTGGCTCGGGTGGCTTGAAGCGCGCGGGTTTTGGTGGGGTGTGGTAGAGTTGGGGTATGAAAGAAGCGCGGAAGAACCGCCGCCCCATCGTGGTGCAGGATGTGCGGCAACTGGGACTTTTACTGCTGCTCGCCGGGATCGTTGCATTTTTCTTTGATTCCGATGTTGCGGATGCCGACAGCCTGAAAGTCGTGGCGGCGGGGTTCGGTGTTTGGTGCGGCGCCGTGCTACTTTCCTAATGCACAAACAACCGATGCAATCACAACGAGGCGAAAACCATGAGCACTCTTGACATCCTTCTTTTGCTCTATGTGGGGGGGGCGTACCTCGCGCTGTATCTCGTGCGCGAGGACCGCAAGACGCCGTTTTATCGGCAGATTCTGGAGCGTTTGGGTTTGCTGAAACCGCAGCGGCGCCGGGCGCCTCGGCGCGCCCGCGCAAAGTCGCGGACTTCCCCCGCGAAAAAATCGGTTTCGCGCAAGAAAGTTGCGGCGGCTCGGGCGGCTTGAAGCGCGCGCGGGCGCGTTTTCCCGCCCCCCACAACATTTCCGCTTAACTTTTCCATGCCCTCCACCCCCGCAAAAATCACCGTCATTTTCGCCGCCTCCGCAATTCTCGCGGCCTGCGGCGGCGCGCCGCCGGAGGTGCGGCGCGGCAAGGATTCGCGCGAGGAGGCGGAATTGTTCGCGGGCAATACCTCGGCGGCGAATAATCGGCGCGCGTCTTTGCAAGTGCCGCCGGATTTGCTGGCGTCTTCCAATGAAAAAGTCCGCGAGAATGTGGAGGACGCGGAAAAAAGTCCGTCGGAAAATGTCGCCTCGGTTTCGCTGGTGAATTTGCAAACGCAAAATACCGCGTCTCGCGCCCCGGTGGAGGAAGTCCTGCCGGAAATCATCGGCGCCAGCATTGAGCGCGACTCGGCGCGCGCCTGGCTGAAAGTGGACGCGGACGCGGAAGTGGTCTGGCAAAAACTGACCGAGTTTTGGGAATTCCAAAAAGTGGAATTGGTGACGCGCACGCCCCGCGCCGGGCTGATGGAAACCGACTGGTTCACCAAGGACGACATCCAAAAAAAGAGCGGAGTGGGCCAGGCCGCCTCGGATTTGCTGGCCGCGCTGACTTCGTCGCGAACCGCGCTGGACAAATTCACGCTGCGTTTGGAGCGGGTCTCGCCGGACGGCACCCATGTCTATGTCAGCCACCGCCGCAAAAAACGCGTCGCCACCGAATACAACAATCAGGCGCGCCCGAACGAATACGAATGGGTGGAGGAAGAACAGGACGCGGAAAAAGTCGCGCAACTTTTGCAGGCGATGCGGCTGCTGTTTGAGCGGGCGTAACCGCGCTGTCGGGCGGCGGCGCCCGGAAATGCCGCCGAATTTTCCCCACGATAACCATGAGCACGCGCAAAATGCCGGCCCGCCCCACCCGTCTTGACAACGCGCGCGTGCTGATTTACAGCCACGACACTTTCGGCCTCGGCCACTTGCGCCGCTGCCGCGCGATCGCGCATGAACTGGTCGGGCGTTTCAAGGGGATTTCCGTGCTGATTTTGTCCGGCTCGCCGGTCATCGCCAGTTTTGAATTTCGCGCGCGCGTGGATTTTGTGCGCATTCCGGGGGTCATCAAACTGAAGGACGGCAGTTACACCTCGCTCGCGCTGCACATTGATCTGGAGCAGACGCTGGCGATGCGCGAGGCGGTCATTTTTGAAACCGCGCAGGCCTTTCAGCCGGATCTGTTTTTGGTGGACAAAGAGCCGCTCGGACTCGGCGGCGAAGTCGGGCGGACGCTGCGCATGCTGCGCGCGCGCGGGGCGCGAACCGTGCTCGGGTTGCGCGACATTTTGGATGCGCCGGAGGCATTGCGCGAGGAATGGGCGCGCAAAGGCGCGCTGCCGGCGTTGCGCGATTTATACGACGAGATTTGGGTGTATGGCACCGAGGCGTTTTATCACCCGTTGCGCGGGCTGGACGGGCTGGATGGCGTGGCGCGCAAGACGGTTTTCACCGGCTATTTGCGCCGCCCGCCGCTGGAAGACACTGCAAGTTCGCGCGGCGATTTTGCCGGGCTGGACGGGCTGGCGCGCCCGTATTTGCTGGTCACCCCCGGCGGCGGAAAAGACGGCGTGGAAATGGTCGCCTCGGCGCTCGGCGCATTAAAGGGCGGCGCGTCCGCGCTGGTGGTGCTGGGCCCGTTTATGGACGAGGCGCCGCGCAATGAATTTAAACGCATCGCCGAAAACATGCCGAACATTCGCGTGCTGGACAGCCACGCGCGCATTGAAAAACTGATGGAAAACGCCGGCGGCCTTTTGACCATGGGCGGCTACAACACTTTCTGCGAGATTTTGAGTTTCAACAAACCGGCGATCGTGACGCCGCGCCGCGCGCCGCGCGCCGAGCAATTGATTCGCGCGCGCCGCGCCGCCGAGTGGGGCCTGGTGACCATGCCGCCCGAAGACGACGAGGAGGCCGGGTTGCGCAAACTGATTGAGAAACTTCCGGCGCAATCGCCCCCCGGCGAAAATCTTCCGGAGGGAATGCTGCATGGCATGGACGCGGTGTGCGCGCGGGTGGTCGCGCTGATGGGCGCGGACGCGCGCGCGTATGAAGTTGCGCGGGCATGACCTCCCCCCTCCCCCCACTCCCCCATCCCCCTCACCCCCCGCCCCACAATGCGCATACATATATATGTGCAGCACCTGCTCGGCGGCGGGCATTTGGCGCGCATGCAGGTTCTGGCCGCGGCGTTGGCGCGCGGCGGGCATCAAGTCACGCTGATTTCCGGCGGGTTTCCTCCGCATACTTTGCGCCGCGCCGCGCGAAATTACCGACTGTTTCAACTGCCGCCGGTGAAAACCGCGCCGGGCGACTTCACTCAATTATTGCGCGCCGACGGCGCGCCGATTTCGGCCGGGTTTCGCGCCGAGCGGGCGATGCGGCTGTTGCAATGCGTGAAAAACGGCGCGCCGGACGCGCTGGTGGTGGAGAGTTTTCCGTTCGGGCGCGCCGCGCTGCGTTTTGAATTGCTGCCGCTGATGCGCCTCGCCGCGCGCATGCGCCCGCGCCCGCTGATGCTGTGTTCATTGCGCGACATTTTGCAGGCGCGCGCGCCGGCGAAACAGCGGCGCAGTCTGGACGAGGCGAAAAAGTGGTTTGATAATGTGCTGGTGCATGCCGATTCATCGGTGGCGAATTTGGCGGAGAGTTTTCCGCTCGCCGCGGAATTGGGCGGGAAGATTTTTTACACCGGGTATTTGCATGCGGGGCCGGGGGAATTTGCGGAAAAAAAAGACCGCGACAAATCCGGCGAAGTGGTGGTCTCGGCCGGCGGCGGCGCGGTCGGGTTTAAGTTGCTGCAAACCGCGCTGGCCGCGCGCGAAAAAAGCGCGCTGAAAAAAAATGTCTGGCGTTTGTTGGTCGGCGGAAATGCGCCGCGAAAAGAGTTGGAGGAATTAAAAAAGTTGCGCGGAAATCACGGGGAAGAACGCGTAATCATCGAGCGCAGCCGCGCGGATTTTCGCGCGCTGTTGCGGCGGTGCGCGGTGTCGGTTTCGCAGGCCGGCTACAACACCGTGCTGGATCTGGCCGAGTCGCGCTGCCGCGCGGTGCTGGCGCCGTTCGCGCGTTTCGGCGAGACCGAGCAAACGCGCCGCGCCGAAATTTTCGCGCGCCTCGGACGCGCGGTAATGCTCGCCGAAAACGACTTGACCCCGGCGCGGCTGGCCGCGGCGATTGATCGCGCCGTGCAACTGGACATGTCCGGCTGCGCGCGAATAAAAATGGACGGCGCGCGCGAGAGCGCGCGTTTTATTGAGCGGCAATTTCGGCGGACTTTTCGGGCGCGGCAGCGCGGGCGGGCGCGATGAGCGACTGGACGCGCGATCTTTACCGCGAATTGGACCAATGGAATTTTGACGGAGTCGCCGCGACTTTTTGGTGGCGCGATGACGACGCGCATGCGCCGTCGGAGGAATTGGCAAAACTTGTCGGACTTTCCGCGCGATACCGCGCGCCGCTTTCGCTGGCGGTGATTCCCGCGAAGTTGGACGCGTCGCTGGCGCGCGAATTACCGTCGGAAAAGTCCGTCGGAAAAAGTCATGCGGAGATTTCAGTATTGCAACATGGTTATGCCCACACCAATCACGCGCCGCCGGATGAAAAAAAATGCGAATTCGGCGCGGCGCGCGACGCCGCAGAAGTGCGGCGCGAACTCGCCGATGGAAACCGCGTTTTGCAAGATGTTTTTGGCGCGCGTTTTGTGTCGGCGTTCGCGCCGCCGTGGAATCGCATCGCGCCGAAGTGGCTGGAGTTTTTGCGCCCGGCCGGGCTGCGCGGGCTGACCACTTTCGGCGCGCGAACCGCGCGCCAGGCCGCGCCGGAAATCGCCGCGGCAAACACGCATGCCGACATTATTGATTGGAAAAATGGCAAACGCTTTCTCGGCGCGGCGCGCGCCACCGCGGATTTGTGCGCGCATCTTGCGGCGCGGCGAAACGGCGATGTGGACCCGGCAGAACCGAGCGGACTTTTGACTCATCACCTCGCGCATGACGCCGATTCCTGGGCGTTTTTGGCGGACTTTTTGGGCGCGCTGGACGAGCATCCGGCGGTGAAATGGCTGCCGGCGCGGGCGGTTTTCCAAGTTTAATTCGCCGATTTCGCGCGCTTTTTGCGTCTCCGGGAGTTTTCCGCGGGCATTTTCCCCCTCCCCAAAATCGCCCCGATAATCATAAAATCCCATTATAATTCGCCGCGAAAAACCTCTCGCCGGGGCTTCTCCGCCCCCGCGCCAACGCCCGTCCGCCGATGCCCAAACTCCACATCAAAACTTTCGGCTGCCAGATGAACGAATACGATTCGTCGCGCATGACCGATTTGCTGCACGCCAGCCACGGCTACCAAACCACCGCCGACGCGCGCGAGGCGGATTTGGTGCTGCTGAACACCTGCTCGGTGCGCGAAAAGGCGCAGGAAAAAGTCTTCTCGCAACTCGGGCAGTGGCGGCAATTGAAACTGCGCCGCCCGCAAATGGTCATCGGCGTCGGCGGCTGCGTCGCCAGCCAGGAGGGCGCGATGATTTTGCGGCGCGCGCCGTATGTGGACATGGTGTTCGGGCCGCAAACCCTGCACCGCCTGCCGGCGATGCTGGACCGCGTTTTCGCCGCGCGCGAAAAAGCGTCGCCGCCGCGCGAAGTGGATGTGCGTTTTCCGGAGATTGAAAAATTTGACTGCCTGCCGCCGCCGCGCGCCGACGGAGTCAAGGCGTTCGTCTCGGTCATGGAAGGATGCAGCAAATACTGCACTTTCTGCGTGGTTCCCTACACGCGCGGCACCGAGTTCAGCCGCCCGTTTGACGATGTCATCACCGAGATTTACGAACTCGCCGAACGCGGCGTGCGCGAGGTGACGCTGCTCGGACAAAATGTCAACGGTTACCGCGGCGCGCGCCACGCCGGCGAAAAAATGAACTTCGCCGAATTGCTGCACTATGTCGCGGCCGTGGACGGCATCGGCCGGGTGCGCTTCACCACTTCGCATCCGCTGGAATGCACGCCGCAATTGGCGCGCGCGTTTGCCGACATTCCGGAACTCGCCGGACACATGCATTTGCCGGCGCAAAGCGGCTCCGACCGGATTTTGCGCGCGATGAAGCGCGGCTACACCGCGGCCGAATATGTGGAATGGATCGCGCAACTGCGCGCGGCGCGCCCGGACATTTCCATCTCCTCGGATTTCATCGTCGGTTTTCCGGGGGAAAGCGGCGAAGATTTCGCCGCGACCATGGAATTGATCGAGCGCGTCGGTTACGACCAGTCGTTCAGTTTCGTATACAGCGCGCGCCCCGGCACGCCCGCGGCGGAATTTCCCGACGATGTTTCCGCGGAAGAAAAAAAGGCGCGGCTGGCGAAACTGCAGAAGCGCATCAACGAAATGTCCGCGGAAATTTCCGCGCGCATGGTCGGCGGCGCGGAGCGCGTGCTGGTGGAGGGCGCGTCGCGCAAAGATGCGTCGCGCCTCAGCGGGCGCACCGAGAACAACCGCGTGGTCAATTTTGACGCGCCGGCAAAAAGCTCCGCGGAAAACCTGCGCGGCGAATTTGTCCAGGTGAAAATCACCGAAGCGCTGCCCAATTCGCTGCGCGGCGAATTGCTTCCGCCCGATAACATGACCATGGCAGAAAGCCGGGCGGCCGCCTGATGCGAAACATTACGCCGGGCGCGCATTGAACCGCGCCACCACATTTCGCCTGCCGCCGGAAAACGAGCGGCTGTCGCAGGTATGCGGGCAACTCGGCGCGCATTTGCAGCAAATTGAAAACCGTCTTGATGTCAAAATCTCCCAGCGCGCCAACGCCTTTCGCGTCACCGGCGACAACCACCGCCGCGCCGCGACCGTTATCCGCGGACTTTTTGAAATGACCAAGCACAAACCGGGCCCGCTGACCGGCGGCGATGTGCATCTGGAACTGGCGCGCACCGGCGCGGACGGCGACGCCGCGGGCGTCCCCGAAGGCAACGATGAAGAAATCATCATCAAACTCCGCAAGCACCGCATTCGCGGGCAGAACCCGCGCCAGCGCGACTACTTGCGGCGCATGCATGCGCACGACATCAACTTCGCCATCGGGCCGGCCGGCACCGGCAAAACCTACCTCGCGGTGGCCTGCGCGGTGCAGGCGCTTGATGAAGACCGCGCCGACCGCATTTTGCTGGTGCGCCCGGCGGTGGAGGCCGGCGAACGGCTCGGCTTTTTGCCCGGCGGCATCGGCGAAAAAATTGACCCGTATTTGCGCCCGCTGTTTGACGCGCTTTACGAAATGCTCGGCTTTGACCGCGTCGGCAAACTCATCGCGCGCGGCACCATTGAATTGGCGCCGCTCGCCTACATGCGCGGGCGCACGCTCAACGATTCCTTCGTGATTTTGGACGAGGCGCAAAACACCACCGTGGAGCAAATGAAAATGTTTTTGACGCGCATCGGTTTCGGCTCGCGCGCGGTCATCACCGGCGACATCACGCAGGTGGACCTGCCGCGCGGGCAGATGTCCGGGCTGCGCCACGCGCGCGAAGTGCTCGGCGGCATTGACGGCATTCGCTTCACGCGTTTTCTGCCGGAGGATGTGGTGCGCCACCCGCTGGTGCAGCGCATCGTGGAAGCGTATGGGGAATTCGGGGAGCCGGAAGAATGAAGTTCCAACTGCAAGTCGCCTCGGCGCATGCGGCGATACCCGCGCGCGCGCGCATTCGCGACTGGGCGCGCGCCGCGCTGCAACGCGCCGGCGGGCGCGGCGAAGTAACCGTGCGCGTGGTGGATGAGGACGAGATGGCCTCGCTGAACCGCCGCTACCGCGGCCGCGCCGGCGCGACCGATGTGCTGGCGTTTCCGGCGGCGGCGAAAGAATTGCCGCCGGCCGCGCCGGAGATTCTCGGCGATGTGGTGGTGTGCGCGCCGCTCGCGGCCGCGCAGGCCGCGAAATTGCAATTGACCGAGCCGGATCATTTTGCGCATCTGGTGGTGCACGGCACGCTGCACTTGTGCGGCTACGACCACCACCGCGCCGCGCCGGCCGCGCGCATGGCCGCGATGGAGCGCGACATTCTCGCCGGCTTCGGCATCGCGCCGCCGCCGCCCGCCCCCGATGATGATTGACGCGGAGCAATAACAAATGGCCGCCTCCATGCTTTTCCCGCGACGCCGCCCGCGCAAGGGCGCCGGTCCCGCAAAAATCGCGATCGCCTTCGTCGCCGGCGGCGTCAACGCGGCCGGCTTCGCCCCGCTCGGCTGGTGGCCGCTGTGCCTGCTGAGTTTTGCCGCGCTGTTCGCGGTGTGGCAGCACAGCGGGCGCGGCGGCGCGGCCGCGCAGGGTTTCGCTTTCGGGCTCGGCATGTTCGGCGCGGGCAGCAGTTGGATGTATGTCAGTCTGCACACCTACGGCGGCATGCCGCCGTCGCTCGCCGGGTTTTGCATCTTCCTTTTGGTCGCGGCGATGTCGCTCTACCCGGCGCTCGCCGGATTTTTGCAGGCGCTGTTGCCGCGCCATTCGCTCGGCGCGCGCGCGGTATGCATCATGCCGGGCGCGTATGCGGCGGTGGAGGCGCTGCGCGCCTGGGCGCTCAGCGGTTTTCCGTGGCTGACCGCCGGTTACGCGATGCTGGACACGCCGCTCGCCGGGCTGTCCATGCTCGGCGGCGTGCATCTGGTCAGTCTGCTCGCGCTGATGAGCGCCGGCGCGCTGTTCATGCTGCTGCTGGACGCGACCCGCGCGCGCGCGACGCTTGCGCTGTTGCCCGCGCTCGGCTGGCTGCTCGGCTGGCAGGTTCCGGAACTGCCGATGACGCGCGCGCAGGGCGCGGCGTTTTCGGTCGCGCTGGTGCAGAACAATGTGCCGATTGAGAGCAAATGGGACGAGGCGGGCAAGCGCGAAGTGATTGATGATTATCTGGCGGCGAGCGACACGCAGCGCGCCGTGGATTTGGTGGTGTGGCCCGAAGCCGCGGTGCCGGGATATTTCGCCGACATGACGCCCGAAACCGTCGGGCGCATGCGCGCGCACCGCGCCGATTTTATTTTCGGCGTGCTGACGCGCGGGCCGCGCGTCGGTTTCGGCGGCGAGCGCATTTACTTCAACAGCATCGCCGCGCTCGGTTTGCGCGAGACCTCCGACACTTTCTACCACAAGCGGCATCTGGTGCCGTTCGGCGAATATGTTCCGTTCGGCGGCGCGCTGCAGCCGCTGATGGAGCAGTTCAACATTCCGATGTCCAACTTCACCGCGTGGCGCGCGCCGCAGCCGCCGCTGCGCGCGGCCGGCGTGGAGTTCGCCGCGTCCATTTGTTACGAGGACGCCTTCCCCGGCGAATGGCGCGACCAAGTCGCCGAGGCCGGCGCGCTGATCAACCTCAGCGAGGACGCGTGGTTCGGCAATTCGCTGGCGCCGCACCAGCGGCTGCAGATGGCGCGGTTTCGCGCGCTGGAAAGCGGGCGGCCGATGCTGCGCGCCTCCAACAACGGCTTGTCGGCGGTCATAGACTGGCGCGGCCGCGTGGTGCAAATCGCGCCGCAATTTGAGCGCGCGGTGGTGACCGCGCGCGTGCAGCCGCGCGCCGGCAGCACCGTGCACACCCTCTACGGCGGCATGGCCGCGTGGATCGCCATGGCGCTCGCGCTCGCGTTCGGCGGGCTTTTCGGGCGCGGCGAGGAAGCGCGGTGAAGCGGCGCGAAAATCGCGCTATACTCCCAGTCCGCCCAAATTAAAATGAGCACTATGAAGACCATCAAACGAAAGAAATTTGTGGGCACGGGCGAGTTGATCATCCGCACCGTCCTCATTGGTGTAGCGGCTGTGTTCTACTTCATCTACACTCTGTCCCGATGAGGATGAAACGATGAAAACGCAAACCTTTCCCCCGCCTTTTCCGACGCTGGCCGGCGCGCTGTGGCGCGAGGCCGGCTCCAAAAATGCCCGCGCATTTCGCGCGCTCGCGCTCGCCGTGTGCGGCTCGCTGCTTTTGACGCTGTCGGCGAAAGTGCAGATTCCGTTTTATCCGGTGCCGTTCACCATGCAGACTTTCGTGGTGCTGGTCATCGGCATGGTCTGCGGCGCGCGGCTCGCCGCGGCGACCATGCTTTTGTATCTCGGCGAAGGCGCGCTCGGTTTGCCGGTGTTCGCCGCCGGCGGCGGCGCCGCGTATTTCACCGGGCCGACCGCCGGTTTTCTGCTGTCATTTCCGCTCGCGGCCGCGCTGCTCGGCGTTCTCGCCGCGCGCGGCTGGGACCGCCGATTCACTTCCACCGTGGCTGCGATGCTGCTCGGCACCGCGGTGATTTTCGCCTGCGGTTTGTCGTGGCTCGCGCTGTTTGTCGGCTGGCAAAAAGCCGCCGCGGCCGGATTCGCGCCGTTTCTTTTCAGCGAGCCGCTGAAAATTTTGCTGGCCGCATGCGCGCTGCCGGGCGCGTGGAAATTGCTCGGCAAAAAGGGACGCGGTTAATGTTGGAAGCCTACGAAAAACACGTCGCCGAGCGCAAAGCGCAGGGCATTC
>JALCBG010000028.1:0-6768 GCA_028066695.1 Gammaproteobacteria bacterium | reverse complement strand
TTAATGTTGGAAGCCTACGAAAAACACGTCGCCGAGCGCAAAGCGCAGGGCATTCCGCCGAAACCGCTGGACGCCGCGCAGACCGCCGAATTGGTGGAGTTGTTAAAAGCGCCCGGGAAAAATGACGGCGAAAAACTCGCGGAACTTCTCGCCACGCGCGTGCCGGCCGGAGTGGATCAGGCCGCCTATGTCAAAGCCGCGTTTCTCGCCGCCATCGTGCGCAAGGAGGCCGAGTCGCCGCGAATAGACCGCGAACGCGCCACCGAATTGCTCGGCGAAATGCACGGCGGCTACAACATCGCGCCGTTGATTGAATGCCTGAAAGAGGAGTCGCTCGCCGACGAGGCGGCGGCCGCGCTTTCGCGGACGCTGTTGGTGTTTGACGCGTTTCACGATGTTGCCGAGTTGGCGAAAAGCGGAAACGCCCACGCAAAAAAAATCATGCAGTCATGGGCCGACGCCGAGTGGTTCACCGGCGCGTCCGAAGTTCCGCGCGTCATCACCTTGACGGTTTTCAAAGTTCCCGGCGAAACCAATACCGACGATTTGTCGCCGGCCGTGGACGCGTGGTCGCGCCCGGACATTCCGCTGCACGCGCTCGCCATGCTGAAAAACCCGCGCGAAGGCGTGGAAAAGCCGCTGGAAACTTTGGCGAAACTGAAGGAGAGCGGGCATCCGGTCGCCTATGTCGGCGATGTGGTCGGCACCGGCTCGTCGCGAAAATCCGCGGTCAATTCGCTGCTGTGGCACACCGGCGAAGACATCGCCGGCATTCCCAACAAACGCAGCGGCGGCTACTGCATCGGCGGGCAAATCGCGCCGATCTTTTTCAACACGCTGGAAGATTCGGGCGCGCTGCCGATGGAGATGGATGTTTCCAAGATGAAAACCGGCGATGTCATTGATGTGCATCCGTATGACGGCGTCGCGCGCCGCCACACCGGCGAAGGAAAAACCGACGGCGAAACCCTCGCCGAATTCAAATTGAAAACCGAAGTCCTTTTGGACGAAGTGCGCGCCGGCGGGCGCATCAACCTGATCATCGGCCGCGGCTTAACCGCGCGCGCGCGCGAGGCGCTCGGCCTTTCGCCGAGCGAGGCGTTTCGCAAACCGCCGGCGCAAAAATCCGACGGCAAAAAGCGCGGCTACACCCTTGCGCAAAAAATCGTCGGGCGCGCCTGCGGCGTGGACGGCGTCCGCCCGCACCAGTATTGCGAGCCGCGCATGAGCACGGTCGGCTCGCAGGACACCACCGGCCCGATGACCCGCGACGAACTCAAAGACCTCGCCTGCCTCGGCTTCTCGGCCGATTTGGTCATGCAGTCGTTCTGCCACACCTCGGCCTACCCGAAACCGGTGGACATTGAAACCCAGCACAGTTTGCCGGATTTCATGATGGACCGCGCCGGCATTTCGCTGCGCCCCGGCGACGGCATCATTCATTCGTGGATGAACCGCATGCTGCTGCCCGACAGCGTCGGCACCGGCGGCGATTCACACACGCGTTTTCCCATCGGCATTTCCTTTCCGGCCGGCTCGGGCCTGGTCGCGTTCGCCGCCGCCACCGGCGTGATGCCGCTGGACATGCCGGAGTCGGTGCTGGTGCGCTTTCACGGCAAGATGCAGCCCGGCATCACGCTGCGCGATTTGGTGCACGCGCTGCCGTGGGCGGCGATTCAAAAGGGCCTGCTCACCGTGGAAAAAGCCGGCAAGAAAAACATCTACTCCGGGCGCGTTCTGGAAATTGAGGGCCTGCCCGATCTGAAGGTGGAGCAGGCGTTTGAATTCGCCGACGCGTCCGCGGAGCGCTCCGCTTCCGGCTGCACCATCAAACTCAACCGCGAGCCGATCGCCGAATACATCACCTCCAACATCGTCATGCTGAAATGGATGCTCGGCGAGGGCTACGGAGACGCGCGCACCATCGCGCGGCGCATTGAAAAAATGCAGGCGTGGCTGGACGCGCCCGAACTCCTCGCCGCCGACAAAGACGCCGAATACCGCGAGGTGATTGATATTGACCTGAACAAAATCACCGAGCCGATTTTGTGCGCGCCCAACGACCCCGACGATGCGCGCCCGCTGTCGGAAGTCGCCGGCGACAAAATCGACGAGGTGTTCATCGGCTCGTGCATGACCAACATCGGCCACTTCCGCGCCGCCAGCCGCCTGCTGGACAAGATGGGCAAGGTCATCCCGACGCGCATGTGGATCGTGCCGCCGACGCGCATGGACCAGGCGCAACTGAAAAGCGAGGGGCATTACGCGGTGTTCGCCCGCGCCGGCGCGCGCACCGAGCCGCCCGGCTGCTCGCTGTGCATGGGCAACCAGGCGCGCGTCGCCGACAACGCCACCGTGGTCTCCACCTCCACGCGCAACTTCCCCAACCGCCTCGGCAAGGGCGCGAATGTCTATCTCGCCTCCAGCGAACTCGCCGCGGTCGCCGGCGTGCTCGGCCGCCTGCCGACCGTGGAGGAATACATGAAAGAAGCCGGCGAACTGAACGCGCTCGCGGCCGACATCTACCGCTACCTGAACTTTGACCAGATTCCGATGTACGCGGAAGCGGCGAAGAACGCGGTGATTCCGGAGCAGGACTTGGCAAAGGCGTCATGAAAAAACCCGTCCGCATCGCAGTAACCGGCGCGGCCGGCAACATCGCATACGCATTGCTGCCGCGGATTGCGCGCGGGGGCATGCTTGGCGACGACCAGCCGGTGATTTTGCAGTTGCTGGAAATTCCGCCGGCGATGGACGCGCTGCGCGGCACGGTCATGGAATTGAACGACTGCGCGTTTCCGCTGGTGGAGGGCATCACCGCCTCCGACGACGCGGACGAGGCGTTTGAATGCGCCGACTACGCGCTGTTGGTCGGCTCCAAACCGCGCGGCAAGGGCATGGAGCGCGGCGATTTGCTGAAAGACAACGGCGCGATTTTTTCCAAGCAGGGCAAGGCGCTGAACGAGCATGCCTCGCGCGATGTAAAAGTTTTGGTGGTCGGCAATCCGGCGAACACCAACGCGCTGATCGCCGCGGCGAACGCGCCCGACCTCGCCCCCGAGCAAATCACCGCGATGACGCGCCTTGACCACAACCGCGCGAAATCCCTGCTCGCCGAAAAAGTCGGCGCGCATTCGCGCGGCATTCGCAACATGATCATCTGGGGCAACCACTCGGCGACGCAGTATCCGGACATCTCGCACGCGCGCGTCTCGCACGACGGCGGCGAGCACGCCGCGGCCTCGCTGGTGGATCACAACTGGCTGGAGGACGAATTCATTCCCAAGGTGCAGCAGCGCGGCGCGGAAATCATCAAAGCGCGCGGCGCGTCCAGCGCGGCTTCGGCCGCGTCGGCGGCGATTGACCACATGCGCGACTGGGTGCTCGGCACTCCGCCCGGCGACTGGACCAGCATGGCGGTCGCCTCGGACGGCAGTTACGGCATCGCGAAAGGGCTGATCTACTCGTTCCCGGTGAATTGCGCCGGCGGCAAATACGCGATCGTGCAAAACCTGGAGATTGACGATTTCAGCCGCGACAAAATGCGCGCCACCGAAGAGGAATTAAAGGGCGAGCGCGACGCCGTCGCAAAGTTGCTTTGACTTTAAGCGGCGCTTAATTCACTTCCAAGGCGGCCCCACATACCACCCGACCAGCGAGTAGCGCACGCCGCTGGTCACCGGGGTTACGCGGTGCAGCAGCAGGGACGGAAAGATCAGCACGGTGCCGCGCTTGCGGATGGAGTCGGCCGGCGGATGCGCCTTCACATGATGCATCTGAAAATCGCCGCCCTCGTATTCGTCGGCGTCGGACAACTGCACCACCACGCTCAGTTTGCGCTGCGTCGGCGAATCCGCGCTGATCAGCGAGGTGTCCTGGTGCGTGTTGTAAAAATGCCCGCCGCCTTCGGCGTCCCCGCGGTAGATGCTGAACTGCAGCGAGCGCGCGCCCTGCGGGTTGTAGCGGACGCCGAACCACTGGTCATTCGCCTCGTTCACGCAGTAGTCCAGCGTGTGAAACACCTGCGCGAACTGCGGATCGGTGCGCTGCAAAAACACCACCTCGCCGTGCCGAATGGTTTTTTCCACATCGCTGCCGTCTCCGTATTCGCCGCCCACGGTGCCGGTCTGCGGCGCGAAACGGGTGCCGGCGGCGATGATGTCGCGGCACTCTTGCTCCGACAGAAGCGATTCGTAAAAGGCCCACTCGCCGCGCATTATTCCATCTCGCCGTAGTGCGTCCGCCGCCGCCCGCCGACCGCGCGGCCTTCCTTGTCCAGCCATTGCTTGCTCGGGCCGTTGGCGTGAATCACCGCGGGCCAACTCTCGGTGTGGCGGTTGAAAAACATGCCGCGCCCCTCGTCCACCTGCGCGTGCTGCAGCGCGCCGTTCAGGCACTGAAACAATTTGCACTGGTGGTCCAGCGCGATGCGGTGTTTGCCGCTTAAAAATTTCTCGGTGTAATAGCCCTGGTCGTCGTCGGCGTCGGCGATTTTGCCGTTGAGAATGTTCAGCAAATCGCCGGCGCGGCCGATGAACGCGCCCGAGTTGAGAAAGCGGTAGGGGTTGCCGTCGGGCGCGGCCGGATAGGAATCGGCGCGCGATTTGTCGGGCCAGCAAAAAACCTCGGCCGCAAACAGCGGCGCCTCGTCCGCGGCGATTTCGCGCCACGCCCGCAGAATGTCGCCGGCGTGGCGGGTGATGATGGTGTCGTAGCCGTCCACAAAAAGCACCGGCTGTTTTTCCGGGAGTTTTTGCAGCGCGGGGCGCAGCAGGTTAATTTTCTGCCCGCCGCCCTTGCTGTTGGCGACATCGCCGCCGCGCCAGTTTGCGCCGAGTCCGAGCGGCTCAATTTCCAGCCCGTAACGGCGGCCCGAGTGAAGCAGCCGCCGCAGTTCCGGTTTCTTTTCGGTGGCCACGGTCAGCCCGAGAAGTTCCGGCTCGGAATTTTTCGCGGCGCGCACCGGCGCGCTTTTTTCGGTCTCGGAATTCGCCGACGATTCGGCCGGCGTAAAAAACCGCTGGTTCGCCGCGACCACCAGGCCCGGCGCCTGCGCGTAGGCGCGGTTGACTTCGGCCTCGCGGTTCAGCCCGAAACACGCGGGCAGCATTTCATCGGCCGGAATCAGTTGCGTTTGCCACGGAGTCGCCAATAACTTGCGCGCCCCCGGCGGCGTCAGCAGATACGCGAGCGTCCAAAGCGGGTGGTAGTCCACCACATGAATGTGCCGCCCGGCGAGGAATTTCGGGCCCGGCGCGTTGCGCTGCGACAAGTAGCACAACTCAAATTCAATGTAGTCCAGATCCTGCATCAACAGCGGCAGGTCCTCCAGCAGCGGCTCCACCGCGTCGGCGTCGTCCTCCAGCACCAGCGACGGGTAGCCGTCCTCGGCGATGTGCCGCCAGGCGCGCACATGCGAGAGCGCGCAGCCGACTTCGCCGAGGGTCATGGCGCGGCGCGCATACGGGTCGGCCCAGTTGCGCCACGCGGAAACCTCGCCGAAATCGTCGGGAATTTCTCCCGCGTTTTCCGCGGAACTTTTTTCATCGGAGTTTTTCCGCGGCGATTTTTTCCCCCCAAAATCCCAGGGCGGATTTGCCGGAAGTTTTGCGCCGTCCACCGCGTCCAGCCACGCCACGCGGGTGAAGCCGTGCCGCCGCAACAGCGCGCTCAGGCGTTTGCGGCGCGCGCGGTGGCGCGCCAGATGCACCACCACCACCGACGGGCGCGCGGGCGGAGTCGCCGGCGAAGTCATGGCACTATCGGGTCTTGCGGCGCCTCGCCCGGCGCGGCCAGCCAGCAAGTCAGCGCGTAACGCCGCCCGCCGGTGACCGGCGTCACCCAGTGCACATGGGTGACGCGGCTGGGGAAGGCGATGATGTCGCCGGGCGCGACATCGCGGCTGTCCCAGTGCTGGCGCGGAAAGGTGAGCACGCCGCCGTCAAACCCGGTGTTGAGCGGCACCGCGAAACTGAGCATGGCCGCGTCGTGGTGCGGATCCAGCGCGGCCTGCGTGTCCGGCGAATAGCGCAGCACAAACGGCATGCGGGTTTTGCCGAGTTTCAGCGGCCACCAATGCGCGCGCACCACCGGGGCGATGCGCGCCTGAAAATCCGCCTCAAAGTTCTCGGCGAATTTCGGGCTGATGCGGTTGATGCGGACTTCCTGCCCGGGCGCGGCGTTGTTTTTGACATCGGGTGCATAGGGTTTGAATTCGTCCACCAGTTCGGCGGCGCGAATGATGTCGGCGCAAAAGTCGGTGTTCCAGAAGGGAATGACCAGAATATCGGCGGCGACTTCGCGCCAGCAGCCGTGCGCGGCGGCGTTGTCGTAGGTGATCAAGCGCTGCATTTAAAAATCCCGGTGAAAAAAGTCCGGTGAAAAGTTCCGTGAAAAAACTTCCATGAAAAACCGTGCGCGAAAAAAAACCGTCGGAAAAGTCGGGGGCGAAAAAAACTTTCGCGAAAAACCGCCGCACAAAACGGCGGGTAAGGCGGCGACGCGGAGGGCGCGTCGCCGCCCGCCGAGACTACCAACTCAGCACGAAGCCGGCCGAATATCCGCGCTGCGAATATTCAAAGCCGTGCGACACGCCGAAATCCACGGTCAGGTTGTCGCGCAGGCGGAAGCCGGCTTGCGCGGCGAGCGCCTGTTCGTCTTCAAACCTGCCGTAGCGCAGCGAGACCGCGTTGTCTTTGTTCTCCGGCACGCGCAAACCGCCGAGGGCGATGGCGATTGCGGTGCCTTCCTGCGACTCGCCGCGCAGGG
>JALCBG010000027.1:17595-28073 GCA_028066695.1 Gammaproteobacteria bacterium | reverse complement strand
TCATGTCTGTCACCTCGCGTTGGAATTTTCCGCGGCAAAAGCGCCGCGGGAATGGGCGCACTCTACCACAATCCGCCGCCGCGCGCTCATTCCCCGAACGCGGCCTGCAGCAATTCGCGCGTGTAGGAATGTTTCGGCGCGGCGAAAATTTCCGCGGCGGCGCCCTGTTCCACCACATCGCCGCCGCGCATCACCATCAACTCATCGGCGATGGAGCGCACCACGCTCAGGTCGTGCGAGATGAAAACATAGGCGAGGCCGCGCCGTTCCTGAATGCGCGCGAGAAGGCGCAGCACCTGAATTTGCACGCTGCGGTCCAGCGCCGAAGTCGGCTCGTCCAAAAACAAAACTTTCGGCTCCAAAATCAGCGCGCGCGCGATGGCGATGCGCTGGCGCTGGCCGCCGGAAAATTCATGCGGATAGCGAAAACGCGCGGCCGGGTCAATTTCCACTTCGCGCAAAATTTCCACCACGCGCCGGTCGCGCGCCGCCGGGTCTGCAATGATGCGGTGCGCGTTCAGGCCCTCGCTGACGATTTCGCCGACCGACATGCGCGGCGAGAGCGAGCCGAACGGGTCCTGAAAAACGATTTGCATTTCGCGGCGCAGGTTTTTCATGTCGCGGCGCGGCAGGTTTTCCAGCGGCGCGCCGCCGAACGCGATGCCGCCTTCGGACGGCAGAAGGCGCAGCGCGGCGAGCGCGAGCGTGGTTTTTCCCGAGCCGGATTCGCCGACCACGCCGAGGTTTTCGCCCGCATGCAGCGAAAACGAGGCGCGGTTGACCGCCTTGACATGCCCGACGGTGCGCTTCAACAGGCCGCGGCGAACCGGAAACCACACTTTCAAATCCTTCACCTCCAGCAGCGCGCGCGCCGACCGCGGCCGCTCCGGTTTGGATGCGCGCGGCTGCGGTTCGGCCGCGAGCAACTCTTTGGTGTGGGCATGCGCCGGCGCGGTGAAAATTTGCGCGCGCGCGCCGCGCTCAACGATGCGCCCGTTTTGCATGACTAGCACGCGCTCGGCGGCGCGGCGCACCATGCTTAAGTCATGCGTGATCAGCAGCAGACTTAAATTTTCGCCGCGCTGCAATTCCTTCAGCAAATCCAGAATGCGCGCTTGCACGGTCACATCCAGCGCGGTGGTCGGCTCGTCGGCGAGCAGGATTTCCGGCTTGTTGGCGAGCGCCATCGCGATCATCACACGCTGGCGCTGGCCGCCGGACAATTGGTGCGGGTAGGAGTCAATGTGCGCGCCGGCGTTTACGCCGACCTGCTCCAGCAATTCGCACGCGCGCGCGCGCGCGGCCGCGGGCGGCATGCCCTGGTGCAGCGCGAGCGTCTCTCCGATTTGTTTTTCAATGCGGTGCAGCGGGTTGAGCGCGCTCATCGGCTCCTGAAAAATCATGGAGATGTCGTTGCCGCGAATGCGGCGCAACTCGGCGTCCCCGGCGCCGATCATTTCAAAGCCGCGGTAGCGAATGGAGCCGCCCGGGTGAAACGCCTGCGGGTAGGGCAAAAGTTGCAGCAGCGAAAGCGCGGTCGCCGATTTGCCGGAGCCGGATTCGCCGACCAGCGCGAGCGTCTCGCCGGCGTGCATGACAAAACTCGCGCCGCGAACCGCCGCCGCCGCCGATTCGCGGCCGGCGTCGCGCGTGCGGAAACTCACCGACAAATCTTCCACGGCGAGCAATTCGCCGCCGCCCCCGCCGTCGTCATGTTTTTGTTTTTGCGCCGCGCTCATTGAAACAATTTCCGCGGGTCAAAGGCGTCGCGCACCGCTTCGCCGATGAACACCAAGAGCGACAGCATGACCGCGATCACCGCGAAGCCGGTGATGCCGAGCCACGGCGCCTGCAAATTGTTTTTTCCCTGGTTCAGCATTTCGCCGAGCGAAGGCGCGCCGGCCGGCAGGCCGAAGCCGAGAAAATCCAGGCCGGTCAGCGTGGTCACCGAGCCGCTCAATATGAACGGCATGAAAGTCAGCGTCGCCACCATCGCGTTCGGCAGAATGTGGCGCGCCATGATTTTTGCGTCTCCGACGCCGAGCGCGCGCGCGGCGCGGATGTATTCAAAATTTCGCACGCGCAAAAACTCGGCGCGCACCACCGCGACCAGGCCGGTCCAGGAAAACAGCAGCATCAGCGCGAGCAGACTGGCGAAGCCGGGCGCAATCACGGTCGCCATGATGATCAGCAAATACAGCACCGGCAGGCCCTCCCATATTTCAATGAACCTCTGCATTAAAAGGTCGGTGAGGCCGCCGAAATATCCCTGCACCGCGCCGGCGGCGACGCCGATAATGGAACTCAGCAGCGTCAGCGCGAGGCCGAACAAAATGGAAATGCGAAACCCGTAGAGCGCGCGCGCCAGCACATCGCGCGCCTGGTCGTCGGTGCCGAGCCAGTGGCGGCGCGACGGCGGAGACGGCGCCGGCACGCCGAGTTCGTAGTCAATGGTGTCGTAGGAAAACGGAACCGGCGGCCACAAAATCCAGCCGCGCGCGTTTATCAAATCGCGCAAATACGGGTCGCGGTAGTCGGCGGCGAGTTCAAATTCGCCGCCGAAACGCGTCTCCGGGTAGTCAAAAAACACCGGCGCGTAAAACGCGCCGTCGTAGCGCACCAGCACCGGCTTGTCGTTGGCGATCAGTTCCGAAAACAAAGTCGCGGTGAAAAGCGCCAGGAAAATCCACAGCGACCACCAGCCGCGCCGGTTTCCGCGGAAGTTTTGCCAGCGGCGGAGATTGAGTTGTGAGGCGCGCATGCCGGACAGCGCGCCGCGCGCGGCCTCAAACATGCCGCGATTCAAAGTCAATTCGCGGGTCAATGATGGTGTACATCACATCGCGCACGATTTGCATCAGCATTCCGATGAGCGTGAAGATGTAAAGGGTGGCGAACATCACCGGGTAATCGCGGTTGATCGCGGCCTCAAAGCCGAGCAGGCCGAGGCCGTCCAGCGAAAAAATCACTTCAATCAAAAGCGCGCCGGTGAACAAAATGCCGATGAACATCGCCGGAAAACCGGCGATGACGATGAGCATCGCGTTGCGAAACACATGCCCGTAGAGCACCCGGCTTTCCGGCAGCCCCTTGGCGCGCGCGGTCTGCACATACTGCAGTTTGATTTGGTCCAGGAACGAGTTTTTGGTCAGCATGGTGAGGCCGGCGAAACCGCCGATGACCATGGACAGCACCGGCAGCGTGATGTGCCAGAAGTAGTCGGCGATTTGCCGCCACCACGGAAAGTCCTCCCAGTTTTCCGAAGTCAGGCCGCGCAGCGGGAAGATGTCAAAATAGCGGCCGCCGGAAAACAGCACGATCATCAGCACCGCGAAAAGAAAACTCGGGATGGCGTAGCCGGCGACGATGACGCCGCTGCTCCACGCGTCAAAGCGCGAGTCGTCGCGCACCGCCTTGCGCACGCCGAGCGGAATGGAGACCAGGTAGATGATCAGCGTGGTCCAAAGCCCGAGCGAAACCGACACCGGCATTTTTTCCACGAGCAGGTCAATCACGCGCTTGTCGCTGAAATAACTCTCGCCGAAATCAAAGCGCGCGTAGTCGCGCAGCATTCGAAAAAACCGCTCGTGCGGCGGCCTGTCAAAGCCGTATTGTTTTTCAATCGCGGCGATGACTTCCGGGCGCAGACCCTGCGCGCCGCGGTATTTGCCCGATGATATTCCGCCGCCGCCCAATTCCCCCTGCGCGCCCTCCGCGCCCGGCACATCGGAGCCGCCGCCGGCAAACCGGCTGGTCGCGGCCGCGCCGTGCCCCTGCCATGTCGCAATCGCCTGCTCCACCGGCCCGCCGGGCGCGAACTGAATAACCGCGAAATTGACCAGCATGATGCCGAACAAAGTCGGCACGACCAACAGCAGCCGGCGGATGATGTAGGCGAGCATGCCGGGCGGTCAGCGTTTCAACTCCGCGTCCTTCTCGCGGTCAACCCACCAAACGCGCGGGAAGCCGGTCGCGTAGACCGGGCTGCGTTCCGGGCGGCCGAAGCGGTTCCAGTAGGCGACCCAGGCTTCGTCGTTGTAGTAGGTCGGAATCACATAATGGTTCCACAAAAGCACGCGGTCCAGCGCGCGCACCGCGGTTTGCAGTTCGTCCGCCTCGCGCGCGGCGATTGCTTTTTCTATCAGCGCGTCCACCACCGGGTTTTTGATGCCGCCGGAATTTCCGCCGCGCTGGTCGGCGGATTCGGAGCCGAAGAAACTTTTCAGTTCGGTGCCCGGCGGCGGAAAGAAGTTGAGCGCGCCGATCCACATGTCAAAGTCGTAGTCGTGAATGCGCGTGCGCCACTGCGAGGTGTCCACCAGCCGAATGGAGGCGTCTATGCCGAATTTTTTCAGCGCCTCCACATAGGGCAGCGCGAGGCGCTGCGATTCCGGGTAGGCGGTCATCAGTTCCAGTTGGAACTGCGCGCCGCTCGCGCGCGACACCAGTTTGCCGCCGCGCAATTCAAAGCCGGCTTCCTTGAAAAGTTGCAGCGCGCGCCGTTTGCCGGCGCGGTCGCGGCCCGAGCCGTCGGTCTTCGGCGGAATGAACGCGCGTTTGAGCGCGCCCTCGGGAATGTCGTTTGCGAAAGGCGCGAGCAGCGCGCGTTCGGCCGCGTCCGGCTCGCCGCGCGCGCCGTAGTCGGAGTTTGGAAAGTAACTGGCGATGCGCTTGTATTGCCCGTATAACAGCGTGCGCCGAATCGCCTCAAAGTCATACAGGTGCAGCAGCGCCTCGCGCACGCGAATGTCGGCGAACTTTTCGCGCTTCAGGTTGAAAAAATACCCGCCCATTCCGCGCGGGCGTTTGTTCGGCAATTCGGCTTTGATCATGCCGCCGTTTTTTATCGCGGCGATGTCGTATTCGGTCGCCCAGCGCTTGGCGCTGGACTCGGCGCGAAAATCAATTTCGCCGGCCTTGAACGCCTCAAACTCCACGGTGAGGTCGCGGTAGTATTCGTAGCGGATTTCGCCGATGTTGTGCAGGCCGCGCTTGTGCGGCAGGTCGCGCGCCCAGTAATTTTCCACGCGCTCGTAGGTGATGGAGCGGCCCGGGTCCAGTTTTTTTACGCGGTAGGGGCCGCTGGTGAGCGGCGGCTCCAGCGTGGATGCGGTGATGTCGCGCCCCTTCCAGTAATGCACCGGCAGCGGATACATTCCGGCGGCGGTGGTGATCGGTTTCATGCTGCCGCGCGTGGCGAAATAAAACTTCAGCAACTTGTCCGACAGCGCCTCGGCGCGCAGCACGTCGGTGTAAAAGGACTGGATGAACGGGCGGCCGTGTTTTTTGACCGCGTCCAGCGCGTGCACAAAATCGGCGGCGATGATGGGCATGCCGTCGTGGTAGACCGCCCGGTCGCGCAACTTGAACACCGCCCAACTTTTGTCGGCCGGATATTCCACCGACTCGGCGATCAGGCCGTAAAGGCCGTCAATTTCGTCGTCGGAGCCGGCCATTAAACTGTCGTAGAGCGCGCCGATGCTGGACGGCCATTCGCCCTTTTGCACATAAAAGTTGAGCGTCTCAAATGTGCCGAAAGCGCCGAGCACGACCTTGCCGCCTTTGGGCGCGTTCGGGTTGGCGTAGGGCAGGTGCTCTATGCCGCCCGCGTAAAGCGGCTCGCCGAATTCGGCGATTGCGGTTTTGACCACGGTGTTTTCGTCGGCGCGCGGCGCGGACGAAATGCATGCGAGCGGCGCCGCGAGCAGGGCGGCGAGCAAAACGAAGCGCGGCGGGGCCGGCGCGCGGGCACTGTGCATGGGCGTCATCGGGCGGGGTTGCAGCGGCGGGTTGCGGTATTATGCCATATGCCGCCAGTTTCCCGCCGGAATTTTTTGCAGCGCGCGCCGTCCGCGTCCGAGATGGCGCTGTTTCGCCGCCGCGCGCTGCGGTGGTTTGACCGCCACGGACGAAAGTCGCTGCCGTGGCAGCGCGCGCGCGACGCGTATGCGGCCTGGGTCGCCGAGATCATGCTGCAGCAAACGCGCGTCGGCACGGTGATTCCGTATTACAAAAAATTCATCGCGCGATTCCCGAACATCGCCGCGCTCGCCGAAGCCGCGCCGGACGAGTTGCTGCATTACTGGTCGGGGCTCGGCTATTACGCGCGCGCCAGAAATTTGCAGGCGGCCGCGAAAAAAATCATCGCGCAGCACGGCGGCGTTTTTCCGGAGAAGTTTGAAGATGCGCTGGCGCTGCCCGGCATCGGCCGCTCCACCGCCGGCGCCATTCTCGCGTTCGCGCATGGCGCGCGGCACGCGGTGCTGGACGCAAATGTCCGCCGCGTCCTCGCCCGCCATTACGCGGTCGGCGAAGACGGAGACGCGCGCGGCGCCGAAGCGCAACTCTGGGAACTGGCCGGGCGTTTGCTGCCGCGCGCGCGCGTCGGCGATTACAACCAGGCGCTGATGGACATCGGCGCGGGCGTCTGCACGGCCCGCCCGAACTGCGCCGAATGCCCGCTCGCCGCGGGTTGCGAAGCCCGCCGCCGCGGCGAACAACTCGCCTATCCGCGGCGCGCGGGGAAACGCGCGCGGCCGAGCAAGTCGGTGACCATGCTGCTGGTGCAAAACCGCCGCGCCGAATTGCTGCTGGTGCGCCGCCCGCCGAGCGGCATTTGGGGCGGCCTGTGGTCGCCGCCGGAATACGCGCACAACGGCCGCGCCGCGCCGCGCGCCGCCATGGTCCGCGACTGCGAACTGCAATTCGGCCTGGTGGTGAAACCCGGCCGCGCATTGCCCGGCATCCGCCATTCCTTCACCCATTTTGATTTGCACATTCGCCCGCTGCCGGCCGCGGTGGTCGCGGCCGCGCCGCGCGTAATGGACGGCGGCGCGCAAATCTGGTACAACCCGAAAAAGTCCGCGCGCATCGGCCTGCCGTCCGCGGTCGGGCGCATACTGGAGATGCTTCGGTGACCCGAAAAGTGCACTGCGTAAAACTCGGCAAAGAGTCCGAAGGGCTCGACCATCCGCCGTGGCCCGGCGAACTCGGCAAGCGGCTGTTTGAAAATGTCTCCAAGGAAGCCTGGCAGGAATGGCTGCGCCGGCAGACCATCCTGATCAACGAATACAAACTCAACCCGCTGGACGCAAAACACAAGCGCTATCTCGCCGAGCAGATGGAGGCGTGGTTTTTCGGAGACGGAATCGTCATGCCCGACGAGTGGCGCCCCGAGTAACGCCGCGTCCGCTTGACAAGTTGCGGCGGTTTTCTTAAAATCGCCGCATTCAATTACAACGCCCGACTTACAACACCGGCCGGAGAGCGGCATGACTTTTGACACCTGCGAGCAATTTTTGGACGCGGTTTTTCGCGCCGCGCATGCCATGGGCTACGCGCGCGAACTCGGCAAGGACGGCTGGCAAATCGGCCTCGGCGGCGAAGTGCTGCACGAGGGGCATCTGGCGGAAATGTACCCGGACATTCTCGAGCCGGGAACCGACGTGTCGTTTCTGATCAGCGAAGTCGCGCCGGGCCGCGAAGGCGCGCACGAGCCGATGCGGGAGATTATTGAGAAGATACAGAAGGGGTGAGGGGGAATTCCCGAAGCGCGGCGGAATTCGCGGTGTTCCGGCGGTGAATCCGTTATACTTTCCTATCGACGCAACAATCAGGACGAAACCGGCAATCTTCGCCCGGCACAATCAACCTCCGTTCCGCGCCCGCCGCACGACAATTTCATTCAATGAACATAGTTCTTGCCGCAATTACCAGCGCCATTATCAGCGCGGCTATCAGTCTGTTTATCAGCGGGCGCGCCATCCGCCGGGGCCGGCGAAAGGTTGCCGACGCCATTTGGTTTCACATTCGGCGGTCTATTGAGACTCTCGAACCCATACTGGACGAGAAAAATCTCAATTTGCTGGAGGAAAAAATCGAGAATGACGCGTCCTACATGCCTTACATGCCTTGGTCTACAGGCGATGACTTAACCTACGACCAGGTGATTGAGGCGTTGGAAAAGCTGAATGACGAAGAAGAGGAAATTCTGATGTCGTATTTCCACAACCATCAAGGTCTGCATGCGCTTGTCGATTCCTTGACTCTGGGGTTTGTTCGGGAATTCCCGAAAGAAAGGAAACTCAAGTGGCTCAAAGATTTTCGGAATTATGGAAATGAAAACTCTTCGCCTTGCCAAGCAAGCCCGAGAAAAAAATCTTTTCGGAAAATGGAAAAAATAAAACCGGCCGCCGTAACAGCGGCCGGTTTTTCGGGAACAGCGTTCAGATGAACGGCATTGCCCCCGGGCCGATATTGGTTGCGATGTTCATTGCGATCCTCCGAAGTGGTTGATGGAATTCAGCTGATTGAGCCGATGCCTGCAATTATAGGGCGTCCCGCAAAAAAGTCAAGCGGCTACGAAAAAAATTACGCGGTAAAAACCGCGTTTTGCGCGAATTTGCGCCGCTTACACCGCGCCTTCCCGCTGTGCTACCCTAAAAAAACATCCCCGCTCCTCTCGCGAAACCCCATGGACAACATCATCGTAGGCATGTCCGGCGGCGTCGACTCTTCGGTCGCCGCGCATTCCCTGCTGGAAGCGGGGCACAAAGTCACCGGCCTCTTCATGAAAAACTGGGAGGAGGACGACGACGCGGAATACTGCGCCGCGGCCGAGGATTTGGCCGATGCCGAGGAAGTCTGCAGGCAGTTGGAAATTCCGCTTCGCACGATCAACTTCTCGCACGAATACTGGACGCGCGTGTTCAAGGTGTTCCTTGACGAATACCGCAACGGGCGCACGCCGAATCCGGATGTGGTGTGCAACAAGGAAATCAAGTTCAAGGAATTTCTGGATTGGGCGCTGCGGCTCGGCGCGGATTACATCGCGACCGGGCATTACGCGCGGCGCGACGCCGATGCCGATAATGGCGGGCGGCGGTTTGTGCTGCGCAAGGGATGCGATGACGAAAAAGACCAGAGTTATTTCCTGCACACGCTCGGACAGGACGCGCTGCGGCGCTGCGCGTTTCCGGTCGGCGCGATGCAAAAGTCGCAGGTGCGCGCGCGCGCGCGCGAACTGGGGCTGCCGACCCACGACAAAAAAGACAGCACCGGCATCTGCTTCATCGGCGAGCGGCGCTTCGCCGATTTTCTCGCGCGGTTTTTGCCGGAGCGCGCCGGAAAAATCAAAACGCCCGAAGGCGAAGTGGTCGGCGAGCACCGCGGCGCGTGCTATTACACCATCGGGCAGCGCCGCGGACTCGGCATCGGCGGCGGCGGCGATGCCTGGTATGTCGCCGGCAAGGACATCGCGAGCAACACCGTCTACGCGGTGCAGGGGCATGAGCACCCGGCGCTGCTGGCGCGCGCGGTTATCGCCGAGGATCTGCATTGGATTGGCGGCGCGCCGCCGCCGCTGCCGGCAAAATGCGCGGCGAAAACGCGCTACCGCCAGCCCGACCAGGACTGTGTGATCTCCATGCTCGGCCCCGACTTTTCGCGGATTGAATTTGAGCGGCCGCAGTGGGCGGTCGCGCCCGGGCAGTCGGTGGTGTTTTACCGCGGCGACATCTGCATCGGCGGCGGCGTAATTCGCGCGGCCGAGTGAATGCCGTGCTATGATTGGACTCCCCAACCGAGCCCCAGTCGTGGCAACTTCCCCGCTTCCCCTGAACAAATTGACTGCGCTGTCGCCGCTGGACGGGCGTTACCAGTCCAAGTGCGCGCGGTTGCGTCACTTTTTCAGCGAGTTCGCGCTGATGCATGCGCGCGTAAAGGTGGAAGTGGAATGGTTGCTCCACTTGTCCGCACAGCGCGGCATCAAAGAAGTGCCGGCGTTTGCGGCCGGCGACATGAAATTTTTGCGCGAGTTGGCGGAAAGATTTTCCATGCTCGATGCTGCGCGCATTAAGGAGTACGACAACAAGATCAACCACGACGTCAAGGCGGTTGAGTATTTCATCAAGGAAAAAATCGGCGCGCGCAAATCGCAGGCGCTTTCCAAATGCGGCGAGTTCGTCCATTTCGCCTGCACCTCCGAGGACATCAACAATCTCGCCTATGCGCTGCTGATGAAGAACGCGCGCGAGAAAATTGTGCTGCCGCAAATGCGCGCGCTGATAGACACGGTGCGCGCTCTGGCGAAAAGGCACGCCAAGCAACCGATGCTCGCGCGCACCCACGGCCAGCCGGCCAGCCCGACCACCGTGGGCAAGGAGTTCGCCAATTTCGCCGCGCGTTTTGCGCGCGCGCACGACGACTTCGCCGCGCTGCCAATGCTGGGGAAACTCAACGGCGCGAGCGGCAACTTCAACGCCCACCTCGCGGCCTACCCGAAATTGAACTGGGACGGCATCGCGGCCGCGTTCGTGCGCGGTTTCGGCCTGGAATACCAGCCGATGAGCACGCAAATAGAGCCGCACGATCACCTCGCCGCGCTGTGCGACGGTTTGCGCCGCTTCAACACGATCGCGCTGGATCTGGACCGCGACATGTGGGGCTACATTTCGCTCGGCTATTTTCGCCGCAAGGTC
>JALCBG010000027.1:0-17495 GCA_028066695.1 Gammaproteobacteria bacterium | reverse complement strand
TCTGGACCGCGACATGTGGGGCTACATTTCGCTCGGCTATTTTCGCCGCAAGGTCAAAGGCGAAATCGAATCGAGCGCAATGCCGCACAAGATCAATCCGATTGAATTTGAAAACTCCGAAGGAAACATCGGTGTCGCCAACGCATTGTTGCAACATTTCTCGGAGAAGCTTCCGGTCAGCCGCTGGCAGCGCGACCTGAGCGATTCCACCGTGCTGCGCAACCTCGGCGTCGCCGTCGGCCATTCCATGCTCGCGTTGGAGGAGAGCGTCAAAGGGCTGTCGAAACTGGGATTGGAAAAAGATCGAATCGACGATGACTTGGAGAACAACTGGGAGGTGTTGGCCGAGGCGGTGCAAACGGTGATGCGCCGTCACGGCGTCAAGTGGGCATACGAAGAACTCGGGAAGTTGATGCGTGGCGGCGCAACGCGCGAAGACTTGTGCAAGTTCATCAAAGATTTGAAAATTTCCCCGGAAGCGAAGCGACAATTGCTGGAAATGACGCCGGCGAATTACACCGGCCGCGCCGCCGAAGCCGCGGCGAAATGGAGCGCCGGCGCCACGAGCATGAGGCGCGGCTGATGGCAATCTATTCAGGCCTGCGGCGCATGCTGTTCGCGCTGGAGGCCGAGACCTCGCACGACTTCGCCCTCGCCGCGCTGGCAGGCGCGTCGCGCAGCCGCATCGCCACCGCGCTTCTGGCGAAATGCAACCGCCGCCGCGATTTGCCGCGCAAAGTCATGGGCATCAATTTCCCAAATCCGGTGGGGCTCGCCGCCGGCCTGGACAAGCGCGCGCGCGCATGCAACGCGCTGCACGCGCTCGGTTTCGGCTGGGTGGAACTCGGCGCGGTAACGCCGCTGCCGCAGCCGGGAAATCCGAAGCCGCGAATTTTTCGACTGCCCGAACAGCACGCGCTGATCAACCGCATGGGTTTCAACAGCGGCGGCCTCGCGAGTTTCGTCCGCAACCTCGCGCGCGCCGCGCCCGGCATCATCAAGGGGGTCAACATCGGCAAGAACGCGGCGACCGCGATGGACGACGCGCACGCCGACTATGCGGCCTGCATGGAGGCGGTGCACATGCACGCCGATTACATCTCGGTGAACATTTCCTCGCCGAATACGCAGGGCCTGCGCGATCTGCAGGAGGAGGGCGCGCTCGCGCCGCTGCTCGCCGCGCTCAACCGCAAGCGCGGCGAATTGGCCGAGGCGAGCGGGCGGCGCGTGCCGCTGGTGCTGAAAATCGCGCCCGACCTCGGCGGCGGCGCGCTGGACGCGCTCGCCGGAGTCGCGCGCAAGCACCGCATAGACGGCATCGCCGCGACCAACACCACGCTGTCGCGCGACGGAGTCGGGCACGCGCTCGCAGGCGAAGTCGGCGGGCTGAGCGGCGCGCCGCTCGGCGCGCGCGCGACCGAGACGGTGGCGCGGCTGTCTCGCAACCTGCAGGGCGAAATTCCGATCATCGGCGTCGGCGGCATTGATTCGGCCGAAGACGCGCTGGAAAAATTTGAGGCGGGCGCCGAATTGGTGCAGATTTACACCGGCTTCATCTACCGCGGCCCGCGGCTCATCGGCGAAATCATTGAGCGGTTGCGCGCCCGGCAAGCGCGGCCCGCGGAAAAGAATGTACACTCGGCGAACCCGAAGGCGCGCTGCGCATGAGCAAGAAAAACCCCGGCAAAAAATCCGCGAACAAAATGTGGGGCGGCCGTTTCTCGGCCGCGACGCACGCGCGCATGGAAAAATTTTCCGCGTCGGTCGGCGTTGACCGCCGCCTCGCGCGCCACGACATCGCCGGCTCAGTCGCGCATGCGCGCATGCTGGCCGCGGCCGGCGTGCTGAGCGCGGACGAATGCAAGCGCATTGAAGACGGCCTGCGCGAAATCGCCGCGCAAATTGAGCGCGGCGAGTTTGAGTGGTCGGAGGCGCATGAAGATGTGCACATGAACATTGAGGCGAAACTGACCGAAATGATCGGAGACGCCGGAAAAAAACTGCACACCGCGCGCTCGCGCAACGACCAGGTCGCGACCGACATGCGATTGTGGCTGCGCGAGGAAATCGACCGAATGTGCGGCGCGCTCGGCGCGTTGCAGCGCACGCTCGTCGAGATGGCGGCGAAAGAGGCGGCGACCATTCTGCCCGGCTTTACCCACATGCAATGCGCGCAGCCGGTGACTTTCGGCCACCACCTGCTCGCCTGGAATGAAATGCTGCAGCGCGACTACGAGCGCCTGCGCGAATGCCGCGCCCGCGCCAACGCGTCTCCGCTCGGCAGCGCGGCGCTCGCCGGCACCGGCTTCGCCATCAACCGCGAAATGACCGCGGCCGAATTGGGTTTCGCGCGCGTCTGCAGCAATTCGCTGGACGCGGTTTCCGACCGCGATTTCGCCGTGGAGTTTTGCGCGCACGCGGCGCTCCTGATGGTGCACCTGTCGCGCATGGCCGAGGAGTTGGTGCTGTGGTCGTCTGACGCGTTCGCGTTTGTGGATTTGGGAGACGCGTTTTGCACCGGCTCCAGCATCATGCCGCAAAAGAAAAATCCCGACGCGGCCGAACTCATCCGCGGAAAATGCGCGCGCGTCTGCGGCAACCTGAGCGCGCTGCTGATGCTGATGAAGGCGCAGCCGCTCGCCTACAACCGCGACAATCAGGAGGACAAGGAGGCGCTTTTTGACAGCGCCGACACCGCGCTCGCCTGCCTGGAAGTGTTCGCGGAAATGGCCGCGCACATGAAACCGCGCCGCGAAAACATGCGCGCCGCGGCCGCGCGCGGCCACGCCACCGCGACCGACCTCGCCGACTACCTCGCCGCCAAGGGCGTGCCGTTTCGCGACGCGCACGAGGCGGTCGGCAAGGCGGTCGCGTTTGCGCTGGAAAACAATTTGGAACTGGCGCAAATCAAAACCGAAGACCTGCGGCGATTTTGCCCGGCAGTGGAGGACGACGTGCAGGCCGCGCTCAGTTTGGAAGGCTCGGTCGGCGCGCGCGACCACGCCGGCGGCACCGCGCCGGCGCAAGTGGCGAAAGCGGCGAAAGCCGCGCTGCAACTGCTGGATGCGCGCAAGGAGGCCGGCGAATGAAAAAATTGCCGCTGGCGGCTTTAATTGCCGCCGGCTGTTTGCTGGCGTCGTGCGGCCAGAGCGGGCCGCTGTATTTGCCGGGCGGCGAACCGGCGCAGTCGGCCGCTCCGGTCTCCGCTGAATAAATGGACCACTTCCAATACGCCGGCGACGCCCTGCACGCCGAGCAAGTGCCGCTCGCCGAAATCGCGGCGCGCGCCGGCACGCCATGTTATGTGTATTCGCGCGCGACCATAGAGCGGCATTGGCGCGCTTTTGACGAGGCTTTCGGCGGCCACCCGCACCGAATTTGTTACGCGGTCAAAGCCAACGGCAACCTCGCGGTGATCAACTTGCTGGCGCGCCTCGGCTCCGGGTTTGACATCGTCTCCGGCGGCGAATTGCGCCGCGTCATCGCGGCCGGCGGCGATCCGGGCAAAACGATTTTCTCCGGCGTCGGCAAGCAGGACTGGGAAATCCGCGAGGCGCTCGCGGCCGGCATCGCCTGCTTCAACATTGAATCGGAAAGCGAGGCCGGGCGCGTAAGCGCGCTCGCCGCCGAGCACGGCCGCCCCGCGGCGATTTCGGTGCGGCTGAATCCGGATGTGGACGCGAAAGCGCACCCCTATCTTTCCACCGGCCTGCGCGAAAACAAATTCGGCGTGGACGCCGCGCGCGCCGCCGAAATTTACCGCCGCGCGCACGCCGACCCGAACCTGCGCATCAGCGGAGTCGCCTGCCACATCGGCTCGCAGTTGACCGACCTCGCGCCCTACCGCGACGCGCTGCGCCGCGTTTTGGATTTCGCCGATGAACTCGCCGGCCTCGGCATTGAAATAGACCACATTGATTTCGGCGGCGGCCTCGGCGTGCGCTACCGCGACGAGACGCCGCCGACTCCGGCCGAATACTGCGAAGTGATCACGCGCGAAATGCGCGCGCGCAAAAAAACGCTGCCGGTTGTGATTGAGCCCGGCCGCGCGATTCTCGGCAACGCCGGCGTGTTGCTGACGCGCGTGCTTTGCATCAAGCGCGGCGCGGTCTCCGACTTTTGCGTGGTGGACGCCGGCATGAACGACCTGCTGCGCCCGGCGCTTTACCAGGCCTATCAGGAAATCGTGGAGGTGGAGCGGCGCCCGCGCGGCGAGGCGGCGCAATACGACGTGGTCGGCCCGGTCTGCGAGAGCGGCGACTTCCTCGGCAAGGCGCGCCGCCTGAATGTCCGCGAATCCGACCTGCTCGCGGTGCGCACCGCCGGCGCCTACGCCGCGGTCATGTCCTCAAACTACAACGCCCGCCCGCGCCCGCCCGAAGTCATCGTGGACGGCGGCGAATTCCACCTCGCGCGCGAGCGCGAGTCGCTGGAGGATTTGCACCGGGGCGAGCGCGTGCTGCCGGAGTAGGGGTTCGCTCACTCATTCACCACCCCATGCGGCACATGCCCGGTCGGCACATGGCGGCGCGCCGAGTCGCAGTGGCCGCGCTGGTCATCAAAGAAAATGTCGGCGCCGAAGGCCTGCAGGAATTCGCCCTTGTCCATGCCGCCGAGAAAATAACTTTCGTCTATGCGGATGTCCCAGGCGCGCAGGGTTTTGATCACGCGCTCGTGCGCCGGCGCGGCGCGGGCGGTGATAAGAGCGGTGCGCACCGGGGAGTTTTGCGGGTCGTAGTTGCCCTGAATGGCGTGCAGTCCGGCGAGAACTTTTTTGAAGGGGCCGCCGGGCAGCGGGCTGTCGGCCTTGGTTTTTTCGGCGTCGGAAAACGCCTGCAACCCGCCCTCCTGAAAAACCTTCTCGGCTTCGTCGGAAAACAGCACCGCATCGGCGTCAAACGCGATCTTCAATTGCTTTGAGCCGCCCGCGCCGACCTGCGACGGCAAAATGGTCGCGGCCGCGGCGCCGGCATCCAGCGCCTCGCGCACATCCGACGGGTCGGCCGACAAAAACAAATCGGCGCCGAACGATTTGACATAGTGCGAAGTCGGCTGCCCGCCGGTGAAGGCGGCGCGGCTGATTTGCAGGCCGTAGTGCTGGATGGAATTGAAAATGCGCAGGCCGGTGTCGGCGCTGTTGCGCGAGATCAAAACGATCTCCACCATTTGGTGTTTTCCGCCGCCGCCGTCATTCAGCGCGAGAAATTTTTCCACCATCGCAAACGCGACGCCGCGCTCCAGCGGCTCGGCCTCGCGCGCGATTTGGTAGTCGGCATACGCGTCCAGCCCGCGCTTTTCATACACCTCGTGGCTCGCCTCCAGATCAAAAAGCGCGCGCGACGAAATCGCGATGACCAGCGTATTTTCAAAACTCGGTTTCATGATTCGCTGCGAAGCGCGCCGAGCACCGGCGCGGTGTCCGGGCGGCGGCGGTGCCACAGGTAAAAGGATTCGGCGGCCTGTTCCACCAGCATGCCGAGGCCGTCGCCGGCGCGCGCCGCGCCGCTGGCGAGTGCCCATTGTATGAACGCGGTGGTTTCGCCGGCCGGCGCGTAGAGCATGTCATAGGCGAATGCGCCGCGCAGGCAGTTCGCGTCAATATCCGGCGCTTCGCCCTGCAGGCCGGCGGACGAGCCGTGAATGACCAGGTCAAAAACTTCGCCTTTGACTTCGCCGAGGCCGCAGCCGCGAATGCCGCCGCCGAAATCTTTTGCAAGGGCGCGCGCTTTTTGCGCGGTGCGGTTTGCCACGGTGATGTTTTTCGGCGCGCATTGCGACAGCGGCTGCAGCACGCCGCGCGCCGCGCCGCCGGCGCCGAGCAGCAGCACGCGCTTGCCGGCGATTTGCATGCCAAGGTTGTGTTCAATGTCGCGCACCAAACCCGCGCCGTCGGTGTTGTCGCCGAACACCGCGCCGCCTTCAAAGCGCAAGGTGTTGACCGCGCCGGCGTTTTGCGCGCGCGCGCTGACGGTGTTGCCCGGGCGGCCGCAGAGTTGCCGCGCTTCCAACTTGAACGGCAGCGTTACATTCAGCCCGGCGCCGCCGCGCGCGGTGAAGTGGCTGACCGCCTGTTCAAAACCGCCGGCGTCCACTTGAATGCGCCCGTATTCCAGCGCGATGCCGAATTGCTGCGCGAACATTTGGTGGATTTGCGGCGAGCGGCTGTGCGCGACCGGATTGCCGATGACGGCGAAGCGGGCGGTTTGCGCTTGAAAGTCAAAAGGGTCGGTCATGTTTTTTCGCCGCGGCATTGCGGCAGGAAAATAAAAACGGGCCCGCGCGCGCGCAGGGTGATTTCGCCAAAGCCGCGGTTGCTGAGCCCGAGCGAGGTCAGCGGCGCGATCTTGGTCGGCGCCGCCAGCGGATATTGGCACGCTCCGAAAAGTTCCACTTCGGTCGCCTCAAACGCGGCCAGGCTGAACACCCCGTCGGCGGAAAATTTCCACTCGCCTTCGGAGTAGCCGAACACGCTGTCGTCAAATTGCGCGCGCGCCGGCGGTTTTGCCGCGGACAAAAAGCGGTGAACTTCGCCGAGGTTGAAGAGTTCGTGGTCGCGCCGCGCGCCGAGAAATCCGCGCAGCGTCACTTCGCCGAAATGCGCCGGAAGATTCCGCAACACATAGGACAGGTCGGAATGGTCTTTTTCCTCCGGCAAATACTGGTCCAGCGCGCCGCGCGCCGAGTCGCCGTCGCCGACTGCAAAACCGCCGCGAAAACTTCCGCCCGCGTCGCGGTGATTTGCGCCGCCGTCAATCCACACCAGCGGTTCTTCCGGGCGCACTTCATCGGGGCCGGCGCCGGGCGGCAGCGGGCCCACCAGCGTGATTCGCCGCGCGTTTTCAAAGCGGCGCAGATATTCATCCAAAGACATGTAAACTTTGCGTAAACTCGCGGCCCGTTCGCCCGGCGAAACTGCAAATATCAATTATAATCCCGGCGTAAATTATAATCCCCGGCGGCGAACCGGACACGCAGATGCGAACCATTACCATACCCCCCAAACTGATGAAATTCGCGCTTCCGCTCGGCATTTTGCTGGGCGGCTTGCTGCTGGTCGTGCTGTTCATTATCACCGCCGACAAACCCGAGCCGCTGCAGTCGGCCGACCGCGCGCCGGTGGTGTCGGTGCAGGTCGTGGAAAAAGCGCCGGTGTCGCCGATGCTGCGCATTTTCGGCGAGGTGGAATCGCCGAAAAACAGCATTCTCACCGCCGCGGTGGAGGCCGACATCATTTCGGTGGAAGTGCTGGAGGGAGACGCGGTCAAGCGCGGGCAGGCGCTCATCGTCATGGACGACGGCGACGCCGAACTGGCGATGCGCGAGCGCGCCGCCGATTTGGCGGAAATTGAAGCGCTGATTGAAAGCGACAAAGTGAAGCGCCGCGCCGACCGCGACTCGCTGAAAGCCGAGGAGTCGCTGCTGGAATTGGCGCGCAAAAAAGTCGCGCGCGCAAAACAACTGGCGCAGTCGCAACTCGGCTCGGAAGCCGCGCTGGACGACGCGCTTCGCGACGAGCAAACCCAGTTGCTCGCGGTGGCGCAGCGCCGCCAGGCGATCAACGACGCCGCGCCGCGCCGCGCGCAACTCACCGCGCGCCGCGACAAAGCCGCGGCCGCGGTGCGCCGCGCCGAGCGCGAGCGCGAGCGGGCGCGCGTGGCCGCGCCGTTTGACGGGCGCGTCACCGAAATCATGGCCGCGCCCGGCGACCGCGCCGCGCGCGGCGAGCAATTGGTGCAGTTGTATGACGACTCGCAACTGGAAGTGCGCGCGCAGGTGCCCGATCTGCATGTGCCGCTGCTGCGCCGCGCGCTGGATTCCGGGCGCAAGGTGAGCGCGCTGGTGCTCGGCGAAGGCGGCGGCATCAATCTGCGCCTGCACCGCCTGTCGGCGAATGTGGACGAAGGGCAGGGCGGCATTGACGCGTTCTTTCGCGCCGAGGACGGCGCGCGCCTGCCGGTGCTCGGCGACACCGTGGAAGTGCGCCTGGAATTGCCGCCGCTCAGCGGCGCGCTCGCGGTGTCGCCGGATTCGCTGTATGGAAACGGGCGCGTCTATGTGGTGCGCGACGGCGTGCTGCAGTCGCGCCCGGTGCGCCGCCTCGGGCAGCGGCAGGTGGACGGGCGGCAGATGCTGATCGTCTCCGGCGAAGGCTTTGAAGACGGAGACGAAATTTTAAGTTCGCGCCTGCCGCAGGCGGTGAGCGGGCTGCGCGTCAAAGTGGTGCGCGAATGAACGGGCAAAGGGACCCGATCGGAATTTTTAGCACGCACCCGGTCGCCGCAAATTTGCTGATGACCATGATGGTGCTCGCCGGATTGTGGGGCATCCGCGGACTCAACACCCAGTTCCTTCCGAGTTTTGACATTGACTACGCCACGGTGGTGACCGCGTGGAGCGGCGCCAGCGCGGTGGATGTGGAGGAACTGATCACGATTTCGCTGGAGCAGGAATTGCGCGACGTTGACTATGTCAAGCAAATCACCTCCACTTCCAGCGAGGGAAGTTCGGCGGTGCTGCTGGAGTTTGAGGAAGGCACCGACATGGCGCTCGCGGTCTCGCGCGTCAAGGAGCGCGTCGATCTGGTGCGCAATTTGCCGGCGAGCGCGGAGACGCCGGAAGTCAGCAAGGTCGCCGACTACGGCAATGTAACCAGTCTGCTGGTCGCCGGCGCCGATGAAGTGGATGAGTTGCGCCCGCTGGTGCGGCGCTTTGAACAGGAATTGCTGGAGCGCGGCATCGCCAAAATTGAAATCAGCGGCCTGCCCAAGGAGGAAATCGCGATTGAAATTCCGACCAGCGAATTGCGCCGCCTCGGGCTTTCGCTGGAGGAAATCGGCCGGCGCGTTTCTTCCTGGTCGCAGAATGTGCCGGTCGGCATAGTCGGGCAGGGCGACACCGCGCGCCAGTTGCGCTTTCGCGAGCGGCGCAAGGACGAACTGGAATTCGCGACCATTCCGGTGATCGCCGAAGGCGGCGGGCGGCGGCTGTCGCTCGGCGACATCGCCAACATTGAGCGCCGCCAGCGCGACTTTGAAGTGACCGTCCGCTACCGCGGCAAGCCGGCCGTGGTGATGGATCTGAAGCGCACCGACACCAGCGACGCCTTGGACGCTGCGCGCATTTTTCGCGAGTGGCTGGACGAGACGCGCCCGCAACTTCCGGACGGCATTGAATTGGTCCCGTTTGAAGAGGAGTGGAAACTCATCAGCGGCCGCATCAACACGCTGATAAAAAACGGCGCCGGCGGGCTGGTGCTGGTGGTGCTGATGCTGTTTTTGTTCATGAGCGGCCGGGTCGCCTGGTGGACCGCGGTGGGCATTCCGATTTCGTTCATGGCCGCGCTCGCCGCGCTTTACATGTTCGGCGGCTCCATCAACATGCTCAGCCTGTTCGGCCTGATCATGGCGCTCGGCATCATCGTGGACGACGCCATCGTGGTCGGCGAGGAGGCGATGACGCGCTACGAGCAGGGTTCGCGCCCGCGCGACGCCTCGGCCAACGCCGCGCGGCAAATGCTGGGCCCGGTGCTTTCCTCGTCGCTGACCACCATCGCCGCGTTCATGCCGCTGCTGATAGTCGGCGGCGTCATCGGCTCCATCATGAAGACCATTCCGATAGTGGTCATTTGCGTCATTCTCGCCTCGCTGATTGAATGCTTTTTGATTTTGCCCGGCCACCTGACGCATTCCTTCCGCGGCATGAAGGAATACACCCCGGGCAAGACGCGGCAATATTTGGACGGCCTGTTTGACAACTTTCGCGAGAATTATTTTCGCCCGGCGGTAACCGCCGCGCTCGCAAACCGCTGGGTCACGCTGGCCGCGGTGGTCACCTCGCTGCTAGTCACCGTCGGCTGGGCCGCCTCGGGGCGCATTCAATTTTCCTTTTTCCCGACCGCCGAGGAGGAGCAAATTTACGCCAATGTCGGTTTCGTCGCCGGCGCGCCGGCGAGCGAAGTGCGCGAGTATCTGGACGAAGTGGAGCGCGCGCTGCTGGAAGTGGAGAGCGACTACGGGCGCGAACTGATCAAGTTCGCGTATGTGCTGCGCGGCCAGACCACCGGGGAAAACGCGCGCTACGGCGACCAGTTCGGCTCGGTGGTCGCCCAACTCACCGACCCGGACAAGCGCGCGCTGCGCAACCGCGACATCACCGCCGCGTGGAAGGCGAAACTCCCGGCGCGCCCGGGCGTGGAGAGCCTGACCATTTTGGAGCCGCGCGCCGGCCCCCCCGGACGCGACTTTGAACTGCTCGTCTCCGGCAACGGCATAGAGCAGGTCAAGCGCGCCACGCAGGAACTGCAGAACATTCTCGCCGACATCGCCGGCGTGAGCGGCATCGGCGACGACTCGCCCTACGGGCGCGAGCAGATGGTGCTGCAACTCACGCCGACCGCGGAGGCGCTCGGTTTAAGCGTGGACAATGTTTCGCGCCAGTTGCGCGCCGCGTATGACGGCTACGAAGTGCAGGAAATTTCCGACGGCTACGACGCGATCAAAGTCCGCCTGATGCTGTCCGGCGCCGAGCGCGACACCGCGGCCGGGTTGGCGACGCTTCCGGTGGTGCTGCCGAGCGGCAACATTGAATCGGTCGGCGGCCTCGCCACCATCAGCCGCGAGCAGGGCTTTGAATCCATCCGCCGCTCCAACGGCAAACTCACCGTGACCGTGACCGCCAGCGTGGATGACAGCGTCAACAACGCCAACCGCATCCGCCGCGAACTGGAAACCGGCGTGCTGCCGGAACTCGCCACGCGGCACGGCGTGTCGTTTTCCTTTGAGGGCAGCCAGGCCGACCAGGACGAAACCCTCGGCGACATGAAATTCGGCATGCTGCTCGGCCTGTCGCTGATCTATTTGGTGCTCGCCTGGGTGTTCGGCTCCTACGGCTGGCCGTTGGTGGTCATGTTCATCATTCCGTTCGGCATGGTCGGCGCGGTGTGGGGGCATGTGCTGATGGGGCAGAACATCACCATCCTGTCGCTGTTCGGCTTTTTCGCGCTGTCGGGAATCGTGGTCAACGACTCCATCATTCTGGTGGTCTATTACAAAAAACTGCGCGAAAAAGGCGCGGCGGCGCGCGGTGCGCTGATAGATGCGGCGTGCCGCCGGCTGCGCCCGGTGCTGCTGACTTCGCTGACCACCATCTCCGGCCTCCTCCCGCTGTTGTTTGAGACCTCGCTGCAGGCGCAGTTTCTGATTCCGATGGCGACCACCATCTCCTTCGGCCTGGCTTTCGCCACGCTGCTGGTGCTGTTCGTGATTCCCGCGCTGCTTTTGATGTATGAAAACGCCGAACAGGAAATGCGGAAGAAAATCGCCGCGCGAAAACTGCAGTTCAAGGCGTTTAAGTTTCGGGCGTAACGCGCCGGTCATTCACCACCGTCACCCGGTGCATGCGCCGAAAGTCGGCGTAATCGGCGGCCGCGTAATGCTGCGTGGCGCGGTTATCCCACATCGCCACCGCGCCTTTTGACCAGCGAAAACGGACTTGAAATTCCGGGCGGTTGGCGTGGCTGTAAAGAAACTGCAGCAGGCGGTCGCTGTCGGGAACCGACATGCCGATGATTTGCCGCGTAAAAGACTGGTTGACATAGAGAATGCGCCGCCCGCTCACCGGATGGCGCGCGACCATTTTATGCACGGCCGAGCCGCCGGCGAGCGCGGCGTTGAGCGCGGCGATGTCGTGATCGCGCCCGAGCAGGTTGTTGCGAAACGAGCCGATGTCGTGCACCGCGGAAAGCGGCGCGAGTTGCTCCTTGACCGCGTCCGGCAGCCCGTCATAGGCCGCGCACATGCTGGTCCACAAAGTGTCGCCGCCGACCGCCGGCACTTCCAGCGCATGCAAAACCGCGGCGAAAGGCGGGTTCGCCTTGAAGGTCAGGTCGGTGTGCCATTCATCGGTGTCGGCGCGGTTTTTTCCGTCATGCGCGAACTCCGCGATTTCATCAAAACCCTCGGCGTGCGGATACACCTCGTGCGGCTTGTCCAATTCGCCGAAGCGCCGCGCAAATTCCACATGCGCGCGCGGCGTCAACTCCTGCCCGCGAAAAAACAGCACCAAATGCTCGCACAACGCGCGGTGCAACTCGTCAATTGCCGAGTCCGGCAAATCCGCGCCAAGATCCACCCCGCCAACTTCGGCGCCGATGGCCGGGGTGAGCGGAGTGATCTTTAGGTTCATGCGCCGCCGGCCAGGCTGTTCAGTTCCTCGCGCCAACTGTTTTCAAACAGCATGCGAAATTCGGCCGGCGGTTTTTCGGTTTGGTATTTGCCGACATCGTCGGCGCATGCGTAGGCCGCCTCCAGTTTTTCCAGCAGGTCTTTTTTGTATTCGGTGTCCGGGTTTCCGCTCAGGTGCATGCCCTTGGTTTCGAGCACCAGCAGTTTTCCGTTTTTCAAACTGACCACGAAATCCGGCAGTACGCGGTTGCGCCGCCAGCCCTGCAGCGCGTAGTCCTGTTTCGCCGCGACTTTGTGCCACCACTTCACCGCGGCCTTGCCGTCCAGGCAGAGCGCGAAGTCGCGCTCCAAGTTGTTGAAGTCGCCCTCATACACCGGCTCAAACAAACTGTGCTGCACTTGCGCGCCGCGCCGCCCCTGCAGCGTGCGCGCGCCGGCCGAGGCGAAAACCTCAAACGACCGGTTCAACTCGTTGTCCGCGACCAAATCAAACTTGATTTCGCCGCCGCCGATTTTTTCGGCGAAGACGAGTTCGGCCGCGGTATTGATCGCGTCCGCGGCGCGCAGGCGGAGTTTTTCGGAGAGGTGAATGCGGCTTTCAAAAATCCGCGCATCGTTGCAGCCGGCGCGGCGGTGCTTTTGCAAAAACGAATCAACAATTCGCGCCGCCTGCCACGCATTCGGCACCGAATCGGAAAGCCGCCGCACGAAATATTCCAGTTGCGGCGCATCGGGACGCATGCGCGCGCCCGCGTCCGGCGCGCCGCGCTCCTCCTCGCCCTGCAAATGCACCGAGACCACCACCGCGCGGCGCGCCTCTTCGCCGTCCAAATCCACGGCCGCGCCCGCGCCGAGTTTGTCCCAGCGAATCGCGCGCAAAATGTCGCGGTCATAGTCCAGCGGCCGCCAGTTGCGCGCGCCCGCGCGGTGCAGCACCTGCGGCAAAAACACTTTCGGTTTGCGGTATTGCGCGCGCGGTTTCACGCGCACTTTCACCGGCGCGTCATCGCCGCCGGCGGCGCGCACCACTTCGCCGAGCCCGGTCAGTCCCTCGCTTTCCAGCCCGGCTTTCACTTTTGCGACCGCCTCGCCGACATGCTGGTTGTGGCAGTAAATCGCGCAGCAATTCAATTCCGGATGATCTTCCACGCGGCGCGCATGCGGCTGGCGCATCACCCGCCCGACCATCTGCGTCATCGCGGTCGGCGCGGTGGTGTTGTCCAGCAGCGCGAGAACATACGCGAACGCGCAGTCCCACCCCTCCTTGAGCGCGTCCTTGGTGATGATCCAGCGCACCGCGCTGCCCTCGCGCATTAAATCCTCGCCGGCGAGTTGCTTCAGTTCGGACGACTGAATGCGGATTTGGTTTTCCGGCACCTTGAGGTTGCGGATCAAATATTCGCGCGCGTTTTCCGCGTGAATTTTTCCCTGCCCGCGCTGCGCGGCGCCGGTGCGTTCCACGCGCACCAGCGCGAGCGGGCGTATGTAACGGTTCTCGCGCCGCCGCAGCGCGCGCGATTTTCGTTCTAGTTGCTCCAGTTTGTTTTTGGCTTCGGCGAGCGTTCGTTTCCAGTCGGAGTTTTCAAAATTGTAAATTTCCACCGGGAGTTTGATCATCTCCTCGCGGTGCAAATCGGCGCCGGAAATGTCCGCCAGAATGTTGCTGATGCCGATTTGCGGAGTCGCCGAAAGTTCCAGCACAAACCGCGGATTGAGGCGGTTGACCGACTGCACGAACTCCTCGTTTTTCTCGGAGACTTTTCCATAGGCTTTGTGCGCCTCGTCCAAGATCACCGTCGGGCGAATGCGTTTCAGCGCGTTGAACAAACTCTGTTTCACGCATGCGCCGCCGGCTTTGGTTTCCAAATCCGCGTGTTCTTCCAGCAATTCGCGGTTGGCGGCAGCGTCGTCCTCCGCCGGAAAAAACGAATCGTATCCGCCGCTGTCGCGGAAGATTTTCAGAAACTCCTTGTTGCGCCGCCGGTTTGCGGCCGGCAGCATCAGCATCATCACGCACAAATAATTTTCCACATCCTGTTTGGTGAAGCGGTCCGACTTTTCCAGCAGTTTCACTTTTCCGCCGGAGATTTGCTCCAGCCGCTGCCGGTAGGGGTGTTCGCGCGTGCGAAAGGCGCGGACGGTTTGCGCGTAAATCGCCGTGGTCGGCACGATCCACAGCACGAAACCCGCGCCGCTTTTAATCCGCTCCAATGCGGCCACGCCCAGCAGCGTTTTGCCGCCGCCGGTCGGCACTTTCAGGCAGACATGCGGAATCGGCGCGCCGCTCGCGGCGGTGCGGGGAATGTGCGCCGGCACTTCCGCGCCGGCCGGGGCGGGGAGGGCGTTTTGTTTTTTCAGCGCCTTCCACGCGGCGCGCGGGTAGTCGGACAATTCCGCGGGAATTTCAATGCCCTGTTCGGCGAGCGCGAGCGCGGCTTTCTCGCCGGTCATGCGCGCGTTTTTCAGCGCGTCAAGATAGCGGCCCAGTTGGTCCAGGGCGGTTTGTTGGTAGTCTTTTAGGAGCATGGGCTTTAGGAGCATGGGCGATGTTTTGGCAGTGCGGTATTCCCGCCTTGTTGGCGGGAATTATACGCACTTCGTTATCCGCAAACCATCCACAAAATCTTTGCCATCAAGCGCAAGCAACTTCCTGTCATCGGTGTGAAAAACTTTTGCCTCGAGCGCAATCGCCGTTGCAAGATGCACCGCGTCCGGAGTTTCAATTGTTTTCTCTTTCTTGGTCTTTTTCGGATAGCGGCTTCGTATTTCCTGCGCTTTTTTGGCGATACCGGTATCGACCGGAATGATTTTCATTTTTTCTGACTCCCCGATAAATTTGTGAAACTTTTTCATTTCCGCAACGGACATCTTGCTTTCCAGAATTTCCGGGTACACCAGCGTGGAGGCGCACAGGCGACAAGCGCCGCTTTGAGCGCTTTCAAGCATTGATTCCATTGCCCGGGTTTTTTCGGAGTTTTTGCCGTTTCGGTCGCGCGCCCAGTCGATCAAAATGCATGTATCCAGGCAAATGAGTTCACCGTTCATTTGCCGCCCATGCGCTCGCGTTCCCGTTTTCCCCACGCCGCGCGGGACTCCCGCACAAACTCCACGGAAGATTTGCCGCCGGTCATGCCCGGCGCGATGCCGCGGATGTCCGCAAAGGTAACTTGCTCCTCCTTCGGCGGAAAAATTCGCATGCGCTCCACCTTGGCTTTGTAGGCAAAGCCCCTGCCGCCGCGGAACCGGCAGTCGCCGTAGACCTCCACATAGCGCCCGAGCGCTTTCTGCACTTGCGCGAGCATTTCTTCGGGAAATTCGCAGTCGGTCACATGCCCGAAGTCATAGAGTTTGAACCGCCACTTTTTGCCGCGAATGTCCACTTGCCGGAGTTCGCCGCTCGCGGTGCTGATGCAGACCAAATCTTTCCGGGATTTTTTCAAAACCGCCCGAAACTCCTCGTCCAGTTTGTACACGAAAGGTTTTTTGCCGCCGTTGACAACCTGAATTTCCCCGCCGGCGATTTTTTTCGGGTCGGAGCGGACCAGTGCATTGAAGGCGGACAAAACCGGAGCGGGCAAGCGCGCGGCGCGGCCGGCGCCGGCCGCGTTCAGGTTTTCTTTGACGCCGCGCGCGATTTTTGCCGCGGACAGCGCGCCGGATTTCACCGGCTCGCAGGTGATGCTCACCGGGCTGGAATGGGAGAGGGCGACCACGCGGAACGCCGCGTCGTCCGCGCCGAGTTCTTTTGCGCTCTCGGCGAGGAATTTGCGGAACTGCGCGAATTTCGCCGCCAGCACGGACAGGTCCAGGTGGCGGTCGTTTTCGGCGGGGCCTTGGATTTTGTAGGTGATTTGGTTCATTTTTGACGGTTGCGCTGGCGTCGCAAACGGGATTTTACCGCCGGGCGCGGCGGATGGCAAGCCGCGGGGGGCGGCTAGTTGTTGCCGGACATGTTGTCCTTTAAGTATTTGATGAGGACATTGACGGCGCCGCTTTCGGATTTGCCGTTGTTTTCCAAATCAACGATGAGTTGCGCAGTGCCGTGTTCGGCGTGGTGGTCGAAGAATTTGTGCAGTAATTCTTTTTGATTTTCCTCGCCGAGGTTCACATTGATCAAGTTCGCCAGTGTACCTTTGGTATAGGCGTCCTGGCTCAGTGCCATGAGGCGGGCTTCTTCCTGTTTCAGGGTGCGAATTTGCCAGATGAAAGGGAATGCGCACAGGCCCGCCGCCGCAGTGATGAGCGGAAAAATCGGCCAGATTTTGGGGCCCTCCTTAAAGGTGTATCCCATGCAGAGCAAAACGAGCACGAGAAAGCCCCCGGCAATCCACCGCAGGATGCCGAGCCATTTCTCTGTTTTCCCCCGGACTTCTTTGGCTTTATCTTGGAATTCTTTTTGTCGCGCTTCATACTCCGCGATGCTCAGAAATTTTTCGTGTTTTTGGCGAATACGCTTGAGGTCGCGCTGGTGCTCTTGCAGCAGTTTAGATTCTCCCAAGTTGAGTTTCGCTTCCGTGAATTTCGAGTTAAGTTCGAGCGCTTTCTCAAAATCTTTGGATGCAAGGCGGTGAAGGGAGAGTGCATTACGCACAAGGCCACGACTGTTGTAAAGTTCGGCATCATACGGAGACAGTTCAATAGCACGTTCGTATTCGGAACTTGCATCATCGTATTCCCCTCTTTTGTAGTACACAGCGCCACGACCAGCGATGGCTTCAACAGAGTCGGGGCGCGACTTCAGCACCTTTTCGAAATCGGAAAAAGCTTTTTCGTGTTCATTCAACTTAATATAAGTCTCTCCGCGAAAGCAGTAGAGGTCGACATCATTGGGATTCAACTCCAAACCCTTGTTGTAGTCCATTAGGGCTTTCTCGTGATTGCCCAGTTCGCCGTATGCCCCGCCCCGGCCACTGTATACGAACTCCGTGATTTCAGCACGAAATTCAGGATATTGCTCTGCCATAGATATGGCAGCCGTGTATGAGCGAACAGCATCTTCCCAGCGACGGTTTGCAAAGGCAGAATCGGCATCTTTCAAAAGATCCTTCAGATGTTTCAGCGATTTAGTCATCAAAACCCCCAAAAGTTGATCGAGCCCCCATCATACCACCCCCTCCACCGCAAACGGCAGCGCAGCGAAAGTGATGTTCATTTTCGTCAGTTCTTTCTGCCCCACATATTTCGCCGCCGCGAAAACCACCGCCGGTTTTCCCTTTTCGGCGACTTTTTTGGCGATGCGGTCGGCGCGGTCGCCGTCAAGGGCGGAGTCGGCGCTTCGCAGGAATTCCAGGTTGGGTTCGTAGATGAGGTGGT
>JALCBG010000026.1:8194-28879 GCA_028066695.1 Gammaproteobacteria bacterium | reverse complement strand
TGCGCGCGCGCATGCAGCGTCAGCAATTGCCCGGCCGCCGACACCGCGACTTCCATCGGGGTTTTGCCGGGGATTCCGTCCAGGCCTATCGGACAGGTGAGTCCGGCGAGTTCGGATTCGGTGAAGCCTTTTTTGCGCAGGCGGCTGCGGAATTTTGCGCTTTTGGATTTGGAGCCGATCAGGCCGCAAAACGCGGCGTCTCCGCGGGTGAGCACGGCTTCGCACAATTCAATGTCGGTTTCATGGCTGTGCGTCATGATCAGGTAATGCGCGCCGGGCGCGCAGGCGCCGACCGCTTCAAACGGATTTTGCATGCGCGCGGTTTGGATGTTTGCCGAGGCGCCGACCAATTCCGCCGGAAACACATCGGCGCGCTCGTCAATCCAGCGCAGCCGGCACGGAAGTTGCGCGAGAATGGTCGCCAGCGCTTTTCCCACATGCCCGGCGCCGAAAAGCGCCACGGAAAAACCGCATGCCGGAAAACATTCAAACAGCAAACTCACCTTGCCGCCGCAGCACTGCGCCAGGTCGGCGCCGAGCGAAAATTCGCGGGTGCGCGCCGCCGGCTCGCCGCGCGCCAGCAATTCGCGCGCGAATTTAACCGCTTCAAATTCCAGGCCGCCGCCGCCGATGGTGTCGTAACTGCGCGCGGCGTCCACCGCCATTTTTGCGCCGCTCTCGCGCGGCGCCGAGCCGGCGGTGGACAGCACCGTGACCAGCACGAAGCCGGCGTTGTCGCGCGAGAGTTTGGCGGCGGCCGCGGCCCAGTTCATGCCTTCGCTTTCTCCCCGGCCGCGCGGCGCACTTCATCGGCGGTTCGCAAAATTTCCTCGGGCGTCGCCGGCGCGTTCAGTTTCGGGAAGACGCGGCCATTACCAGTTTGGGGGGCGAGCGAGGCGACCGCGTCGCGAATCGCGCACCACGCCGAAATCGCCAGCATCAGCGGCGGCTCGCCGACCGCTTTGGAGCGAAAAATCGTCTCCTCGGAATTCGGCGCGTTTTCCAGCAGGCGCACATTAAACACCGGCGGCGCGTCGGCAATCGCCGGAATTTTGTAGGTCGCGGGCCCGTCGGTCAGCAGGCGGCCGCGCGCGTCCCACTTCAATTCCTCGCAGGTCAGCCAGCCGACGCCCTGAATGTAGCCGCCTTCAATCTGCCCGATGTCCATCGCCGGATTGATGGAGTTGCCGACGTCGTGCACGATGTCGGCGCGCAGCAACTTGTATTCGCCGGTCAGCGTGTCGATGAGAACTTCGGAGGCGGCCGCGCCGCCGGCGAAGTAGTAATACGGCCGCCCGGAGACGCGCTCGCGGTCGTAGTAAATCTTCGGCGTTTTGTAAAAGCCGCCGGCGAACAACTGCACGCGCGCGCGGTGCGCCGAGTCGGCGGCCTGCGCGAAACTCAGCGTCTCGCCGCCGGCGCGGATGCGGTCGCCGGCGAAAACGATTTCCTCCTCGGCGACGCCGTGCTTCGCGCCGAGGTGCGCGCGCAGCCGCCGCTTGATGGTGCGCGCGGCGTTGCGCGCGGCCATGCCGTTGATGTCGGCGCCGCTTGAGGCCGCGGTCGGCGAGGTGTTCGGGATTTTGTCGGTGCGCGTCGCGGTGACGCCGACGCGCGCCGGGTCGGCGCCGAGTTCGCGCGCGACCACCTGCGCGACCTTGATCATCAGCCCCTGCCCCATCTCGGTGCCGCCGTGGTTGACCAGAATGCTGCCGTCGGTATACAACTGCACCAGCGCGCCGGCCTGGTTCATGTGGCGGACGGTGAAGGAGATGCCGAACTTGACCGGGGTCAGCGCCAGCCCGCGCTTCAGCACGCGGCTCGCGCGGTTGAACGCGGCGATTTCCGCGCGCCGCCGCCGGTATTCGCATTCGGTTTCCAATTGCCCGACGATGCCGGCCAGGTCTATGCCGGCGACTTCCTGGTGGTAGGGCGTGATGTTGCGGCCGGCGCCGCCGTATAAATTTTTCTTGCGAATGTCCAGCGGGTCGGCGCCGAGCGTGAAGGCGATTTCATCGATCAGCGCCTCCATCGCGATCATTCCCTGCGGGCCGCCGAAGCCGCGGAAGGCGGTGTTGGAAACGGTGTGCGTCTTGCAGCGCAGGCCGTCTATGGTCGCGTGCGGCAGGTAGTAACTGTTGTCGCCGTGAAACATCGCGCGGTCCACCACCGCATCCGACAAGTCCGGCGAATTTCCGCACTGCCCGGCGAGCACATGTTTGACCGCGGTGATCGCGCCGTCGTCGCCGAAGCCGGCGTCGTAGCGGTTGACGAAAGGATGGCGCTTGCCGGTCATGACCATGTCGTCGCGCCGCGCCAGCCGGCATTCCACCGCGCGCCCGGTGCGCCGCGCGAGCAACGCGGCGATGCACGCCCACGCGCCGGCGTGGGTCTCCTTGCCGCCGAAGCCGCCGCCCATGCGGCGCGTCACCACCGTGACCATGTTCATCGGCAGCGCCAGCACCTGCGCGGCGAGTTTTTGCGTCTCGGTCGGGTTTTGGCTGGAACTATGTATGGTGACGCCGCCGTCCTCCTCGGGCAGCGCGAGCGAGGCCTGCCCTTCCAAATAGAAATGCTCCTGCCCGCCGACGCGCACTTCGCCGGAAATGCGCCGCGGCGATTCGGCCAAGGCCGCGTCGGCGTCGCCGCGGCGTATGCGGTGCGGCGGGCGCACATAAAACTCCTCCTCCATCGCGCGCTCCACTTCCAGCACCGGCTCCTTTTCGTCGTATTCCACATGCGCCAATGCGGCCGCGCGGCGCGCCGAAACAAAATCGCGCGCTGCGACCGCGAACAGCGGCTGCCCGACGTATTCCACTTCGTCCGCGGCGAACAGCGGATCGCCGGGGAAGACCGCGCCGATGTCCAGTTTGCCCGGCACCTCGGCGGCGGTGACCACATCCACCACGCCCGGCGCGGCGCGCACGCGCGACAAATCCATGCGCCGCACGCGCCCGTGCGCGATCGCGCTGCCGCCGATGCAGGCGAATAACTGGCCGTCGGCGCGCGCGTGGTCGCAGATGTAGCGCGCCTCGCCGGTCACATGTTTGCGCGCGCTGTCGTGCGCGAGCGGCGCGCCGGGCGCGGCCAGCAGCGACGCGGGTTTCAGATCGGGGATGAATTCATTCATGGTTTTTCGCGGGGATTTTTTCCGCTGGCATTTTTGCGGGGATCATGCGGCCAGTATGCGCTCGGCATGCACATAAGCGTCCACGCGCGCCGCGGTTTCCGGTTCAAACAATTCAATCTGCAGCCGCCGCAGCAAATTCTGCGCCACGCGCGTTCGGTATTCGGCGCTGGCGCGCGCGTCGGAAATCGGCGTGAAATCCTCGGCGAGCGCGCGCGCCGCGTTTTCCAGCATGCGTTCGTCAAACGCGCGGCCGCGCAACGCGCGCTCGCATTTCATGGCGCGCTTCGGCACCGCGGCCATGCCGCCGAAAGCGGCGCGCGCCCCGGAAATTTTCGCGCCGTCGGTTTCCACATAAAAAACCGCGCACACCGCCGAGATGTCGTCGTCAATGCGCTTGCTGACTTTGTAGGCGAAAAGGCGCGCGCGCTGTGACGCGCGCGGCAGCAAAACAGAGCGGATGAATTCGCCTTTTTGCAGCGCGGTTTTTTTGTAGTCCAGAAAAAACTTTTCCACTTCCAGGCGGTGCAACTTGGCGCCGCGCTGCAGCACCACTTCGGCGCCGAGCGCGATCAGCGCCGGCGGCAAATCGGCGATCGGCGAGGCGTTGGCGATGTTGCCGCCGAGCGTCGCCTGGTTGCGCACCTGCGCCGAGCCGAAGCGGCGCAACAGTTCGGCGAGGTCCGGGTATTCGCCGGCGAGCAATTCGCCGCATTCGCCGAGCGGCGCCGCGGCGCCGATTTCCCAGTGGGTTCCGGTTTTATCGCGGGCCTTCTTCATAGACATTGTCGCGGACATTGTCGCGGCGCTTTTTTCGCCGTCATTTTTTTCGGAGACGGCGTCTTTGCGATTGCAAACGCGCACCCGGCGCAACTCGGCGGCGCGCCGCAGGCAGATGATTTCGTCCAGCGCTTTTAATTGCTGCGTGGTTTCCAGCGCCAAATCGGTGCCGCCGGCGAGCAGCCGCGCCGACGGATTTTTCTCCAATAACTCGGCGACTTCGCGCGCCGATTGCGGCAGATGAAAATGCGGCGCGCGCGGCTTTTCCGCGGCGATTTTTCGCAGGCGGCGCGCGCACTCGGCTTCGCCGCGGTTGAATTGGTCGTCGCGCATTTCAAACAGCGCCTGGCGCGCCGCGTCAATGATCGGCCGGTAGCCGGTGCAGCGGCACAAATTTCCGCCGAGCGCCTCCTCAATTTCCCGCCGCGGCACGACGCCGCGCGCGCGCCGCGCCTGCCGGTTTTTATACAGCGCAAACATGGACATGACAAAACCCGGCGTGCAAAACCCGCACTGCGAGCCGTGCTGTTCAACCATCGCGCGCTGCACCGGATGCAGCGCGCCGTCGTCTTCCAAATCCTCCACGGTAATCAGTTGCCGCCCATGCAGCGCGCCGACAAAGGCGATGCAGCTGTTGATCGCGCGGTATTGCAGCGCGCCGCTCTTTTCGCCGGGTGCAGCGACCACCACCGTGCACGCGCCGCAGTCCCCCGACGCGCACCCCTCCTTGCTGCCGCACTTGCGCCGCCGCTCGCGCAGATAGTCGAGCACGGTCTCATCGGCGCGCGAGTCGCCGAGGGAGACTTCTTCTTTGTTTAGTAGGAAGCGGATCATTTAAAAAAGTATAACAAACACGCCGGCCGCTACGCCGCCCGCAGCCGCGCCGCCGCCGTGCCGTGGCGGGCGCGCAGTTGGGGCAGGTCCAGGCCGGGAATTTCGCCGCGTTCCACTTTCCATTCGCCGGCGACCATTACATAGTCGGCGCGGTCGGCGCCGCACAGCACCAGCGCGGCGAGCGGGTCGGCGGCGCCGGAGAATCTTTCAGCGTCCAAATTGAACAGCGCGAAATCGGCCTGGCAGTCGCGCGCGAGGCGGCCGATGTCGTCGCGTCCGAGGCAGGCGGCCGAGCCGGCGGTGGCCCAGCGCAACGCGTCCAAATGGCTGACCTCGCCGGCGCCGTAGCGCAGGCGCTGCAGCAAAAACGCCTGGCGAACTTCGGCCATCATGTTTGAGCAGTCGTTGGAGGCCGAGCCGTCCACGCCGAGGCCGAGCGGGCAGCCGGCGCGCTCCAAATCCAGCGCCGGGCACTGGCCGCTGCCGAGCAGCATGTTGGAACTCGGGCAGTGGCAGATGCCGGCGCCGGCCGCGCCGAGGCGCGCGATTTCGCCGGCGTCAAAATGCACGCCGTGCGCCAGCCAGACATCGCCGCCGCTTTTCCCATTGTTCCCGTCCAGCCAGCCGGCCTGCTCCAAATATTCCAGCGGGCGCACACCAAATTTTTCCCGGCAAAAACGCGTCTCGTCCTCGGTCTCGGCGAGGTGGGTGTGCAGGCGCGCTTTTTTTTCGCGCGCCAATTCGGCGGTGTCGCGCATCAACTGCATGCTGACGCTGAACGGCGAGCAGGGCGCGAGCGCGACCTGCAGCATCGCGCCGCGCGACGCGTCGTGATGGGCGTCTATCACGCGCGCGCAGTCGGCGAGAATCGCATCTTCGTCCTGCACGGTGCTTTGCGGCGGTAGCCCGCCCTGCTCGCGGCCGAGACTCATGGAACCGCGCGTCAAAGTGGCGCGAATGCCGGCGTCTTTGATTGCGCCGGCCTGCACATCCAGCGCGCGCTGCGACGCGGCGGTGTAAAGATAATGGTGGTCGGCGCTGGTGGTGCAGCCGGACAGCAGCAATTCGGCCGCGGCCAGGCGCGTCGCCAGGTCTATCATCTCGTCGTCCAAGTTCGCCCATACCGGGTAAAGGCTGTGCAGCCAGGCGAACAGCGGCTTGTCCAGCGCGGCCGGCAGCGCGCGCGTCAGGGTCTGGTAGAAGTGGTGGTGGGTGTTGATCAGCCCCGGCAGCAGCACATGCGCGGAGGCGTCAAAAACGCGCTCGGCCGGCGCGCGCGGCGAAGCGCCGGGCGCGACCAATTCGGCGATGCGCGCGCCTTCTACCACCACGCCGCCGCCGGCTTCCCGGTGCGCGGCGCCGAAAACGGCGAGCGGGGATTTGATCCAGGTGCGCATTGGGCGGCGATAAAGAAGCGGTGGCGGGCGCGGGCAATCCGCCCGCGAAGTGCTATCATAGCATTTGCGCGGCGCGGAACGCCGCGGGTTCCGCCAACGATGCCGACAAAAAATTCCTCTCCTCCGCCGCTGCTCGAGTTGCGCGGCATGACCAAGACCTTTCCCGGCGTGGTCGCCAACCGCGAAGTCGGCCTCTCGCTGCGCGCCGGCGAAATTCACGCGCTGCTCGGCGAAAACGGCGCCGGCAAATCCACGCTGGTGAAAATGATTTACGGCGTGCTCAAGGCGGATTCCGGCGAGATGCGCTGGATGGGCGCGCCGGCCGACATTCGCGACCCGGCGCGCGCGCGCGCGCTCGGCATCGCCATGGTGTTCCAGCATTTTTCGCTGTTTGATTCGCTGTCGGTGCTGGAGAACATCGCGCTCGGCATGCCGGCCGACACCGACCGCGACCGCCTGAAAACCCGCATTCACGAACTCTCCGACCGTTACGGCCTGCCGCTGGATGCCGACCGTCATGTCTACACGCTGTCGGTCGGCGAGCGCCAGCGCGTGGAAATCATTCGCTGCCTGCTGCAGGAGCCGAAACTGCTGGTGATGGACGAGCCGACTTCGGTGCTGACGCCGCAGGAAGTCGCGGGACTTTTTGAGACGCTGAAACAACTCGCCGAAGAGGGGCTGGCGGTGCTCTACATCAGCCACAAATTGGACGAGATCAAGGCGCTTTGCAAACGCGCCACCATTTTGCGCGGCGGAAGCGTGGTCGGCTCGGTCTCCGTCGCCCGGGAAAGCGCGGCCTCGCTCGCCGCGAAAATGATCGGCGAGGAATTAAAGGAGGCGCGGCTGCGCGGCGACGGCAAAAAACGCGGGCCGGTGCGGCTGGAAGTCGCGCGCCTGGACATGCCGGCCGCCGACGAATTCAGCATCGCGCTGCGCGACATTCGCCTCAGCGTGCGCGGCGGCGAAATCCTCGGCATCGCCGGCGTCGCCGGCAACGGCCAGGACGAATTGCTCGCCGCGCTTTGCGGCGAGGCGCGCGCGGCGCGCAACAACCGCATCCGCATAGACGGGCATCCGTGCGCGCGCGCCGGGCCGAACCGGCGGCGCGCGCTCGGCCTCGCCTCCATTCCCGGCGAGCGGCTCGGGCACGGCGCGGTGCCGGAAATGAGTTTGCTGGAAAACGGCCTGCTGACCTCCTACCGCCGCCTCGGCTTCGTCAAGCGCGGCTTCATCCGCCGGCGCGAATGCCGCGCGTTCGTCGCGCGCATTCTCAAGCGCTTTCGCGTCAAGGCGGCCGGCGACGGCGCGGTCGCGGCGAGTTTGTCCGGCGGCAATTTGCAAAAGTTCATCGTCGGCCGCGAGATTTGCCAGTCGCCGGCATTGCTGGTGGTGTCGCAGCCGACCTGGGGCGTGGACGCCGGCGCGGCGCAGACCATTCGCCTCGCGCTTCGCAAAATGGCCGACAAAGGCGCGGCCATCGTGGTCATCTCGCAGGACCTGGACGAGTTGATGTCGCTCAGCGACAACATCGCCGCGATTTGCGCCGGCGCGCTGTCGCAGCCGGTGCCGACCGATTCGGTCACGGTGGAGCGCATCGGTCTTTTAATGGCCGGCGCGCGCGACGCGAACTGACATGCTGCAACTGGTCAAACGCCCGCAGCCGTCAAAAGCGATGACCTATTTGTCGCCGCTGCTCGCGCTGGCGATTACGCTGTGCGCGGGCGTGGTGATGTTTCAGGCGATGGGGGTGAGCCCGGGGCGCGCGCTGCACGCGTTTTTCGCCGCGCCGCTCGCGTCAAAATACGGCTGGGCCGAACTCGGCGTCAAGGCGACCCCGCTGGTGCTGATCGGCGTCGCGCTGTCCATCGGCTTTCGCGCCGGCGTGTGGAACATCGGCGCCGAAGGGCAGTTGACTTTCGGCGCGATTTGCGGCGGCGGCATCGCGCTGTGGCTGCACCGCGCCGAGACCGGCTGGGTGCTGCCGCTGGTGCTGCTGTGCGGCGCGCTCGGCGGCATGGCCTGGGCGGCGATTCCGGCGTTTCTCAGGACGAAATTTAACACCAACGAAATCCTGACCAGTTTGATGCTGACCTATGTCGCCATCTTGGTGCTGAGTTTGCTGGTGCACGGGCCGTGGCGCGACCCCGGCGGCTACAACTTCCCCGAGTCGCGCGATTTCAGCGAATCGGCGACGCTGCCCATCATTCTCGCCGGCACCCGGCTGCACCTCGGCTGGCTGCTGGCGCTCGCGATGGTCGGCGCGACCTGGGCGCTGCTGGCGCGCACCCTGGTCGGTTTTCAGGTCAAGGTCATCGGGCAGGCGCCGGCCGCGGGCCGCCACGCCGGCTTCAGTTTGAACCGCATGGTGTGGTTCTGTTTCATGTTCGCCGGCGGCGCGGCCGGGCTGGCCGGCATCATTGAAGTGTCGGGGCCGATCGGCCAGTTGCAGCCGTCCATTTCGCCCGGCTACGGATTCACCGCGATCATCGTCGCTTTCCTCGGGCGGCTGCACCCGCTCGGCGTGCTTTTCGCCGGACTTTTGCTGGCGCTTTCCTATCTCGGCGGCGAGGCCGCGCAAATCCTGCTCGGCCTGCCGCTCGCGGTCACCGGCGTGTTTCAGGGAATGCTGCTGTTCTTTTTGCTGGCCTGCGATGTGCTGATTCACTACCGCATCCGCCCGCGCCGGCGCATGTCATCGGCGGCGGCGTAACTAGACGCAAGGGGAAATTGCAGTGGAAATTTTAATTCCGGCGATTTTGACCGTGATCACCGCGGCCACGCCGCTGCTCTACGCGGCGCTCGGCGAATTGGTCGCGGAAAAATCCGGCGTGCTCAACCTCGGCGTGGAAGGCATGATTTTGCTCGGCGCGGTGTGCGGTTTTGCCGCCGTGTATTTGACCGGCAGCGCGGCCGCCGGCATTTTCGCCGGGCTCGCCGGCGGCATGGCGCTGTCGGTGGTCTTCGGCGTTTTGGTGCTGGGTTTTCAGGCGAGCCAGGTCGCCACCGGCCTGGCGCTGACCATCTTCGGCATCGGCCTGAGCGCGCTGCTCGGCCAGGAATTGGTCGGCGTCGCCTACCAGGGCCTGCCGAAAATTTCGCTGCCGCTCCTTTCAAAAATTCCGGCGCTCGGCCCGCTGCTTTTCCGCCACGATTTTTTGGTCTACGGCTCGTTCGCCATGGCGTTCGCGGTGTATTGGTTTTTGGCGCGCAGCCGCGCCGGGCTGGTGCTGCGCGCGGTCGGCGATTCGCACGACGCCGCGCACGCCATGGGCTACCCGGTGGTGCGCATTCGCTTCGCCGCGGTGCTGTTCGGCGGCGGCATGGCCGGACTTGCCGGCGCTTACCTCTCGCTCGCCTATTCGCCGCTGTGGATAGAAAACATGAGCGCCGGGCGCGGCTGGATCGCGCTCGCGCTGGTGGTGTTCGCCACCTGGCGGCCATGGCGCGTGTTCATCGGCGCCTACCTTTTCGGCGGCATCACCATTTTGCAACTGCACGCCCAGGTGCTCGGCGTCGGCGTGCCGGCGCAGGTGATGTCGATGCTGCCGTATCTGGCGACCATCGCGGTGCTGGTGCTGATTTCGCGCGACCGCAACAAAATCAAACTCAACGCGCCGGCCTGCATCGGCAAGCCGTTTCATCCGGCCGCGTAGGGTTTGCTATACTCGCCGCGGGCGCCCGCCCGCAATCATCATTCACTCAACGGGAGAAAATCCATGAAACACCAAAACCTGTTCCGCGCCGCCGCGCAAGCGGCGGTCGGCGCGGTTGTCGGCCTGTCCCTCGGCCTGACCGCAATCAGCGCGTCCGCCGCCGAAGTGGACAATGTCGGCTTCGTCTATGTCGGCCCGGTCGGCGACCACGGCTGGACCTACGCGCATGATGTCGCGCGCAAAAAACTGGAGCGCGAACTCGGCGTCAAAACCACCTATGTGGAGAACGTGCCCGAAGGCGCCGACGCCGAGCGCGTGATTCGCCAACTCGCGGCCAGCGGCAGCGACATCATCTTCACCACCTCGTTCGGCTACATGGACCCGACGCTGAAAATCGCCAAGCAGTTTCCGGATGTGCGCTTTGAGCACGCCACCGGCTACAAGCGCGCCTACAACGTCAGCACCTATTCGGCGCGTTTTTACGAGGGGCGCGCGGTGCTCGGCACCATCGCCGGCATGATGAGCAAGAGCGGCAAGGCCGGCTACATCGCCTCCTTCCCGATTCCCGAAGTGGTGCGCGGCATCAACGCGTTCACGCTGGCCATGCGCAAGGTCAACCCGAACGCCGAAGTGCGGGTCATCTGGGTCAATTCGTGGTTTGACCCGGGCAAGGAAGGCGACGCGGCAAAGGCGCTGATCGACCAGGGCATTGATGTGATCACCCAGCACACCGACTCGCCGGCGCCGCTGCAGGTCGCGCAGGAGCGCGGCGTGTACGCGTTCGGCCAGGCTTCCGACATGCGCACCTTCGCGCCGGACGCGCAACTGACCGCGGTGGTCAACAACTGGGGCGACTACTATGTGGAGCGCGTCAAGGCGCTGCAAAACGACTCGTGGCGCTCCCAGGACACCTGGGACGGCATCGGCCCCGGCATGGTGCGCATCGCCCCCTACGGCGACGCGGTGCCGGCGAAAGTGCGCGCGGTCGCCGATGTCATCGCGCAGAACATCGCCAACGGCGCGGTGCACCCGTTTGCCGGCCCGTTCAAAAGCGGGGACGGCAAGCACTCGGTCAAGCGCGGCGAAGTGCTGGATGACGAGACGCTGCTCGGCATGAACTGGTATGTCGAGGGCGTGCAGGGCGGGCAGTAACGCCCGGCAATGACGGGCGGGCGGCGGTTGCCGCCCCGCCCGCGGTTGCATTCACGCGCCAATCCGCAGAACCGTGGACGCTTTCATTCGCGGCCTGCCCAAGGCCGAACTGCACTGCCACATAGAGGGCGCGCTGGAGCCGGAGTTGATGTTTGAACTGGCCGCGCGCAACCGCGTGGAGTTGCCGTTCGCCGACGTGGACGCGCTGCGCGCCGCGTATGACTTCGGCAACCTGCAGGATTTTCTGGACTTGTATTACCAGGGCATGCGCGTGCTGCAAAGCGAATCCGATTTTTACGAATTGACGCGCGCCTATCTGCAAAAAGCGCGCGCGCAAAACATTCGCCACGCGGAAATTTTCTTTGACCCGCAGGCGCATGTCTCGCGCGGCGTGGCGTTCGCCGACCTGGTCGGCGGCATCACCGCGGCGCTCGGCGAGGCCGAGCGCGAGGCCGGCATCACTTCCCATTTGATCATGTGTTTCCTGCGCGACCGCGATGAAAAAGACGCGCTTGCCGTGCTGGAGATGGCAGAGCCGCACCGCGCGGAAATCGCCGGCGTCGGCCTGGACTCGGCCGAGGCCGGCAATCCGCCCGAAAAATTCGCGCGGGTTTTCGCCGAGGCGCGCGCGCGCGGCTACCGCCGCGTCGCCCACGCCGGCGAAGAGGGCCCGGCCGAATATGTGCGCGGCGCGCTGGACGCGCTCGGCGCCGAGCGCATAGACCACGGCAACGCCGCGCTCGGCGACGCGCAACTGATGGAGCGCCTCGCGCGCGAGGGCGTGCCGCTGACCATGTGCCCGCTGTCCAACCTGAAACTGCGCGTGGTCGCCGACCTGCGCGAGCACCCGCTGAAAAAAATGCTGGAGCGCGGGCTGTGCGTGACCGTGAATTCGGACGACCCGTCCTATTTCGGCGGCTACATCAACGAAAACTACCGGGCGATCGCGCGCGCGCTGGATCTTGAGCGCGCCGACCTGGCGCAACTCGCGCGCAACAGCATCACCGCCTCCTTCGCCGCGCCGCCGCGCCGCCGCGAGTTGCTCGGCGAAGTGGAGCGCTACTGCGCGCCGCACTGAGCGATGGAAGGCCATCTGCATGAATGGATCAACCTGCTGCTGCGGTGGATCCACTTCATAGTCGGCGTCGCCTGGATCGGCGCGTCGTTTTACTTCAATTGGCTCGAGAACAACCTCGACCGCGACCCGCCGCAGGAGCGCGGCATCGCCGGCAACCTGTGGGCGGTGCACGGCGGCGGTTTTTACCACCTGAAAAAATTCAAAACCGGCCCGCGCGCGCTTCCCGAGCGGCTGCACTGGTTTAAGTGGGAGGCCTACACCACCTGGCTGAGCGGCGCCGCGCTGCTCGCCACGGTCTATTACTTCAACGCGCGCGTGTTTTTGCTGGCGCCGGATTCCGCGCTGAACGCGCCCAAAGGCGTGTTCATCGGCGTGCTCGCGGTGGTCGGTTCGTGGTTCGTCTATGACGGCATGTGCCGCTCGCCGCTGCGGCGCCTGCCGCCGCTGCTCGCCGCCTGCGTGTTCGTCTATTTGGTCGCGCTCGCCTGGGGGCTTTCGGAAGTGTTCAGCGCGCGCGCCGCCTACATTCATGTCGGCGCGGCGATCGGCACCATCATGGTCGCCAATGTGTTTTTCGTGATCATTCCGGCGCAAAAGGAAATGGTCGCAGCGCTGACTGCGAAGCGTCCGCTGGATCCGCGCCCCGGCGCAAACGGCCTGCTGCGCTCGCGCCACAACAACTACCTGACACTGCCGGTGCTGTTCATCATGATCAGCGGCCACTTTCCGTCCACTTACGGGAACGCGTGGAGTTGGGCGGTGCTGGCGGCGCTGGCGGTGGCCGGCTGGCTGGCGCGGCACTACTTCAATGTCCGCCGCAAAACTTCGCGCGCCGCGGCCTGGCTGCTGGCGGCGGCGTTCGCGCTGGTCGCCGCGCTCGCCTGGCTGACCGCGCCGCCGCGCAACGGCGCCTCGGCCGCGGCGGTCAGCACCGCGCAAATCGCCTCGGTCATTGAAACGCGCTGCGCCTCCTGCCACGCGGCGCGCCCGACCCAGCCCGGTTTCGCCGCGCCGCCGGCCGGGCTGGCATTGGAATCGCCGCATGAAATTGAGTTGAACGCGTCGCGCATTTACGCCGCGACGGTGCTGACCAAGACCATGCCCATCGCCAACCTGACCGGCATGACCGAGGACGAGCGCGAGTTGCTTGCCGCATGGTTTCATCATCTCGGCAGTAAATCGGAAACCGTGCAGTGAACTACCCGCGAGACATGATCGGTTACGCCGATTCGCCGCCGGCGGCGCGCTGGCCCGGCGGCGCGCGCGTCGCGCTGCAATTCGTGGTCAATTACGAAGAAGGCGGCGAGAACAACATTCTGCACGGCGACGACGCCTCCGAGGCGTTTCTGTCGGAAATCGTCGGCGCGCAGCCCTACCGCGGCGCGCGCCACTTCAACATGGAATCCATCTACGAATACGGCTCGCGCGCCGGCTTTTGGCGCCTGCACCGCATGTTCACCGAGCGCGAAATTCCGGTGACGGTTTTTGCGGTGGCCATGGCGATGCAGCGCAACCCGCGCGCGGTGGAGGCGATGCTCGCCGCCGGTTGGGAAATCGCCAGCCACGGCTACCGCTGGATAGACTACCAATTCGTCCCCGAAGAACTGGAATTGGAGCACATGCGGCGCGCGGTGGAAATCCACGCGGAAATCGCCGGCGCGCCGCCGCGCGGGTTTTACCTCGGGCGCACCAGTCCGAACACGCACCGCCTGACCGCCGAGCACGGCGATTTTGCATACAGCGCCGACAGTTACGCAGACGATTTGCCGTATTGGACGCGCGCATACGCGAAGCCGCTGCTCTTGGTGCCGTATACGCTGGACGCCAACGACATGCGCTTCGCCACCGCGCAGGGGTTTAATTCGGGCGAGCAGTTTTACCGGTATTTAAAAGACGCGCTGGACGCGCTGCTCGCCGAGGGCGAAACGCATGCGAAGATGATGTCGGTCGGCCTGCATTGCCGCCTGGCCGGCCGCCCGGGCCGCGCCGCCGCGCTCGCGCGTTTTTTGGATGATGTGCGCGCGCACCCGCAAGTGTGGCTGGCGCGGCGCATTGACATCGCCGAGCACTGGCGGAAAAATTTTCCGGCGGAAAAATCCTGAGCACTGAAACCATGAACGACTTCTCGCGCCAATGGGTCAACCTCGCCTCGGGCAAACTCGGCGCGGCCGCGGCGCAATGCAGCGACGATTTTTTCGCGCCGATGCGCCGCATGCTGGAGGAAACCGCGCCGGTTTTTATTGACGGCAAATACGACGAGCACGGCAAGTGGATGGACGGCTGGGAATCGCGGCGCAAGCGCGAGCCGGGCAACGACTGGTGCGTGGTGCGGCTGGCCACGCCCGGCGTTTTGCACGGCGTGGAAATCGACACCACCCACTTCACCGGCAACTATCCGCCGGCGGCCTCGCTGGACGCATGCAGTTTTGACGGCGAATGCCCGCCCGAAAACATGGAGTGGACCGAACTGGTCGCGCGCGCCGATTTGCAGGGCGACAGTTTGCGCCGCTTTGAAATAAAAGACGCGCGCGCCTGGACGCATGTCCGCCTCAACATTTTTCCGGACGGCGGCGTGGCGCGATTGCGCGTGTATGGCGCGCCGAAAATTGACTGGAAAAAGTTCAAAGACGAGCCCGTCAATTTGGCGGCCGCGCTGAACGGCGCGGTCGCGCTTTGCTGCAACGACGAGCACTTCGGTTCCATCCGCAACCTTCTCGCGCCGGGGCGCGGCGTCAACATGGGGGACGGCTGGGAGACGCGGCGGCGGCGCGAGCCCGGCAACGACTGGGTGGTGGTCGCGCTCGCGCATCCCGGCGTCATTCGCGAAATTGAAATTGACACCGCGCATTTCAAGGGGAATTTTCCCGACGGCTGCAGTTTGCAGGGCGCGCTTCTGCAAAACGCGCCGCTGGAGAAATTGCCGGCGATGAGCGGGAAGTGGCAGGAGTTATTGCCGCGCGTCAAACTGCAGGCCGACAAGGAGCACCGCTTTCGCGATGAAATCGCCGCGCACAACGCGGTCAGCCATGTGCGGCTGAACATTTATCCGGACGGCGGCGTCAGCCGCTTGCGGTTATTCGGCGAAGTCAGCGATGACTGAACTGCAGCCGCGCGCGCTCAACAAAAAAGATTTCGCCGCGTTCGGCGAAGTCATTGAATTGGACGGCGCGAAAAACTTCCCGATCAACCAGGGACTGACCACCCGCTACCACGACCTGTGCACGCTGGACTTCGCCGAGGCCGGCGGGCGGCCGATCGTCAGCGTGTTTCGCAGCGCGCCGCTGCCGCTGCCGCACCGCGTGCGCGTAATGGAGCGCCACCCGAAAGGCAGCCAGGCATTTTTGCCGGCCGACGACCTGCCGTTTTTGGTGCTGGTCGCCGCCGGAGACGCGCCGCCGCGCGCGGCCGACATGTCGCTGTTCATCAGCAACGGCCGCCAGGGCGTGAACCTTTACAAAAATACCTGGCATCACTTCCAAATTGTGCTCGGCAAACAGCGCGATTTCATCGTCATCGACCGCGGCGGCGATGACGAAAACCTGGAGGAGGTGGAAATAAAAGAGGAAGTGTGGATTCCCGAATCGGCCGGCGAAATTACTTCTTCCACTTAATTGAGCATCCCATGCTGGCCGACTGCTCGGCCGGCCCTTTTTCGCCGGCCGCGACCGCGCGCATCGCGTCCAGTAATTCCGCGTTGCGCGCGCTGCTTTCATTCGCGCCGTCTTTCATGCCGATGTCATCCAGCCGGCCGCGGTACTGCAGTTCGCCGGCCGCGTTGAAGCCGAAAAAATCCGGCGTGCACACCGCGCCGTAAGCGCGCGCCATTTCCTGCGTCTCATCCAGAAGATACGGAAACGAAAAGCCGTGCTCGGCGGCGAAGGCGCGCATCATTTCCGGGCGGTCATCCGGGTAGGCGTGAAAGTCGTTCGGCATCACCGCCACCGCCGGCACGCCAACTTCGGCGAGCGCTTTCGCGTCGGCGACCAGCCGGGCGATGACCGCCTTGACATACGGGCAGTGGTTGCAGATAAACGCGACCAGCAACCCGCCCGCGCCGAAACTCCGCGCGACCGAGACCGGCGCGCCGTCCAAATCGGGCAGCGTAAAGTCCGGCGCTTTCCAGCCGAAATCGCAGAGGGGCGTGTCCAGGCGCATAAAATATTTAGATTCAAAGAAATTAGGTGGCAGAAGCAGTGTATACTAAGTATCCGATCAACTTTTGTAATTAGTGAGGTTAAAATTATGGCATGCAGAATTGGAATCACCACCAATCCTGGCGAGAGGAAACGCTACTGGGAGGAAAAACACCCGACCCTGCGCAACTGGCAAATCCTCGAGCGACACAAAACCAAAACAGCAGCGCAAGCCGCCGAAACTCGTTTGGCGGCACAACATGGCTGCGAAGCACATCCGGGCGGTGACGGTCCCGAAAATGCGGATTGGGCTGTCTACAAGTTCGACTACTGACAACCCCGCACATGTGGCAAACAAACAGAGGGGGGCGAAAGCCCCCTTTTTGTATTTAGCAAATCCACAGGACACTCTGCGATGCCGTCATTTCTGCGTATTGCCGATTGGACTTTTCCCATAGTGTTCTATGAACTCTATGTTGACTTTTTTCTCGATGATTTTCGGCGTGGGGAAGGAAGCGACGCCTGACTCCGCAAACTTTGTTCCCTCAAAGATTTCATACCCCTGCTTTTTCGCAAAATATGCATATATTTGCACGGGCAAATTGATCGCCAGGAGCGACTGCAGGACAAAAAAGTTGGTCGTCGACGGCGTACCACGCTCGCGGAATTTGCGCCTGCCGCAGTTGTACGAAGACAGGCGACCCCGGAACTTCATTGTGGTCTGACCAATCTTGAAAATTTTACCCTTGATCACCATGGCATATACAAGGCCATCCACACCAATTTTTTCCTGATTGCTCCGGCGAATGAACAGCTTTTCTTTTTTTCGGTCGGGCTTGAGTTCACACAGCCATTCAAAGCAGCCCTTGAAAATGAAGTCCTCATAGGTCGCCTCATCTGCGAGTTCGGAAAAACTCTTAATGATCATCTCATTTCGGTTTTTCTTTTTAGTCGCCATAGTATTGCGCGTTGAATTTTTCAACGAAACGCTCCTCGCTCTTTGACAGTGAAAATGAGCCGATCACTGCAAGGTTTTGCAGAACGCGGATGTTGTTGAAGTTCCCGTACCGGGTCAGATTGTTGATGCACTTATAGACCGGATGGTCGAGTTCCTCTTGGATGCGGTTTGCCTCCGCTTTGTTTTTGCAGCGGATAAATGCGATGCTTTGCGTCATGCCGCAGTCGTCGATAAAAGTGCCAAACTGATTGGTCAGAGACAAAAACACCTTGTATCCGCTTTGATATTTGTGCGGAACTTTGCTCCAAATGGTCTGGGTCGGAGTGTGGCGCACCTTAAAACGGTGCTCTCCGGTCTGCCGGTCGTGCAGCAAGTGCTTTTTCGTGTATTTGTGCAAATTTGACGAAGTCTGCACCGCATATTTCGACAAATTGTTGTACACGACTTTTTTGATGATGCGCTGGGCGGTATCATCGAGATACAACGGGATGAACCTGGCGTTTTTGGCCAGCGTCACCTTTTGGGTGTTGCGGAATACATAGTTGTTTTCCACGGTGAAAGGCTCCCGATTCTCGGTTTTTTCCAGCAAAAACCAAGTGAAGGAAGAGCCGATTTCCGGAAACCATTTTTTCGCGCCATGTATATTCAGATGGCGGAACTGGTATTTGCTCATCAGGTAGGGCAGAGAATTTCTGTCTGAAAAACTCATCCAGTTGTTGGGGACGATAAACAGCACATACCCCCCTTGCTTGGTGATGTTAAGAGCTTTCCGAATGAAATCCCGCGCCAAATTGTGATTTTTGGCGGCCCGTTTTCCGTTGGTGAATTTTGCGTAGGGCGGATTGGACACGACCATGTCAAATTGCTCATGGTCGTCATAGGCGAAAAAATCCTTGGTGGTCAGATTGATGCGCTCGCCAAAGTATTTTTTCAGGTGGCGCACCCTCTTCGCATTGATTTCATTGAAATACAGGTTTGACAGGCTGGTCTTCGTGGCGATATACGCATGGAAGTTGCCGTTTCCGCAGCAACTGTCAAAAACTTTGATGTTCTTTTTTCGCCAAAACGCGCTCGGCACGGAATCCACCATCTCTTTGACGCATTCCATCGGAGTGCAGACATCGTTGCTGCACGCAAAGTGCGAGAAATCCCGATTGAGCGAATCGTAGTAGTCCCTGATTCGCTCGAATTCCGTGCAGTTTCGCTGGGTGATTGACTGCATTTTGACGGGCACCGTGGGTTTATACATGGATTTTTCGGATTTCTCGCTGAGTGCTGTAAATAAGTCAATTTTGACACCGGATGGCGCGATTGTAGACAAACGATTTGCCCATGTCAAGGCCTCTCCCAATATCGTAAAATCCCCGCCCCCATGCCCGAACGAATTGAAAAACACGGACTCAGCATAGACCCGGCCCTGCACGCCCTGGTCGGCGGCGAAATCGCCCCGGGAACCGGGGTGGAGCCGGATGCGTTTTGGCGGGCGCTGGCGAAAATCACCGCGGAGTTGGGGCCGAAAAACCGCGCGCTTTTGGAAAAGCGCGCCGAACTGCAGCGCAAAATTGACGACTGGCACCGCGCCCGCCCGGGCATGCCGGACATCGGCGCCTACAAAAAATTCCTGCGCGAAATCGGCTACCTGCTGCCGCCGGGCGAAGACTTTCAGGCGCGCACCGAAAATGTGGATGACGAAATCGCGCGCATCGCCGGGCCGCAACTGGTGGTGCCGGTGGACAACGCGCGCTACGCGCTGAACGCGGCGAACGCGCGGTGGCAGAGTTTGTATGACGCGCTCTACGGCAGCGACGTTATCGCCGAAGTGGAAGGCTGCAAGCGCACCAACAAATACAACCCGGTGCGCGGCGCGAAAGTCATTCAATACGCGCGCGACTTTCTGGATGACGCGGCGCCGCTTGCGGCCGGCAGCCATTCCTACGCGGTGCGCTACAAGGTCCGCGCGGGAAAACTCATCGTGGTCATGGGGGACGGCAGCGAGACCGAACTCGGCTGGCGCGAATGTTTCGCCGGATACCGCGGCGCGCCGGACGAGCCGTCTTCCATTCTGCTGCGGCACAACAATTTGCACATGGAAATTTGCATCGGCAAGGGCTACTTCATCGGGCGCGGCGACCTCGCCGGCGTTTACGATGTGCGCGTGGAAGCGGCGATCACCGCGATCATGGACTGCGAGGACTCGGTCGCGGCGGTGGACGCGGCCGACAAAGTGCGCGTCTACCGCAACTGGAACGGGCTGATGAAGGGAGACTTGAAAGCCTCGGTAAAAAAAGGCGCGGAAACCATAGAGCGCGAACTGCAGCCCGACCCGGAATTCACCGGCGCCGACGGCGCGCCGCTGCGGCTGCGCGGGCGCAGTTTGATGTTCGTGCGCAATGTCGGCGCGCACATGTACACCGACGCTGCGACGCTGGACGGCGCGGAAATTCCGGAGACTTTTTTGGACGCGATGGTCACCTCGCTCGCGGCCAAGCACGACCTGCTCGGCAACGGCCGCTTCCGCAACAGCGAGACCGGCAGCATCTACATCGTCAAGCCGAAAATGCACGGGCCCGAGGAAGTGGAGGCCGCGGTGGAATTGTTCGCGCGCGTGGAAGAGGCGCTCGGGCTTGCGCCGAACACCATCAAGATCGGCGTCATGGACGAGGAGCGGCGCACCACGGTGAATTTAAAGGCGTGCATTCGCGCCGCGGCCGAGCGCGTGGCGTTCATCAACACCGGCTTCCTCGACCGCACCGGGGACGAAATTCACGCCTGCATGGAGGCCGGCGCGGTTCTGCCGAAAGACGGCATGAAAAAAACGCCGTGGCTGCTCGCCTACGAGGACTGGAATGTGGACGCCGGGCTTGCGGCCGGGCTGCCGGGGCGCGCGCAAATCGGCAAGGGCATGTGGGCCGCGCCGGACAACATGGCGCAAATGATGGAGCAAAAATTCGCGCATCCGCGCGCCGGCGCGAACACCGCCTGGGTGCCGTCGCCGTCCGCGGCGGCGCTGCATGCGCTGCACTACCACCATGTTAATGTCGCCTCGCGCCAGCGCGCGCTGGCCGCGCGCGGCGGCGAACATGCCGGTGAAAATGCCGGCGCGCTGGACGACATCCTGACCATTCCGCTGATGCAAAGCGCGGTCAGCGACGCGCAACTCGCGCGCGAGTTGGAAAACAACGCGCAGAGCATTCTCGGTTATGTGGTGCGCTGGATCGACCAGGGCATCGGCTGCTCCAAAGTGCCGGACATCGCCGACACCCCGCTGATGGAGGACCGCGCGACGCTGCGCATCTCCAGCCAGCACATCGCCAACTGGCTGCACCACGGCGTGGTCGGGCGCGAGCAGGTGATTTCTGCATTCCAAAAAATGGCGGTGGGGGGGGACCGCCCAAACGCCGGCGACCCGAACTACCGCAACATGGCGCCGGACTTTGACGGACTGGCGTTTTCGGCCGCATTGGAATTGGTGTTTCGCGGCCGCGAGACCGCCAACGGCTACACCGAGCCGGTGCTGCACGCGCACCGGCGGCAAATGAAAATCAACCGCGACGGGCGCGTGCGCGCGGCGCA
>JALCBG010000026.1:0-8094 GCA_028066695.1 Gammaproteobacteria bacterium | reverse complement strand
AAAGCGAAAGCGCCGGCCTGACGCGCCCCTTAACTCACCGCGCGGTTTTCAATGTAGCGCACCACATGCATCAGGTCGCGCACCATGTCCTGGTGAATGGAACTGCTGTCAATGCTGCTGGTTTTGCGCTCGCTCAGGCGGCGGCGGTGGCGGGCGATGCTTTCGCGCCCGAGTTCCAGCGCGGCTTTGATTTGCCGCCGCGCGGCCTTGCCGCTGGCCTGGCCGCCGGCGGCGAAGTCGGTGATGTCCAGTTGGATGACTTTCAGCACTTCGGCGTGCAGCGCGCGCAACTCCTCCTCGCCCGCGCCGGAAAAGCGCGCGCCGCGCTCCAGCCGCTTGCGCGCGAGGCGCGCCATGTTGTGCGCGACCAAGTCGCCGATGTTTTCCATGGTCGCGGCGAAGCGCAGGATTTGATCCAGCGCGGCCTCCACCTCGGCGTCGCCGGCGTGGCGGCGCACTTCCGCGAGGTATCGCTGAATCGCCTTGTTGCGCGCGTTGATCTCGGAGTCGCGCGCGACAAAGCGGTCAATGTCGGCGCGGTCGCCGGCCTCAAACATGCCGAGCGCGCCGCCGTAAAGCGCCTCGGTGTTGTCGGCCAGCCGAAACGCCTCGCGCCGCGCGCAGGACAGCGCCTGCTTCGGCTTGTCTATCAGCGCCGGGTCCAGGCCCGCGCCGGGCGCGATGTCGCGCAGCGGCTCGGCCGGGCCGCGCGGCGCGCTCAGCCGCCGCGCGGCGCGCGCCAGTTGCGCGCCGAACGGAACGAACAAAAGCGCGAGCGCCAGGTTAAACGCGAGGTGCGCGTTGATCAAACGCGCGCCGGGCGCATCGCCGAGCAAATGCAAATTCCCCCCGAGAAAGTCCGCGGCGGCCAGCGCGGCCGCGCCGAGCGCGGCGCGCATTAAAAAGTTGGCGAGCACCGCGGCGTAACTGTCGCGGTGGCGGCGGCCGACCAGCGACAGCGCAATCAGTCCGGCGCCGATGTTCGCGCCGACCACCAAAAACACGAACAGCCGCGCGTCCACCAGTCCGGCGTCGGCGAGCGCGGCGATGATCAGCACCACCGCGACGCTGGAATGCGCGGCCCAGGTGCAAAGCGCGGCGACCAGCAGCGCGATCCACGGCAGCGCGCCGAGCGCGGCGAGGAGTTCGTCGGGCGGCGCCGACGCGGCGACCGAATGCCGCAGCATTTGAATCGCGAGCAAAATTAATCCGAGCCCGAACAAAATCCGCCCGAGTTGCCGCTGCCGCCAGGTGCCGCTCAGGCGCGACAGGCCGAGTCCGGCGCAAAACAAAAGCGGCGGCAAAAACGACAGGTCCAGATAGAGCACGCGCACCGCGATCGCCGAGCCGACATCGGCGCCGAGAATGACCGCGAGCGCGGCCGCGAGCGGCAGCAGGCCGGCGGCGACCATGGACGAGGTCAGCAAAATCGCGGCGGTCGCGCTTTGCAGCAGCGCCGCCGAAAGGACGCCGCTGAAAAACGCGCGCGCGCGCGAGCCGGTCGCGCCGGAAACCAGCGCGCCGAGGCGGCTGGCATAGGCGCGTTCCACGCCGCGCCGCACCATGTAACTTCCCCACAACAGCAGGCAGACGCCGCCGGCGATTCCCAATGCAAATGCCGGGGCGAATGCCGGAGGATTTTGAAAAAACATGCCGGGCGTCAGCGCGGCGCAAGTGCGCGCGTTTCATGCGCGCGCGCGGGCATGCTCATTCCTCTTTGGGCTCCGGGTCAAACAGCGACTTCCATTTCTCCAAAATGCGCGCGCGGTTTTTCGCGGCGAATTCAAAGTCGTTCTCTATCAACTTGGAGCGCGCCTCCGGCGGAAAGTTGCGCACCGGGCGCGCCGCGCCTTTGGAGGCGACTATCGCGTTCGTCTGATTGTAGACGCGCATCGCCCGGCCGCTGACCGCCCAGTCCAGCAGCCGCTTCGCGGCCTCCAATTTGCCGGTGCCTCGGACGATGGCCGCGGCATCCACCTCCCAGCCGGCGAACTCGCTCGGGATGATGACTTCAATGGCCGCGCCGCGCGTCTTCAGGCGCGCGGCGTGGTGCGCGTGGGAAATGCCGATGGGAAGTTCGCCCGAGGCGACCAGCGTGCACGGCTGCGAACCGGAGTCGGTGTAGCGCGCGATGTTTTCGTGCAGCGCGTCCATGTAATCCCAGCCGGCGGTTTCGCCGAACATTTGAATCCACGCGGAAACATCCAGATAGCCGGCCGCGGACGAAACCGGATTCGGCATGGCGATCAGCCCCTCATACGCCGGCCTGGTCAGATCCTTCCACGAGCGCGGCGCGCGCAACTCCAGTTTTTTTCCCTCCGCGGTGTTGTAACAAACCGCCGAGACGCGCGCGTTCATGCCGACCCAATTCGGCGGCGAGGCGCGGTCGTAGAATTTCGGGTCCAGGTTTGCAATCCCGGCCGGGCGGTAGGGCAGCGTGATGCCCGCGGATTTCAGCGCCAGCAATGAAGTCGCGGCCAGGCCCCAGACGACATCGGCGCGCCGGCTGTTTCTCTCGGCGAGCAGGCGGGAGGTGATGACGCCGGTGGTTCCGCGCACCCATTTAATGTTGATGTCGGGGTGGTCGCGGTTGAGCGCGGCCGCGTATCGTTTCAGGTCCTCGGTCTCCACCGCGGTGTAGACGGTCAAATCCACCGCGTTCGCCGCGCCCGCCATGCCGAATGCCAGCAGCAGCGCGGATGCGGCCGGACGCCAAAATTTGCAGGCGGGGGATTTGCGTGCGGAGGGTTTCATTGCGGCGCGGTCAATTTTGCCGGCCAGTATAGCGCATTCGCGCGCGCATGCGCTATACTCCCGCGCCCGCCGCGCCGCGCGCGGCTTCGCATCCACTTATCCACCAGAGACCCAACCATGAATATTTCCCGCAAAACCTTCCGCGCCTGCGCGCTCGGCGCCGCGATGGCGGCGGCCCTGTCCGCGCCGGCGCATTCGCAAGACATCAAAGTCGGCATCCTGCTCGGCTTCACCGGGCCGATTGAGACGCTCACTCCGGGCATGGCCGACAGCGCCGAACTGGCGATGCGCGAGGCCTCCAATTCCGGCAACCTGCTCGGCGGCAAAAAAGTGGAGGCGGTTCGCGCCGACTCCACCTGCACCGACGCCGCCGCTGCCACCGCGGCCGCAGAGCGGCTGGTCACGGCCGAGCGCGTCGCCGCCATCATGGGCGCCGACTGCAGCGGCGTCACCACCGCGGTCGCCAACAATGTCGCGGTGCCGAACGGCGTGGTCATGGTTTCGCCGTCGGCGACTTCGCCGGCGCTTTCCACCATCGCCGACAACGGCTACTTCCACCGCACCGCGCCGTCCGACTCGCGCCAGGGGCAGGTGCTGGCGAAAGTGCTGCGCGACCGCGGAATTAAAACCGTCGCGGTCACCTACACCAACAACGACTACGGCAAGGGCCTGTCCGAATCCTTCTCCGACGCCTTCACCAAGAGCGGCGGCAAGGTCGCGATCAAAGCCGCGCACGAAGACGGCAAGGCCGATTACTCGGCCGAAGTCGCCGCGCTCGCGGCCTCGGGCGCGAAGCACCTCGCGGTGTTCGGCTATGTCGACCAGGGCGGCAAGGGCATCATTCAGGCCTCGCTGGACGCCGACGCGTTTTCACAATTCATTCTGGCGGACGGCATGATCGGCAAATCGCTGATTGAGGCGATCGGCGACGACCTGAACGGCACCATCGGCACGCTGCCCGGCGGCGCGGCCGGCGCCGAGAAGTTTCTGGACTACGCCCGCGCAAACGGCGTGGACGGCGACGGCCCGTTCCGCGCCGAGTCCTACGACGCGGCCGCGATTTTGATGCTGGCGATGCAGGCCGCTCGCACCACCGACCGCGCATCAATTCGCCGGCAGATGATGAAAGTCGCCAACGCCCCCGGCACCAAGGTCGGCGTCGGCCAGATCGGCAGCGCGCTGAAAATCCTGGCGGCCGGCGGCGATGTGGACTATGTCGGCGCGACCAATGTTGAATTCAACAAAGTCGGCGAAGTATTCGGCTCTTACAAAGAGTTGGAAGTCGGCGACGGCGAGTTCAAGACGGTGCGCGTGCGCTAAGCGCGCGCCGCGGAATCCGGCGGCGGCATTTTTGTTTTCGTGCCCGCCGCCGCCGGGCTTTCGCCCGCTTTCCCGCCCGCTTTTTTCGCGCGGCCTCCCCCGGCCGTCTCCGGCAGGATGCCGCCGGGCGAAAAGCGCATCACCAAAAGCAGCACCAGCCCCATCAGGAACAGCCGCATGTGCTGCGCGTTGTCCATTAAATGCGCGCGCAGCGCGTTCTCGCCGAACGGGGCGGTGAGGTTGTCTATCAGCCACAAACCGGCCGGCTCGGCTTCCACCCATACAAACCACACCAAGAATCCGCCGAGCACCGCGCCGAGGTTGCTGCCGGAGCCGCCGACTATGACCATGACCCAGATGAGGAAGGTGAAGCGCAGCGGGTGGTAGGTGCCGGGCGTGAATTGCCCGTCCAGCGTGGTCAGCATCGCGCCGCCGATGCCGATGACCGCCGAGCCGAGGATGAACACCTGCAGGTGGCGCGCGGTGATGTTCTTGCCCATCGCGCCGGCCGAGATTTCGTTGTCGCGAATGGCGCGCATCATCCGCCCCCACGGCGAGTTGAGCGCGGTGGCGCTGAGCGCGAGCAGCGCGGCGAGCACCGCGGCGAACAGGCCGGCGTAGCAGAGTTTGACGAACAAACTGGAATAGTCAATGACCAGTTGCTGCAATGCGGCGGCGCGCTCGGCCGACGGCAATGCGGCCAGTTCGGAGGCGTTGAAGGATTCCACGCGGCGCACAAACCAGTCGGCCTGCTGCAGGTTCACTTCATACGGAACCGGGCGCGACAGCCCGGTCACATTTTTCACGCCGCGCGCCAGCCAGTCTTCGTTCTTCAAAACCGCCACGATGATTTCGGCGATGCCGAGCGTGGCGATGGCGAGGTAGTCGGAGCGCAAGCCGAGCGCGACCTTGCCGACCAGCCAGGCCGCGCCGGCCGCGAACGCGCCGCCGGCCGCCCAGGCGAACAGCACCGGCAGGCCGAGGCCGCCGAGGTTGCCGTGCTTTGCCGGGTTGAGCGCCTCTATCGCCGCGGTCGCCGGCGCGTAAAAATACCGCGCAATGACGCACCCGATGAACAGCGCCGCGGCGACCGCGGCGAAGCGCGCGCCGCCGGCCGGCATGCGCCGGCGCAACGCGAGCGCGGCGGCGATGGTCGCGGCGAAAATTCCGGCGGCAACCAGCAAGCGCGCGCCGCCGGCCTGCCATGCGCCGGCCACCGGCGCGCTTGACACCAGCACCGCGGCCAGGCCGCCGAGCGCGGCGAAGCCCATCACGCCGGCGTTGAACAGCCCGGCGTAGCCCCATTGAATGTTGACGCCGAGCGACATGACCGCCGAGATCAGGCACAGATTCAAAATCGCCAGCGCCAGCGACCACGACTGCATCACGCCGACCAGCGCGAGCAATGCGGCCATCAGCGAAAACGCCAGCGCGGCGCGGCTCACAGCGTCCTCCCGCGGAAAATTCCGGTCGGGCGCACCAGCAGCACCACCACCAAAATGATGAACGACACCGCGAACTTGTAGTCGGTGGATAAAAGTTGCATCAGCCCCTGTGGCTCCCACGCGGCCGGCAGCAGGTAGGCGAAGAATTTTTTATACGCGTAAGTGACGGTCACTTCGGAAAAAGCGATGACAAAACCGCCGGCGATCGCGCCGGCCGGCTGGCCGATGCCGCCGACTATCGCCGCGGCGAACATCGGCAGAAGGAGTTGAAAATAGGTGAACGGTTTGAAACTTTTGTCCAGGCCGTAAAGCGTGCCGGCGATCGCCGCGAGCGCGGCGACCAGCGTCCAGGTCACCATGACCACGCGCCCCGGGTCAATCCCCGACAGCAATGCGAGTTCCTCGTTGTCGGCGAACGCGCGCATCGCCTTGCCGGTGCGGGTGCGCTGCAAAAACCAAAACAGCGCGGCGACCAGCGCGGCGGCGATGACGATGGTCATGCCCTGCGAGACTTTTATGGTCAGCCCCTCGCTCAGCCCGGTGTATTCCTTGAAGTCGCGCGCGCGCATGATGAAGCGCGCGCCGTCGGCGAATTGGCGGTCGTCGGGCCCGATGACAAAACGGACGATGCCGTTCACCATGAACATCACGCCGACCGAGGCGATGACGAACACCACCGGCGGGCTGGAGCGGCGGCGGTAGTAGCGGTACACCGCGCGGTCAAAGCCGATGCAAAGCAGCGCGGTCGCGGCGATGCCGAAAGGCAGGGCGAGCAGCGCGGTCGGCAGCGGCGCGATGCCGACGCCGGCCGACTGCAGCCACCAAGTCGCGAGCATGGTCGCCATCGCGCCGAACGCCATGGTGTCGCCGTGCGCGAAATTGGAAAAGCGCAGCACGCCGTAGACCAGCGTGATGCCGAGCGCGCCCAACGCGAGTTGCGAACCGTAGGAGAGCGCCGGCACCAGCACGAAGTTGGCGAGCAAGATCAGCGCGTTCAAAAGGTCGGTCATTTATCCCCCGAGAAACGACTTGCGCACTTTCGGGTCGGCGAGCAATTCGGCGCCGCTTCCGGCGTGTCGGTTTTCGCCGACCACCAGCACATAACCGCGGTCGGCGATGCCGAGCGCCTGGCGCGCGTTTTGCTCCACCATCAGCACCGCGACCCCGGTGTCGCGCACTTCCAAAATGCGGCCGAACAATTCGTCCATGACGATCGGCGACACGCCGGCGGTCGGCTCGTCCAGCATCAGCACGCTCGGGCCGGTCATCAGCGCGCGCCCGAACGCGACTTGCTGGCGCTGTCCGCCGGACAATTCGCCGGCCGGCTGCGCATGCTTTTCGCGCAGGATCGGAAACAATTCAAACACCTGTTCCATGGTCTCCTCAATTCCGTCGCGGCGCAAATAGGCGCCCATCTCCAGGTTTTCGCGCACGGTCATGTTGACGAACACATTCGCGGTCTGCGGCACGAAGGCGAGGCCGCGCGCCACGCGCGCCTGCGGGGTGAGCGCGGTGATGTCGTCTCCGCCGAGCGAGACGCGCCCTTCGCGCAATTCCAGCATGCCGAGCAGCGCTTTCATCGCGGTGGATTTTCCGGCGCCGTTGGGGCCGACGATGACCGCGATTTCGCCGCGCGCCACGCCGATGCTGCAGCCGCGCAAAATGTCGGCGCCGCCGTAACCGCCATGCATGTTTTCGCCGACCAGAAAACTCATGCGCCGGTTCCGGAGGTTTTCATGGAGGTTTTTCCGCCGGACTTTTTCGCGGCGCTTTTTGTTCCGGGATTTTCCGCGGGACTTTTTGCGGGAGTTTTGTTTTTGATTCCGCGCCCGAGGTAGGCCTCTATGACCCGCTCATCGGCGCGCACTTCGGCGGCGCTGCCTTCGGCGAGCACCGCGCCTTCGGTCATGACGATCACCGGGTCGCACATGCGGCTGATGAATTCCATGTCGTGCTCAATCATGCAGAAAGTGTAGCCGCGTTCGCGGTTCATTCGAAAAATCGCGTCGCCGATGTCTTTGAGGAGAACGCGGTTTACGCCGGCGCCGACTTCGTCCAGCAGCACGACTTTTGCGCCGGTCATCATGGTTCGCCCGAGTTCCAGCAGCTTTTTTTGGCCGCCGGAAAGATTGCCGGCGAGTTCCCCGGCGACCGCGCCGAGGTTTAAAAATTCCACCACCGATTCGGCGCGCGCGCGGATTTCCCCGTCCTGGCGCATCACCAGCGGCCGCCGCAGCCACGGGTTCGGCAGTTTTTCGCCGGCCTGCGCGGGCGGCACCATCATAAAATTCTCCAGCACCGTCAGCCGCGAAAACTCGTGCGCGATTTGAAAGGTGCGCAAAAGTCCCTTGGAAAACAGTTGGTGCGGCGGAAGTCCGGTGATGTCCTCGCCGTCCAGAAAAATCGCGCCGGAATCCGGCGCGTACACGCCGGCGATGATGTTGAACAGCGTGGTCTTGCCGGCGCCGTTCGGCCCGATCAACCCGGTGATCGCGCCGCTTTGAATTTCCAAACTGGCATTGTCCACGGCTTTCAGGCCGCCGAAATGTTTGCAGACGGATTGGACGCGGATCAT
>JALCBG010000025.1 GCA_028066695.1 Gammaproteobacteria bacterium | reverse complement strand
GCGCAAGGGATTTGTCGCGGTTTCCACCGAGCGTTTCGCCTGGCTGCGCTGGCTGCTGAAATTCGGCGGGGCGACGCGGATGGAGTTGCGGGTTGGGGGGTGATGCGGTGGAGTGGGTGTGGTAGGATTTGGGGGTCAATTTCTTTTCTTTCGGAGGTGTGGTGATGATTCAGTGGGGGACGGTTGCGGAATGGGTTTCGGGCTTAGGGGCTCTTGCGGCGGCAGTTGCGGCCGTGTGGCTTGCTCGCGATGCGCAAAGAATCAAAATTCGGGGAACTTGCGGCGTTGCAAAAACTGCATCCCATAACGGTGTTCCCACCGAAAACACGGTTTCTCTGTGGCTGTCAGTTGTGAACTGCGATACTAGGCCAGTCACTATTAGCGACATCGTAATCAAAAGTCGCAAGAAATCTGTGTCCATCGGTGAATTGTTTCGTAGCTCAGCATGGTTGCCATCTACCACCGTACCCGCGACTCTCTGTGATGGAGAAAGCAAAAAATTTTTTCATCCGTTGGCGGATGTGGTAAGAAAACTTTCTGAAAAGAAAATGATGCAAAAGAAGTCAGATGCAAAAAAATTGCGATTTGTCGCCCATACAACACGTGGACAATACAAATCGTTCGGACCAAATGAAGATTTGGTGAATGCAATGACCAATGAAATGGGCACGCAAAAACTCTTCTGAAAAACGATGAAAGCACACTTTCTTAAAGGTATTTTTTGTGCAACCGCATTTGCGGCGGTTGTGGCGTGCGCTGTTGCAGTTGCACAGAGTGCTCCCAGCGCGAAAATCGAAGAATGGAAAGCGGCTGCCGGAAAGAGGGAGGCGTGGGCGCAATATAATTTGGGCAACGCATACTTTCAGGGCTATGGTGTCGTCGCGAATAAGCACGAGGCGGTGCGCTGGTGGATCAAAGCAGCCGAACAAGGGCATGCTCGCGCGCAACGTCAGTTGGGTAGCGCATACTTTCATGGCGAAGGTGTCGCCAAGAATTTGCGCGAGGCGGTGCGCTGGTGGCTCAAAGCGGCCGAGCAAGGAAATGCACTAGCGCAAACTAATTTGGCTTCTGCATATATGCTTGGAAAAGGCGTCATCAAAGATGCGCGCGAAGCATATATTTGGCTTTCCATTGCCAATGCAAATGGCAATGAAAGCGCGTCTGAACTCTACTACGATACAAACTGGCACAACCACTTATCCCAATTCGAAATCCGCTCCGCCCAAAAAGAAGCGGCACAGCGGCTGGAAGCAATCGACCGTCGCAAAGCGGGGCAGAATGACGACGCACCAACATTCGCCCCCAAAGGCAACTTCGCCCTCGCCCCCGAACCCAAAGGCGAAACCCCGTCCACGCGCGTATTTGAAAAAACCTGGCGCTCAGTCGTGATCTTGCATAACGGCGACAGCCAGGGCAGCGGCGTCATCGTCCGCCCGAATGTGGTCGCCACCAACTGCCATGTCGTGGATTCCCGCGCGCGCATCATCGTCCACAAATCCGCCGCGCGCCGGGCCGACACCGAAACCGACTTTTCCGCGGAGATTTTGCATGCCGACAAGAAAAAAGATTTCTGCCTGCTGAAAGTCCAAAACCTGTGGGGCGTGGTCGCCACCGTGCGCAAATACGACACCCTGAAAATCGGCGAAAAAGTTTACGCGCTCGGCGCGCCGAAAGGTTTGGATTTGTCGCTGTCGGAAGGCGTGATTTCGCAACTGCGAAAATCCCGCAACGCGCGCTTCATTCAAACCGACGCCGCCATTTCCCCCGGCTCCTCCGGCGGCGGTTTGTTCGACCGCGACGGAAATCTCATCGGAATTTTGACTTCCAAAATCACCGGGCAAAACACCGAAGGACTCGGCTTCGCAATTCCGGCCGACTTGGTTTTGCAATAAAAAAAACCGAAACTGCGAATCCTTTCGCGCCGCGCCGCGCCTCAATGCCCGCGCCGGCCGAACTCCACCATGCGCCGAATGGAGCGCGCCGCGCGTTTGCGGATGTTTTCGTCTATGGAAATTTCCGGGCGGCCGAGGGTGAGCGCGTTGTCCAGGCGTTGCAGGTCGTTCATCTTCATCCACGGGCACATCGCGCAACTCTCGCAGGTCGCGCCTTCGCCGGCGGTCGGCGCTTCCAAAAACACCTTGCCCGGCGCGGCCTGTTTCATTTTGTGAAAGATGCCGGACTCGGTGGCGACGATGAACTCGCGCGCGTCCGATTGTCTTGCGGCGGCGATGATCTGGCTGGTGGAGCCGACCACATCGGCGAGCGCGATGACTTCCGGCGGCGACTCGGGATGCACCAGCACTTTCGCGGACGGGCGCTGCTTCATCAGCGCGCGCAATGCATGCGCCTTGAATTCCTCGTGCACCACGCAGGAGGCCTGCCACAGCAGCATGTCGGCGCCGCTCATGCGTTGCACATAATCGCCGAGATATTTGTCCGGCGCCCAGATGATTTTTTCGCCGCGCGCATGCAGGTGCGAAATCACGCGCAACGCGATGGAGGAAGTGACCACCCAGTCGGCGCGCGCCTTGACCGCGGCGCTGGTGTTCGCATAGACCACCACGGTTCGTTCGGGATGCGCGTCGCAAAACGCGGCGAACTCTTCGGCCGGGCATGCCAAATCCAGCGAGCATTCGGCCTGCGACTCCACCATCAGCACGCGTTTTTGCGGGCTTAAAATTTTCGCGGTCTCGCCCATGAAGCGCACGCCGGCGACCACCGCGGTGGAGGCGCGGTGGTTGTAGCCGAAGCGCGCCATCTCCAGCGAATCGGCGACGCAGCCGCCGGTGGCGTCGGCCAATTCCTGCAGCGCGGCGTCCACATAGTAATGCGCGACCAGCACCGCGTCCTGCTCTTTCAGTTTGCGTTTGATGGAGTCAAGCAGCGCGCGCTCGGCCGCGGCGTCCAATTGCGGGTGCTCGGCCGCCCGGGCGCGCGCGGCAAGCGCGCGAATGCGCTCGCGCTCGGCCTGCGGGATTTCGGCGGGGTGGTTCATTAATAAAGAGACATTAGTAAGGGGACATTAAAAAGAAAGAAAAACTAGCGAAATTGCGCCACCGCGCGGCGGGGTTTCCGGTTATGCCGTGATTATGCCGGCCCGCGCGGTTTGCGGTTGCAAAATGCGCGGCGGCGCGATATGCTGGCGTTTCCATTTTCGCCGTTTCGGCATTCTCACATTCTTCCGCGCATTATGCAGTGGCTGCTTTTGGGCGTCATCGTTGTCGCCCTGCTTTTCATGTCCAGTTGGTATCCCCGGACCGCGTTCGCCGTTCTCGGCGCGCTCGCGGTTGCGGCCGCGGCCGTGATCTTCACCACGCGCGACGACGCGCTGTTTTCGCGGTGGCAACTCCCGGTCGGCGACATTCGCATTGAAAACGCGGTGATCACGCGCGCATACGGCGACAGCTACCAGTTCAACGCGCGCCTCGCCAACACCCACGCGTCCATTCTGCTGAAAGAGTCGGTGCTGAGCATCACCATGCTGGACTGCCCGCATGATTCGGGAGACGAATCCGGCGATGCGAATTGCGCGGTCATCGGCCAGTCCGATCTGCGCATCAACACCAAAATCCCGGCCGGGCAGTCGCGCGACATTTCCAAGAATGTGGTCTTCCCCGACGCCCGGCCGGCCGGCGCGGTGCGCTGGAAATACCAAATCATTGAGACGCGAAACTAACGCGCGCCGCGGCGCGGTGGTATAGTTTGCGCCGATGCCCGCTCCTCCCCACGGCGCCCGCGCCGCCGCCCCGGTTATCGGCCTGTTCGGCGGCGCCTTTGATCCGATTCACCACGGCCACCTCGCGCCGGTTCGCCAGGCGGCGCGCGCGGCGAAGTTGGCGCGCGTCGCATACATCCCGACCGCCCGCCCGGCGCACCGCGCCCGCCCGCATGCGGCGGCGCGCGACCGGCTGGAGATGGCGCGCATCGCGCTTCGCGACGCGCCCGATTGCGGCGTGAAGTTTGAAGTGGACGATGTGGAACTTCGCATGCCCGGGCGCTCCTACACGATTGAAACTCTGGCCGCGTTGCGCCGCAAAAATCCGCGCGCGCGTTACGCGCTGCTGCTCGGCATGGACGCGCTGCTCGGTTTTGAAAAGTGGCGCCGCTGGCGCGAGTTGCGGCAGAGCGTGTGCATCATCGGCATCGCGCGCGCCGGCTGGCGCGCGCCGCGGCCGCCGGCGTGGTGGCGCGAGGCGCGCGCCGCCGGCACACTTTTGCTGGTGGAGGCCGAGCCGGTGGAAATTTCCTCCACGCAGGTGCGCGCGCATATTGCCGGCGGCGGAGACGCGAGCGATTTGGTGCCGCGCGGCGTGTGGGAGTATATTTGCGCGCGCCGCCTCTACCACCGCGCGCCGGCGGCATGACCCAAAACGCAACGAACGCGCCGGCCCCGGACGATGTCGCCGCGCGCATGTGCGAAGTCGCGCTGGCCGCGCTGGAAGATGCCAAGGGCACGGCGATTCAATTGCTGGATGTGCGCGCGCTGACCGACATCACCGATTACATGATCATCTCCACCGGCTCCTCGCAACGCCATATCAAAACGCTGTCCGAGCGCGTGCTTGAAAAAATGCGCGAAGCCGGCTGGACGCAACTCGGCGTGGAGGGCGACGACGACTGGCTGCTGGTGGATTTTGTGGATGTGGTCGTGCACATCATGCGCGCGCCGGCGCGCGAACTCTACAACCTGGAGGGTTTGTGGGATGCAAACCTCGCGCTGCCGGCCGCCGCCGAAGACGCGTGAGCGCGCCGCTTCTTTAATGTCCATGCGCCCTTACTTTTTCCGATGCTGAACATTCATCTGGTCGCGGTCGGCAACAAAATGCCGGACTGGGTCGGGCGCGGTTATGCCGACTACGCCGCGCGCATTCGCGGCCGCTGCGCGCTGACCCTCACCGAAGTCGCGCCGGCGCGCGGCGGCGCGGATTCGCAGCGCGAAAAACGCGCCGCGCTGGAGGCCGAGCGGCTGCGGCGCGCCACGCCGAAAAACGCGCGCGTCATCGCGCTGGACCGCGGCGGAGTCGCGCAATCCACCACCGCCATCGCGCGCCGCATGGAAGAGTGGATGCGCGGCCGCGCGCCGGTCGCGCTGCTCGCCGGCGGCGCCGACGGGCTGCCGCCGCAAACGCTGCGCGCCGCCGACGAAATCTGGTCGCTGTCGGCGCTGACTTTCGCCCACCAACTGGTGCGCGTGGTGGTCGCCGAGCAAATCTACCGCTGCCATTCGCTGCTGGAAGGCATGCCGTATCACCGCTGATGCTGGTGCTCGCCTCCGCTTCGCCGCGCCGCCGCGCATTGCTGGCGCGCCTCGGCATTGACTTTGAAACGCGCGCCGCCGGCGTCTGCGAGCGCCGCCTGCCGGGCGAGCCGCCGGGCGAGTTGAGCGCGCGCCTCGCGCTGGCGAAAGCGCAGCATGTGTTTGAACAGTTCGGCGGCGCGCGCCGCGTGCTCGCCGGCGATACCGTGGTCGCGCTCGGCGGCGAGGTGTTCGGCAAACCGGCCGGGCGCGACGAGGCCGTGGCCATGCTGAAAACTTTGTCAGGAAAAAGTCACACGGTGTTCACCGCGGTCGCATTGGTCGCGCCGCGCGGCCGCCGCGCGCGCCGCCTGAGCAAAACCGAAGTCGTATTTCGCAAACTCGCGCCGCGCCAAATTGAAGAGTATTGCGACGGCGGCGAACCGCTTGACAAAGCCGGCGGCTACGCCATTCAAGGCGGCGGCGCGAGTTTTGTCCGGCATCTGCGCGGCAGTTACAGCGGCGTGGTCGGGCTGCCGCTGTGGGATGTGTGGCGATTGCTGCGCGAGGACGGGTGCGAATGCTGAAAAAAATTACCGGACAGATACTGGCGCGAATGCGCGCCGCCGCGCGCGCGCTGGTATGCGCCGCATGTTTGTTCGCGCCGGCCGCGTCCGCGCAAACCGACGCGGACGATGTACTGATGCTGCAGCGCGGCGACTGGCCCAAATACGCAAACGGCCCGAACATTCTCGCGCTGCCGGCGGTGCGCGAGACGCTGCGCCGTTTTGACGAGTGCAACCCCGGCGCCGGCATCGTCATCCTCTATCCCGGCGGCGACTCCGGCCGAAAATGGGCGCGCGAACTGCGCGACTGGCTGGTCGCATTCGGCGTGCCGCTGCAATATTTGGACCTGCAGCCGGGCGCGGGCGCGGCCGGGCGGTTGGTGTTGGAGGTGGAAGGGAAGTGAATACTTGTGAGATGTGCGGTTGCGATATTGCCGATGAATACCGCCGATGTTATCAATGCCATATGAAACTCAAGCGCGGCGGCTGGCATGAGCCGGAGCGGTTGCCGCATTTGGAGATACAAGATGCAGGCGCCGACCGTGACTATCGTGTGTATGTGCTGAAAACGGACGGGGGATATTATGTCGGCCATTCCGGCAATACACCGGCGCGGTTGAACGCGCATATGCGGGGCGAGGTGCCGTCGACCGCAGGGAAAAATCCGCAGTTTGTTTGGGGGTCGTACCGGATGAAAAGCCGCGACGATGCCAAGCGATACGAGGCGGCGCTGAAATCCTGGCGCGATACCGGCAACGAAAAGTTTTACGAGCAGACGGGTTTGCCGGCGCATTACGCCGGCGAGCCGGAAACCACCGGTTGTTTTTTGCGTCTGGTGTGCGGCGTTGTCGTTGCGGCGGTTATTTTCTTCGCCTACTCCAAAATTACTTCGCAACCGGCCGTCAAAGAAGTTGCAACGGAGCCGGCGCGCCAAGTTGCCGAGCCGCCCAAGCCGGCGCCGGCGCAACCCGCCACCCCGCAACCTGCAGCTCCGCAACCCGCGCCAACAAAACCAAAAACGACGCACGAGCCGCACTTCCCGCAAAAATAATCCGGCGCCGTCAGAACGGCCACTCCTCCCCGCCGAAAAATTCGCGCAGCGCGTCCGCCAACATTTTCTGGTCATGCGCGCCGGCGAGTTCGCGGGCGGAATGCATGCCCAGTTGCGCCACGCCGATGTCGGCGGTGCGCACGCCCAGTTTCGCCGCGGTGATCGGGCCTATGGTGGAGCCGCAGCCCATGTCGGAGCGGGTGACGATGCTCTGGCAGGGAATGCCGGCGCGCTCGCAAATGCGGCGAAACCAGCCGGCGGTTTCGCCGCTGGTGGCGTAACGCTGGTTGCTGTTGATCTTGATGACCGGGCCCGCGTTCAGTAGCGGGCGGTGCGCCGGCTCGTGTTTGTCCGGGTAATTCGGATGCACGCCGTGGGCGTTGTCGGCCGAAACCAGCATGGAATGGCGCAGCGCGCGCGCCAGATTGTCGCCGCCGCCGCACAGCCGCCGCAGCACCGACTGCAGAAACGGGCCGTCGGCGCCGCCGGCCGAGACGCTGCCGACTTCTTCGTGGTCGTTCAGCGCGATGATGTTGTTGTTTTGTTCGCCGGCATCTTGGGGCGCGAGCAACGCCTCCACCGCGGCGTAACAACTCAGCAAATTGTCCAGCCGCGCCGAGGCGACGAACTCGCGCTTCAGCCCGACCACTTCGGCCGGCTGACAGTCATACAGGCACAAATCAAACGCGAGAATCTTTTCCACTTTCAGGCGCGGGTGCTCGCGCAACAGTTGTTCGCGCAGCAATTCATTGAAGTCCGGAAAATCCGGCCCCTCATCGGCGCGGCACAAAATCGCCGGCAATTCTTTTTGTTTGTTGATGCTGCGGTTTTCATTGACGCCGCGGTCCAAATGAATCGCCAGACTCGGAATGAAGGCGACCGGCCGCGCGATGTTGATCAGGCGGCCGGTCATCGCGCCGTCCGCATTCAGCGTCACCCGCCCGGCCAGGCCGAGTCCGCGGTCAACCCACGGCGCGAGCAGCGCGCCGCCATACACTTCGGGCGCGAGTTTGGCGTAGCCGTTGCCGGCGGCGAGCGCGTTCGGCTTGAGTTTTAAGCAGGGGCTGTCAGTGTGCGCGCCGACCAGCCGAAACCCGCGCGTCTGCGGCGAACCGGAAAATTGCGCTGCTATCAGCGAGCCGTCGCGGATGAAAAAATATTTGCCCGGCGCCGCTTTAAAATCCGCGCCTTCGTCCGTTTCGGTGTAGCCGGCGTCGCGCAGGCGCGCGGCGATATTCGCGACCGCGTGAAATGGGGTCGGCGATTCATTGAGGAAGCGCAAAAGCGGCGCGAGGTCGGCCGCATGGGTTTCCGCGTTGTCGTGGTCGCGCGTCGGCATGAAATTAGTTTATACGCGCGCGCTCATTTGCATTCCACCCGCCAAACCCGCCCGGCTTCCTCGCCGTCCAGGCGAACCGCGGTCAGCGCGTGCCCCCAGACGCAGCCGCTGTCCAGGCCTATCAGGTTGCCGCGCAGCATGAAACCGAGCGACGACCAGTGCCCGAAAAGAATGCGCCAACCCTTGCATTTTAATTCGGGGTGTTCAAACCACGGAATCAGCCGGCGCGGCTGCCCGCCGGGCGCGCATTTGTGCGCGAAGTCCAGGCCGGCGCGGCGCGTGCAAAAACGCATGCGCGTCAGCGCGTTGGTGATGAAGCGCGCGCGCTCCCACTTGCACATGGACGCGCTCCACCGCGCCGGGTGGCGGCCGTACATGCGCTTCAAAAACCGCCGGCAATTTTCGCCGCGCAGCAAGTTCTCAATTTCTCCGGCGTGGCGCGCGACATCCTTGCGCCGCCAGCCGGGATAAACGCCGGCATGCACCATGATGATTTTTAAGGCGCGGTCAAAATGCGCGAGCGGGCGGCGGCGCAGCCAATCAAGCAATTCGTCGCGGTCGGGCGCGCGCAAAATCGGGCGCAGGGTGTCGCCGGGTTTTTCGCGGCGCGCGCCGGCGGCCATCGCCAGCAGGTTCAGGTCGTGGTTGCCGAGTATTGCGACCGCGCCGTCGCCGAGCCCCTTGATCATTCGCAGCGTCTCCAGCGAATGTTTGCCGCGGTTCACCAAATCGCCGCACAGCCACAGGCGGTCGCGCGGCGGCGAAAAGTCAATGCGCGCGAGCATCGTCTCCAGCGGCGCGAGGCATCCCTGCACATCGCCGACAGCGTAGGTCGCCACGCGTCAGTCGTCCAGCAATTCGTCTTTCAAAGCGTCGTCGTCATCGTCGTCATCGCCGCCGCCGCCGTTTTGGATTTCCTGAATGCGGTTTCGCATCAGGAACTCGCGCACGAACACATACTGGTCGGCCTGCAATTCCAGCACTTTGTCCAGGCGCAGGCGGTCGGCGCGGCCCACGGTGATCGTCGCCGACTGCAGCATCGCCTCGTCCTCCCAGCGCAGTCCGCAGGAGTAGATGAGATCGGGTTTGTCCGCGTAGGGCGGACTGGCGTTGATTTCGTTTTCCTTTTCGGTGTCGCAGGCGTCCAGCGCGACCACCGGATTGGCGTCTTCGGTCGCGTCCTGAATCGCCGAGACATCCACGGCGAAACCGCCGAAGTCGCGCAGGTTGGTCGGCGGCAGGAACGGCGGCACCAGATAGGGGCCCGACGGCACGCCCCAGCGCCCCAGGGTCTGCCCGAAATCCTCGCTGTGCGGCGGCATGCCCAGTTTGGAGGCGACATCCCAGACGCCGAGCCCGCCGATGGTGGTGTTGACCGCGAACCGGCCGGTGTCGCGCACCGCGTGAATCAACTTCAACTGCAGCACGTCGTTGACGATGGTGCCGGGCATTTCCAGGTTTTCAAACGCGTTGCCGATGCCGCGCTGCCACACCGGCGGAAACATGAACCGGTACAGGCGCGCGCCGGGGCGCAGCAGAGTGCGGTCGATGAACTGGTTGAAATCCCAGAATACGCGGTTGATCGGCTCCAGCGGATCGCTGATGACGCCCTGTCTTTGCGGCGGTTTTTTGCCGGCGCAGCCGCCAAGCGCGACCGCGAATGCGAGCAACAGGACCGCCGGCAGGCGGTTTCGGCGGGGGGGAGTTTTCATGGAAGTTTTTTTCATAGTTTTCATACCTTTTTGGTTCACAGCGGAAAAACCGCGGCCGAAAAGTATAGCAAACCGCGCCCGGGAATTCGCGCGGGGAATTTAAAACCGCACGCCGGCGCCGCCGAGCCCGCAATACCCGCCCGGATGTTTCGCCAGATATTGCTGGTGCTCTTCCTCGGCGTAATAAAACTCGGGCGCCGGCGCGGTGATTTGCGTGGTGATTTCGCCGCAGCCGGCGGCGCGAAGGCGCTCCTGGTAGGCCTCGCGCGAGGCGCGCGCCTGCGCGAGGTGCGCGTCGTTCGCGGCGAAAATCGCCGAGCGGTATTGCTCGCCGACATCGTTTCCCTGGCGCATTCCCTGCGTCGGATCGTGCGATTCCCAAAACACGCGCAATAATTCCTCATAGGAAATCGCGCGCGGATCGTGCGCGACCAGCACGGTTTCGGCGTGGCCGCTGGCGCCGCCGCAGACCTGCGCATAAGTCGCGTCGGCGACATGCCCGCCGGCGTAGCCGACCGCGGTGGTGTGCACGCCGGGCAGTTGCCAGAAAATCCGCTCCGCCCCCCAGAAGCAGCCGAGCGCGAAAAACGCGGTCTCAACTCCTTCCGGGAACGGCGGACGGATCGGCTGCTGGTTGACGAAGTGGGCCGAGTTAGAAGGAGATGCCATGCCCGTGCCCGACCATGCAGAGCAGCATCGGGATGGAAAGGAAAGTGTTGGTGCGCGAGGCGATCAGCGCGATGGTTTTCGCGCGCGCTTTCGCTTCGTCGCCGGCCGCGGTCAGGCCCAGCACTTTTTTCTGGTTCGGCCAGATCAGCCCCCACACATTCAGCAGCATGATGGTGCCGAGCCAGGCGCCGACGCCGAGAACGGTGACGCCGTTTTGGGCGAGGAAATGCAGGCCGAAACCGCCGACTTGCGGAACCGACAGCGCGGCCGCGCCGGTCAGCCAAGTCGCCAGCGCGCCCCAGCGAAACCACCACAGCGCGCGCGGCGCGACATATTTGGAGATGCCGGCCGGGCCGGGCCCGCCGGAATCGCCGGCCGCTTCGGCGAGCGCCTGCACTTGCACGAAGTTGAAGTAATACAGCAGCCCGATCCAGGTGATGCCGGCGAGGACATGCAGCCAGACGATCAGCCCCCAGGCGTTGGCGCCGGCCGCGGCGATGACGGCGCCGGCGAGGACGAAGCCGATGACCAGGACAGCGGGGAGGGATTGGAAGATTTTCATGACAGTCTCCGGAAGTTGTGTGGCGGTTGGTTGGGAAAGGTTAAGGATACGGCGGCGGCGGACGGAATGCAAGCGGCGGGCGCGTCAGATTTTCGGCAGCGTTACGCCGATTTGCCCCTGGTATTTTCCGCCGCGCCCTTTGTAGGAGGTTTCGCATTCCTCGTCGGATTCAAAAAACACCACCTGCGCGATGCCTTCGTCGGCGTAAATTTTCGCCGGCAGCGAAGTGGTGTTGGAAAATTCCAAAGTGGCGTGCCCCTCCCATTCCGGCTCAAACGGAGTGACATTGACGATGATGCCGCAGCGCGCGTAGGTGCTCTTGCCGAGGCAGATGGTCAGCACGTTGCGCGGAATGCGGAAATATTCCACGGTGCGCGCCAGCGCGAACGAGTTGGGCGGAATGATGCAGACATCGCCGGTGAAGTCGACGAAACTCCCCGCGTCAAATTTTTTCGGATCAATCACCGCCGAGTTGATGTTGGTGAAGATCTTGAATTCCTTTGAGCAGCGGATGTCGTAGCCGTAACTGGAGGTGCCCCACGAAATGACTTTTTCGCCGCCGTTTTTGCGCACCTGTCCCGGCTCAAACGGGTCGATCATGCCCTGGGTTTCCGCCATGCGGCGGATCCATTTGTCGGATTTTATGGACATGCGGGTGGGAGAAAGGATTTCGCGCGGATTATAGCAGGGCGGCGCGGGCGGCGGGAAAGGTGAAAATGGGGGTTGACATTGGGCGCGCCGGCGCTTAATATCATGCAACCATGATTTCAATCATTGAGGAATTCACGATGCGCATCGCCAATTTCGGGCCCGGCAGTTTGCCGATCGTTTGAGCCGCCCGGTCACGACACAAAAGCCCTTGCCGTCGAATCCCGGCGCAAGGGCTTTTATTTTGGCGAAAGTCATGACTTCATCCGCTCCAGAAATTTTTCGGCGGCGCGCGCGTATTCGCGGGTTTGCCCGCAGACAGCCGCGAAAATATCCAGCAGGCGCAATTGCTGGTCCGTGGAAAATGCGCCGGCTGCGGCCAAATCAAAACTTTCGGCCACGCCATGCATCGCGGATTGTGCATGAAAATAGTCGGAGATGATTTTCTCCTGATCCGGATTGAGCCATTCCATTAATTCAATGACATGGTCATAAGTGAGATCGTCGGTATTTGAGCGCGCGATATGCATCTTGTAGGATTTGTCGGCGCGAATTTTTTCACGCGCGGTTTCAATTTGTTGGTCCATGTCCTGCAGGCGCTCGACCGCGAGTTTCACATGGTAATACGCCGCGTTGACCAGTTTTTTGCGTTTCGTGCGGTGCGGCTGCCATACGCTGTAAATGCTCAGGCAAAGCGCCAGTATGGAAATAAGTACCGCGAAAATTTCGTGCATGCGCGTCAAACGGCGGCCGCCGTTTCCGTTGATTAATTCTGCTTGACCACGATGCTCGGAAACTTCGCGCTGAAATCTTTTTTGCGCAGCGCCAAAAGCGCGGCGGTGCGGCGCGCGATGGATTTGTAGGCGCGCGCGACCGCGCCGTCCGGGTCGGCGACCACGCTCGGGCGGCCGCCGTCGGCGTTCTCGCGAATCGCGCGCTCCAGCGGAACGCCGCCGAGAAATTCGGCGCCGTATTGTTTTGCCATGGCCGCGCCGCCGCCCGTGCCGAACACCGCGTCTTCGTGGCCGCAGGACGGGCAGACATAGGCGCTCATGTTTTCCACCACGCCGAGCACCGGAATTTCCACCTTCTCAAACATTTTGTAGGCCTTGCGCGCGTCCAACAGCGCGATGTCCTGCGGCGTGGTCACGATGACCGCGCCCGACACCGGAACTTTTTGCGCGAGCGTGAGTTGCGTGTCGCCGGTTCCCGGCGGCATGTCCACCACCAAATAATCCAGGTCGTCCCACTTCGTGTCCTTCAGCAACTGTTCAAGCGCCTGCGTCACCATCGGCCCGCGCCAAATCATCGGCGATTCCTCGTCCACCAAAAATCCGATGGACATCGCCTGCACATGATAGGAGTTCATCGGCTCGAGCGACTTGCCGTCCTTTGATTCCGGCTTGCCGCTGATGCCGAGCATGCGCGGCTGGCTCGGCCCGTAAATGTCGGCGTCCAAAATGCCGGCGCGCGCGCCCTCGGCCGAAAGCGCCAGCGCGAGGTTGACCGACAGCGTGGATTTGCCGACGCCGCCCTTGCCCGAGGCGACCGCGAGAATGTTTTTCACGCCCGGCAGCGGTTTGATGCCTTCCTGCACTTCGTGCGAGGCGGTGTCGGATTTGACCGAGACTTCCGCCTCGCCGACCGCGTCGCGCACCATCGCGGCGAGTTCGGCCTCCCAACTTTTCGCCGGATAGCCGAGCACGATTTCAATGCGCGCGCCGCCGTCGCCGGTGTGAATGTCCTTGACCGCGCGCGAGGCCAGCAAATCCTTGCCGGTGTGGGGGTCAATGACGCCTTTGAGTTTTTGCTCTATGGCGTCGCGGGTGAGGGCGGTCATGACGGGGCGGGGGCGGCGGGGCATAAAAGACGGCGATGCGGCTATAATAACACGGCGCGGCTCCCCCGCGCGCCGCAAAAATGACCGCCCCGCGAAAAACTCCGCCAAGAAAAATCTTGGTGACCAGCGCCCTGCCTTACGCCAACGGACCGATTCATATCGGCCATTTGGTGGAATACATCCAGACCGACATCTGGGCGCGCTTTCAGCGGCTGTGCGGCAACATCTGCCATTATGTCTGCGCCGACGACGCGCACGGCACGCCGATCATGCTGAAAGCCGAGGCCGACGGCGTTTCCGCCGAGGAATTGATTGCGCGCGTCGGCGCCGAACACCGCCGCGATTTTCAAAATTTTCTGATCGCGTTTGACAACTATTACAGCACGCATTCCCCGGAGAACCGGCATTTTTCCGAGTTGATTTACGCGCGCCTGCGCGACCGCGGGCACATCGCGCGGCGCACCATCACGCAGTTGTTTGATCCGCAAAAGCGGATGTTTTTGCCCGACCGTTTTGTGCGCGGAACCTGCCCGGCCTGCAACTCGCCCGAGCAATACGGCGACAACTGCGAAGTCTGCGGCGTGACTTATTCGCCGGCGGATTTGATTGACCCGGTCTCGGTGCTGTCGGGGGCGCGCCCGGAGCAGCGCGAATCCGAGCAGTTGTTTTTTAAACTCGCCGACTTCCGCGAGTTTCTCGCCAACTGGCTGGCCGAGGGGCGCACCCAGCGCGAAGTCGCCAACAAACAGAAGGAGTTGTTTTCCGAGGAACTTTTTGAATGGGACATCTCGCGCAACGAGCCGTATTGGGGCTTTGAAATTCCCGGCGAGCCGGGCAAATATTTTTATGTGTGGATGGACGCGCCGGTCGGCTACCTCGCCAGTTTCAAAAACTACTGCGAGCGCGAAGGCGTGGACTTTGACGAATACCTGCGCCCCGATTCGGACTGCGAGATGGTGCATTTCATCGGCAAGGACATCGCGCGTTTTCACACGCTATTTTGGCCGGCGCAACTGCATGGCGGCGGGTTTCGCCCGCCGAGCGCGGTTTGGTGCCACGGCTTTCTCAGCGTCGGCGGGCGCAAAATGTCCAAGCGGCACGGCACCTTCATCACCGCCGAAACCTATTTCCGCCATCTCAATCCGGAATTCCTGCGCTACTATTTCGCCGGCAAACTGGACGACGGGATTGACGACCTGGACCTGAGTTTTGACGACTTCAAAGCGCGCGTCAATTCCGACCTGGTCGGCAAACTGGTCAACCTCGCCAGCCGCTGCGCGAGTTTCATTGAAAAACAATTCGGCGGAAAATTGCGCGGCGAATTGCCCGCGCCGGAATTGTTCGCGCAATTCGCCGATGCCGGCGGTGAACTCGCGCGCGACTACGAAAACCGCCGCTATGCAAAAGCGGTGCGCGCGATCATGGCGCTCGCCGACCGCGCCAACGAATACATCGCCGCCGAGCGTCCGTGGGAACTGGTGAAATCCGCCGATAAAAAATCGCATGCGCATGCGGTGTGCACGCAGGGCGTAAACCTGTTTCGGCAACTTGTGATTTATCTCAAGCCGGTTTTGCCGGCGACCGCCGAGCGCGCCGAGGCGTTTCTCAATTTGCCGCCGCAAAAGTGGGAGGATGCGCGCGCGCCGCTTCTCGGGCATGCTATTAATGAATACACGCCGCTTTTGACGCGGGTGGAAGACCGGCAGATTCACGCGATGATAGAAGAGAGCAAATCGGGGCACGACGAAAGCGGGGAAACTTCCGCGGACACTTCCGCGCCCGCGGACGCGTCCGCGACTATTCAAATCGCCGACTTTGACAAGGTGGATTTGCGCGTCGCAAAAATCACCGCGGCCGACTATGTGGAAGGCGCGGACAAATTGCTGCGCCTGGACTTGGACCTCGGCGGCGAAAAGCGGACGGTTTTCGCCGGCATAAAATCCGCTTATGACCCGAAAACCCTGCCGGGCCGGCATGTCGTGGTGGTCGCCAATTTGGCCGCGCGAAAAATGAAATTCGGCGTTTCCGAGGGAATGGTGCTGGCCGCGGGTCCCGGCGGCGAGGAGATTTTCCTGCTGAGCCCGGATGAGGGCGCGACCGCCGGTATGCGCGTGCGTTGACGCCCGCCCGCGGAAACCCGTCCTCAAAATCGCTCCCAAAAAAGATGCCCCTCCTCACCACCTGCATCGGCGCGTATCCGAAGCCGGATTTCGTCAACCTGCCGGACTGGTTCAACATTCCGGCCGGCCCCGATGTTTCCGATCCGACCAAACGCTGGGCCGGCGCGATGGAGCAGCTCGGCGACGAGGCCGAGGACATTCTCGCGCGCGGTGTGGCGCAGGCGGTCGCCGACCAGGTGGAGGCCGGCATTGACATTCCGACCGACGGCGAAGTGCCGCGCGAAAATTACATTCACTACCACTGCCGCCACCTCAACGGATTTGACTTTGAAAACCTGACCCGGCGCGAGTTGCGCGGCGGAACCTACGCCGCCGACCTGCCGACCATTCGCGGCGAAGTCAGCGCCAAGGCGCCGTTCCTCGCCGGTGACTGGCGGCGCGCGCAAAACGGCAGCAAACGGCCGGTGAAGATGACCATGCCGGGGCCGATGACCATCTCCGACACCAACTGCGACGCCCATTACGACAACCCGAAAAAACTCGGCGCGGATCTCGCCGACGCGCTCAACACCGAGGTGCTCGCGCTCGCCGAGGCCGGCTGCCGCCACATTCAAATTGACGAGCCGGTTTTCGCGCGGTTTCCCGAAGACGCGCTCGCCTACGGCATTGAAAATCTGGAGCGCGCCTTTCACAACTGCCCGCCCGAAGTCACGCGCACCGCGCACATGTGCTGCGGCTACCCCGACCGCCTGGACCGCGACGACTACCCGAAGGCCGACCAGTCCGCGTATCTGCAACTCGCCGACGCGATGGAGGAATCCGGCGTGCAGTGGCTTTCCATTGAAGACGCGCACCGCAACAATGGCCTGGAATTGCTGGAGCGTTTCGCCACCACCACGGTCATTCTCGGCGTGGTCGCCATCGCCAAAAGCCGCGTGGAATCGGCCGAGGAAATTCGCGCGCGGTTGTCGGACGCGCTCGCGCACATTGACGCCGAGCGATTGGTGGCCGCGCCCGATTGCGGCCTTGGCCTGCTCGGGCGCGACTTGGCGCGGGAAAAACTGCGCAACCTGTGCGCGGCCGCGAAGAGCATTTGATGTTGAATTAATGTCCATGCGCGCCCGTCAAAAAATGTCGCCGCGATTTTTCGCGCTGCTGTTGCCCGTATTCGGAGGAGCGGCCGCGCCGCCGCTGCACGCCGACGGCGGCGTCCCCGGCTGGAACGCGCTGGTCTATCTGGTCTACCGCCTGGAAGTAACGCGGTATTGCAGTGTCGCCGACGACGCGGTCGCCGCCGGTTTTCGCGCGGCGCGCGACGCGCTGGTCGCGCAATATCGCCTCGCCGCCGGCCTGATTGAAAGCGCGCGCCATGAGGCATACTTGCTCGCATACCGCGAATGGCAAAATCGCGGCCTCGGCGGCTTTCGCCGCTGGTGCCGCGTGGACGCCGCGCTTTTTGCGCGGCAATTGTCCGCCCCAGAAACCATTTCACAACCCGGAGTCACGCCATGAACCGAGAAGCCGCAGCCTCATCCGTTGAAAAACTTTCCCATTACATCGGCGGCCGCCGCGTGCCCGGCGCGAGCGGCCGTTTCGGCGATGTCTACGACCCGGCGGTCGGCGCGGTCACCAAACAGGTGCCGCTCGCGAGCGCGGACGAAACCGCGTCGGCAATCGCCACCGCCGCCGAAGCCTTCCCCGAATGGTCGGCGCAGCCGCCGGCGCGGCGCGGGCGCGTGATGTTCGCGTTCCGCGATTTGCTGATGCGCAACATGGACGAACTCGCCAAACTGGTGTCAAGCGAGCACGGCAAAACCCTGGAAGACGCGAAAGGCTCCATCACCCGCGGCCTGGAAGTCGTGGAATACGCCTGCGGCATTTCCGAACTGCTAAAAGGCGCATACAGCGAAAGCGTCGCCGGCGGCGTGGACAGCTGGAGCACGCGCCAGCCGCTCGGCGTTTGCGCCGGCATCACCCCGTTCAACTTTCCGGCGATGGTGCCGATGTGGATGTTTCCGCTCGCGCTGGTCTGCGGCAACACCTTCGTGCTGAAGCCGTCCGAGCGCGACCCGTCCTGCCCGCTGCGCATGGCCGAACTGCTGCGCGAAGCCGGGCTGCCCGACGGCGTGATGAATGTCGTAAACGGCGACAAAGAAGCGGTGGACGCGCTGCTCACCGACGCGCGCGTGCAGGCGGTCAGTTTTGTCGGCTCCACCGCCATCGGCGAATACATCTACCGCACCGGCACCGCGCACGGCAAGCGCGTGCAGGCGTTGTGCGGCGCGAAGAACCACATGGTGGTCATGCCCGACGCCGACATTGACCAGGCCGCCGACGCGGTGCTCGGCGCGGCCTACGGCTCGGCCGGCGAGCGGTGCATGGCGGTCTCGGTGGGGGTCGCGGTCGGCGACGCGCCCGCCGACGCGCTGGTGGAAAAACTCCTGCCCAAACTGGACGCGCTCAAAGTCGGCGCGCACACCGACGAAGCCGCCGAGATGGGTCCCGTCATCAACCCGGCCGCGAAGGAGCGCATTGAGGGCTACATTGAAAAGGGCGTGGCCGAGGGCGCAAAACTGTTGCGCGACGGCCGCGGCGAGCAAGTCAAGGGTTTTGAAAGCGGCTGCTTCGTCGGCGCGACCGTGTTTGACCATGTCAAAACCGGCATGAGCATCTACACCGACGAAATCTTCGGCCCCGTTCTGTGCGTGGTGCGCGCCGGCGACTACGAAGAGGCGATCAATATGGTCAGCAGCCACGAATACGGCAACGGCGCGGCCATCTTCACCCGCGACGGAGACGCCGCCCGCGACTTCGCCCACCGCGTGCAGGCCGGCATGGTCGGCGTCAATGTGCCGATTCCGGTGCCGCTCGCCTTCCACAGTTTCGGCGGCTGGAAACGCTCGCTGTTCGGCGACCACGCCATCCACGGGCGCGAGGGGGTGCACTTTTATACGAAACTGAAAACGGTGACCACGCGCTGGCCGTCGGGAATTCGCTCGGGCGCGGTGTTTAACTTCAAGGCGGGGGGGGAGCATTGAGGGGGTTGACTTTTCGCGACCACCGGTGTATCGTGGGCACTTCTGAAACTACCGCATCAATACGATGCAGGCGGATTTAGCAGTGCCAAGAAAAATCAGACACCTGATAGGTGATCTACTCGCCGCAGGGTGCTTTCTTTGCAAAGGTGGAAAAGGCAGCCATCGCAAATGGAAGCATCCCAGCGTAGCCAACAAATTGACTTTGTCTGGCCGGGATGGGGCTGATGCAAAACCCTACCAAGAAAGTGATGTTGAAAAATATCTTGAAGAGATACAATCCGCCAAAAGCGGCAAATGAGAGCGAAGACCAAAAGCAGCGAATGAGAATGAAATGAAAAGTCATTACAGCATGAAGATTCAGTGGTCGGAAGAGGACGCGTGTTACATCGCGTCCTTGCCCGAATTCGGCCCATACGTGAAGACGCATGGCGCGACTTACGAGGAAGCCGCGCGCAATGGGCGAGAAGTGCTGGAAATGATGTTGTCCGATGAGGATGAATCATTGCCGCAACCGGAAATTTACCGGGAATCGCGCGCGCGTGCGTGATGGCTTTTCGCATGACTGAATCGAAAACAGCCGAACGTTGCACCATCCGAGAATGGCTCTCCCGCCGTTTCGTGTGGCGCATTCCTGTCTACCAGCGCCATTATTCATGGGGCGCTTCTACGCGCGACAGCGGCCCGGTTCAGCTGTTTTGGGAAACTGTTAAAGAGCAGGTCGAAGCACGACTGAAAGACGCGTCTCAACCGCCGTCGAAGCATTACCTTGGCGCAGTCCTGGTCGATAACAAGACTCCGGATTCGGTCGATGACATCAAAAGGTTCGATGTCGTTGATGGTCAGCAACGGCTCACGACCATCCAGATAGCGTTGTTTTCGCTTATTCAAATAGCGAAAGACCACAACTGCGAGAAGAAATTTCAGGAAGATTTAGCGAAATACATTTTCGCTGATTCGGTTTCGCATAGCGACCACGCTGTTAATAGCGGGGTAAATCCGAAATTGAATCCGACGAATTTTGACAAGGTTCAATTCGAGCAGATTTTGTACTACGCGTACAACAGGGCGCCTAGTCCTGTACCTCGCGGTGTCATGAACAATCAAGACAGGTCGAAAGCCCTCGATGTTTTCGAGTTTTTCTGCGACCAAATGAGGACTCTGCTTGATAATTTTGACAAGCCAAAATCAGATATGCTGACCGTTTTGCAGGACACTTTGCTGGACGGCTTCGAGTTGTATTTGATCGTGCTGAACAAGACTGACAAGGCGCAAAAAATCTTTGCGTCGATGAACAATACCGCCAAACCGTTGACTACTTTCGATTTGATTCGAAACGATGTCTTTTATCGCGCCTCTAAGAAGCCCGGAGAAGATGAGCGTTTGTTCAACACCGACAATTGGCAAATGCTGGAACGCCCTTTCTGGGAGCAGTCTTCCGAGAAAAGGAAAGACGGCATCCCGCATATTGACGCCTATATTGCGCGCATGCTTGTTGCCAAACTGAAGAAAAGCAACTTCGGATTCAACAGGACAGATTTATTCAAAACCTACCAAGAATTTGGTAGGAAATGCGGAAACGTCGAAAAAGAAATCGGCTTGGCCGTCGAGTACACGGATATCTACAAGCATCTCATGTCAGAGCCGCATAATGACCCGGCTTTGCAATCTTTCGACTTCGGAGTCTTCATGTTTGACAAATGGCCAAACAAAGACTTCTATCCCGTGATTTTTTCCATCTTGACCAGCACGGGTAGCGAAAACGAGAAGCAGGCTATGCTCACTTTGCTGGAGAGTTATGTCATCCGGCGAAATATGTGCGGCTTGACTTCCAACCGCTACAACCTCATGGCATTCGCTTTGTGCAGGGAATTGGGCGATAGTGCTCGCTATCAAACTCTGCGCGATCTTCTCCTCAAAGATGATGCGGATACCAGCAGGTTTCCTGACGATCGGGATGTTGGGAATGGTTGCAATCTCAACCCTTTTTTCAGGTCGCTTTTTCCAAAGTATGTGCTGGAAAAAATGAATGATGCCCTCTATGAAGATGGCGAAGCAAGGGTGGTCAACACCAAATTGACGATCGACCATGTTCTGCCTCAAAAGTGGGCGGAAAACAAATCATGGGCGGCGTTGTTACTGGGCAGTGTTTCGCCTGAGGAGGCGGAATCGCGCAAAGCAATTATCAACGCCTATGTCCATACCGTTGGCAATTTGACCTTGCTCAGCGGCCCAACGAACTCCAAAAAGTCGAACCACTCATTCAGTGAGTTCAAATCCTTGCTGAAAAAGTCAGACTTGCTGATGAATCGTGACCTTGCGGACAAATCCGAATGGGACGAGAAAGCAATCATGGCTCGCAGCTCGCAGTTTGCTGACATCATCTGCAAACGCTGGCCCCGTGATGTGAGATTCGGTGACTGAACGGCCATTGCAACATCAGCGTCGCTTGGTTTATTACTGTTGCGTGTCCGCCCCCGACACCCCCCGACACCCCTTCGGATCATCCGTCGTAATCACATCCACCCCCCACCCCCGCAACCGCCGCATCGCCGCGGCGTCATTGACCGTCCACGCGCACACTTCCAGCCCGAGCGCATGCGCCTCGGCGACCGAGGCTTCGCGCAGTCGCGTGTGTTCGCATGACCAGACATCGCCGCCGTGCTGTTTCACCAGTTGCGGCGGCGAGAATTTTTCGGACGGTTCCACTTCCATGGTCAGCCCAATGTTCAATTCCGGGCGCAGTTTTTTTGCGAGCAGCATCAGCCGCCAGTCAAAACTTTGCAGCAACAGCCGCTCCGGCGGGAATTTCATGCGCCGCAGGCATTCCAGCACCAGCGAGACATAACGCTCCGGCGCAGGCAGCAGGCGGTTTTGCGCGCGCGCGAAAACCGATTTCGGATATTCGCGCGCGAGTTTCCAATTGCCTTTCATTTCCAAATTGAGAACCGCGCCTTTCGTTTTTTCCGCGGACAAAAACTCCAGGCATTCCTCCAGCGTCGGCACCACGCAGCGCGCGCCGTCCGGGTTGTCGGCCGCGCCGACATCGTATCGGCGCAACTCGGCGAGCGAGAGTTCGCGAATCGCCGGCAACGCATCCCCCGAAATTTTTTCGCCGCGCGCGCCGCGGGTATGCGCCGGGTTCAGCCGCAAGTCGTGATGCAGCACCACGCGGTCATCCGCGGTCACGCACACATCCACCTCCACCCCGTCCGCGCCGTTTTCCAGCGCATAGGCGAGCGCGGCCAGCGTGTTTTCGGGCCGCCGTCCGCGCGCGCCGCGGTGTCCGTGGATTTGCATGGGTGGGTGCGGTTTCGGGGGAGGATTATAGCGTGGTAAAATCACCGGTCCTTTTCCCCGCACCTATTGCCATGTCCTACACCGCCCCGATTCGCGACCTGATGTTCGCCGCCACCGAGTTGGCGGATTTGCCCGGCGTCAACCGCCTGCCCGGTTTTGAGGACGCCACGCCGGAATTGCTGCGCACCATTTTGGAGGAAGCCGGCAAGTTCGCTTCGGACGAACTCGCGCCGCTCAACCGCAGCGGCGACAAGCAGGGCGTGCGGCTGGAGGACGGGCGCGCGATCACCGCGGACGGATGGAAAGCCGCATACAAAAAATTTGTGGACGGCGGCTGGAACAGTTTGCCGTTTGACCCGCTGTTCGGCGGGCAGGGGCTGCCGTGGCTGGCGGCGACCGCGGTCGCGGAAATCTGGCACGCGGCGAACATGTCGTTTTCGCTGTGCCCGCTTTTGACGCAGGGCGCGGTCGGCGCGATTCAAACGCATGGCAGCGACGAGCAAAAATCCACCTACCTGCCGAAACTGGTGTCGGGCGAATGGTCGGGCACCATGAACCTGACCGAGTCGCAGGCCGGCTCCGACCTCGGCGCGCTGACCACGCGCGCGGTGCCGCAGGACGATCATTACCTTTTGAACGGGCAGAAAATCTTCATCACCTACGGCGACCACGACCTCGCCGAAAACATCATTCACATGGTCTTGGCGCGCATTTCCGACGCGCCCGAAGGCGTCAAGGGGATTTCGCTTTTCATCGTGCCGAAATTTTTGCCGGACGAAAAAGGCAACTGGACCAAGCGCAACGACATTGAAACGATTGCGCTGGAAAGCAAACTCGGCATTCACGCCTCGCCGACCGCGACCCTCGCCTACGGCGGCAAAGGCGGCGCGGTCGGGTATCTGATCGGCGGCGAAAACCGCGGCCTGCACTGCATGTTCACCATGATGAATCTGGCGCGCCAGGCGGTCGGCGTGGAAGGCAACGGAGTCGCCGAGCGCGCCTACCAGCAGGCGGTCGCGTATGCCAACGAGCGCGTTCAGGGGCAGGCGGTGGACGCGCCCGACGGCGGGCGCGTTCCGATCATTCACCACCCGGATGTCAAGCGGTTGCTGCTGCAGCAAAAATGCCGGATAGAGGCGTTGCGCTCGCTTTCGCTGTGGATCGCCGCATGCATGGACAACAGCGCCCGCCACATAGAGGGCAAGGCGCGCGCGCGCGCGCAGGCGATGGTGGAGGTGATGACGCCGGTGCTGAAAGGCTACGCCACCGAAGCGGGCCTGGAAAATGTCTCGCACGCGCTGCAGGTGCACGGCGGCATGGGCTACATAGAGGAGACCGGCGCGGCGCAGCATTTCCGCGACCAGCGCATCACGCCGATCTACGAAGGCACCACCGGCATTCAGGCGATGGACCTGGTCGGCCGAAAATTAATCCGCGACGGCGGCGCGATGCATGCGCAGGTGATTTCGCGCATGCGCGAAGATTGCGCGGCGGCGGCGAAGTCGGAGTCAAAAGAAGTCGCGGCCATGGCGAAGTCGCTGGAAGAGGCGATTGCATTGCTGGACGCGGTCGCGCAGGAGATTCTGTCCTCGTCCGAAGATCCGCGGCTGGCGGCGGCGGTGTGCGAGCCGTATCTGCGGATGTGGGGCGTGGTCGCGTGCGGCTGGCAAATGGCGCGCGCCGCCGGGGTCAGCGCGGAAAAACTCGCGCAAAAAGACGACGCGTTTTACCGCAACAAAATCCGCACCGCGCAATTCTATTTCGGCGCGGAGTTGCCGAAAGCGGCCAGTTTCGCCGCGAGCATTCGCGAAAGCGGGCGCGTCATCGCCGAGACCGCGCCCGAGTTGTTTCAAACCGAATGACCGCGCGAATGACCGCCCACAAGGGACTGGAATGGTTCGGCGCGGTTACGGCGGTCGCGTATTCGCTGCTGGTCGCGTCCAACACCGGCTCGGAAGTCGCCGGGTTTGCGCTGCTGTTGATTTCCGCGGCGGCCATCGGCCTGTGGGCCTACGGCGGCAAACATCGCGGAATTTTGTTCCTGCAGTTTTTTTACGCGGCGGCCGCGCTGGTCGGAATTTACCGCTGGCTGTGAGCGGTCAGCCGGCGCGCGCTTTCGCCGCCAAATCCACCAGGTAGTTGATCACCTTCAGCAATTCCTCGCGGCTTCCGGCGAGCGCGACCGAAGTGCGGTAGCGGCCGTCCACGATGATCGCCGGCACGCCGGTGAGGCCGTAGCGGCGCGTCATTTCCGCGGCGAAATTTATTTTGGTGTTGACCGCGAAGGAATTGAACGCGGCTTTGACTTCGGCGCGGTCGGCGCCGTTCTCGGCGGCCCAGTCGGAAAATTGTTTGAAGTTTTCCAGCGGACGGCGCGCCGCGTGAATCGCGTTGAACACCTCGGCATGCAGTTTTTCCTCCAGGCCGAGCGCCTGCAGCGCATAAAAAATGCGCGCGGAAAACTCCCAGCGCGGACCGAGCACCGCCGGAATTGCCACAAACTCGGCGTTGTCCGGTTTGTTCTGCTTCCACTGCGTGACGAACGGCTCCAGGCGGTAGCAGTGCGGGCACTGGTACCAAAACATTTCCACCACCTCAATTTTGTCGCCGGTCTGCACCGGCTGCGCCTCGCGCAGCAGTTCGTAGTGGCCGCCTTCCACGAAAGTTTTTTCCTGCGCGGACGCGGGGGAAAATGCCATGAAAAACGCCAGAGTGGTTGCGCGTAACAATATGTTCATCAGTTTTTTCCGGATGTGTGGGTTGGGGGAATTGTGGACGGCGCGCGTTAATTTCCGCGCCAAGTTTCGGCCTCGGCCGCGAGGCGGCGCGGCAGCCCACCGAAATCGCCGTTGCTCATGGTAATGATAACGCTGTTTGCGCCGTTCTGCGCCCATTTTTTCAGCGCGCCGATGATTTCCCCGAGGTCTTCCAGCAGCAGCGCATCGCGCGGCGCGCCGGGCAGGTCCTTTCCGCCTGCGCCGCGAATGACCGCGCCGTCGGCGCGCGCCAGCGCCTCGCCGACGCGCGCGCCGTGCGCGCCGCTCTTCATGGTGTTGGAGCGCAATTCCAGCGCGACAAAAACGCGCGCCTCCGGATGCCGCGCGCGCGCCGCGTCAATGGAATGAAGAATCGCGGTCGGGTGGTGCGCGAAGTCGTCATACACCGAGAGTTCCGCCGATTGATGCAGGAGTTGCATGCGGCGCGCGCCGGGAATGTAACTTTTCAGCGCGGCCGCGGCCTCGGCCGGCGGCACCCCGGCGAGTTGCGCGGCGGCGATGGCGGCGAGCGCGTTTTGCATGTTGTGCCGGCCGATGCACCGCCACGCGACCCGCGCCGCCGGCGCGCCGCGATGCAGCACTTCAAATTCCGCGCAGTCCGCGCCGCGCGCGCGCGCATGCCATTCGGCGGACTCGTCTTCCAGCGAAAAGCGGGTGACTTCACTCCAGCAGCCCATTTCCAGCACCTCGGCGAGGTTTGCGTCGTCGGCGTTTACCACGATGCCGCCGTCTCCCGGCACGGTGCGCACCAAATGATGAAACTGCTTTTTGATTTGCGCGAGGTCGTCGTAGATGTCGGCGTGGTCAAATTCCAAATTGTTCAGCACCGCGATGCGCGGGTGGTAATGCACGAACTTCGCGCGCTTGTCAAAAAACGCGGTGTCGTATTCGTCCGCTTCAATCACGAAGTGCTCGCCCTCGCCGAGCGCGGCCGAGGTTTCAAAATTGCCGGGCTTGCCGCCGATCAGGTAGCCCGGCGCGCGCCCGGCGCATTGCAGCATCCACGCCAGCATGGAAGTGGTGGAGGTTTTGCCGTGCGTGCCGGCGACCGCGAGAACCGCGCGCCGCGCCAGCACATGCGCGCGCAGCCATTCGGGACCCGATTGAAATTCCAACCGCCGCGCCAACACTGCCTCCACCAACTCGTTGCCGCGCGACAGCGCGTTGCCGAGCAGCACCGTGCCGGGCGCGTCGCCGAGATGTTCGGCGCGGTAGCCCGAAAGCGCGTCAATGGACTGCGCGGCGAGCACTTCGTTCATCGGCGGATAGACGCCGTGGTCGCAGCCGCGCACGGCGTGTCCGCCGGCTTTCGCCAGCTGGGCGACGCCTGCCATGAAGGTGCCGCAGATGCCGGCGATGAATATTTTCATGTGGGGAAGAAATGCCGCGGCGGGGTGACGCGGCGCGCGCAAATGATACCGCAAGTGCTACCATTGGCGGCGATGCCGCCGAGCAACATGATCAGCACCGGCGCGCGCCTGGCCGAGTTCATCGCCGCGCTCGGGCGCGGCGGCTGGGTCGCGCTGGACACCGAGTTCATGCGCGAGCGCACCTATGCGCCGCAACTCTGCCTGGTGCAATTGGACGACGGGGAGAACGCGGCCTGCATTGACGCGCCGGCGTTGCGCGATTTGTCGCCGCTCGCCGAATTGCTCGCCGACGAATCGCGGGTGAAAATCGTGCATTCCTGCCGCCAGGATTTGGAAGCGCTGGACACGCGCGGGCGGCTGCCGAAAGACTTTCGCAATTTGTATGACACCCAGTTGGCCGCGGCGTTTTGCGGCTACGGCGCGCAGGTCAGTTACGCCGCGCTGGTGGAGGAACTTTGCAATGTGCATTTGCCGAAGTCGCACACGCGCGCCGACTGGAGCCGCCGTCCGCTGCCGCCGGCGCAGATTCAATACGCACTGGATGATGTCAAATATTTGCAGCCGCTGCGCGGCGCGCTGGACCGCCTGCTGGAAAAAAACGGCCGCGCCGACTGGTTGCGCGAGGAATGCGCGCGCGCCGCCGATCCGGCTTCCTACCGCTTTGATCCGGCCGGCGCGTGGCGGCGGGTGAAAGGCGCGGGCCGCCTGGATCCGGCCGGGCGCGCCTGCGTGAAAGAGTTGGCGTTGTGGCGCGAGCGGCGCGCGCGCGCGCGCGACCTGCCGCGCAACTGGGTGCTGCCGGACGCGGCCTTGCTGCAACTCTGCCGCGACCGCCCGCGCGCGGAGAAGCAACTCGCGCGAATTGAAGGCATCGCCGCCGGGTTGCGAAAACACGCGGGCCGGGAAATCGTGGAAATCGTGGCGCGCGCCGAAGCGGCCGCGAAAAACGACGACGGCGGCGGCAAAGACGAAGAGCGCGCCGGTCCGCTGACCGCGCAACAACGCCGCTTGGCGAAGGAAATACTGAAATGGCTGGAAGAGCGCGCGAAAGACGCCGGCATGAGCCGCACGCTGGTCGCGGCGCGCCGCGACATTGAGGATTTTGTGCGCGGGCAAACCGACTTGCCGCTGTTCGGCGGCTGGCGCGCGCAATTCGCCGGCGAGGAAATCCGCGCGCGTTATTCCTGATTATTAATGGGCAGCAGCACGGTTAAGCCGCCCTGCTCGCGCATGACGCCGGCGGCGCGTTCGGCGCGCGCGCCATGCCCCCAGAACAAATCGGCGCGCAACGCGCCGGTGATCGCGCCGCCGGTGTCCTGCGCCATCACCAGCCGGCGATACGGGCGGCGCGGCGCGCCGGGGTAATTGGTGGTGAGCCAGACCGGCGCGCCGAGTTCCACCACCGCCGGATCTATGGCGATGCTGCGCTGCGCGCTGAGCGGAACATTGAGCGCGCCGCGCGCGCCCGGATTTTGCTCGTCGCGCAATGCAAAAAAAACATACCGCGGATTGAGAAACAGCAACTCCCGCGCGCGCTGCGGATTTTCGCGCAGCCAGCGGCGGATGCCGAACAGCGACGCTTCTTCGCGCGTCAGTTCGCCGCGCTCCACCAAAATGCGGCCGATGGAGCGGTAGGGGTGGCCGTTGTGGTTGCGGTAGGCGGCCGCGATGACGCGCCCGTCGGGAAGTTGAATGCGCCCCGAGCCCTGAATGTGCAAAAAGAACACCGCGTCGCGGTCGTCCAGCCAAATCAATTCGCCGCCGGCAAGCGGCGACGGTTGCGCGTCAATTTCCGCGCGCGTGTAAAACGGCACGACGCGCCCGCCCGCGAGCCGCCCGCGAAATTTGTTGCCGGCGAGTTGTGAATGCAGCGCGCCGAGTTCCAGCGTCAGCAAACTTTCCGGCTGCGCGTATAGCGGGTGGCGGTAGCGCGCGTCGCGGGTGAAACTGCCGAACAGCAGCGGCTCGTAATAGCCGGTGATCAGCCCGCGTTTTGCGCCGCCTTTTCCGCGCAGCGGGTGCGGGCGAAACCACCGTTCAAAAAACTTTCGCGCGGCAGTGTCGTCCGGCGGCGGCAAGGCGCGCGCGGCCGCGCATACTTCGCGCCACTTCGCGCGGCGCGCCAGCGCGTCGCAACTTCGCAGCAGCGCGGGCCACGCTTCGGCCTGGCGGTCCTCCTCCCAGCCGTCCAGTTGCGCCCAGCCGATTGGCGAGCCCAGCCCCGGCGGGCGCGGCGTGCACGAGGCGAGCAGGCACGCGATGCACAGCCCGGCGAAAATGCGCGCGCGCGTCATCGGCGCGGACGGGTTATTCGCTCGCCGCCAGTTTCACGCAGACCGCCAGCACTTCGCAGGCGCGGCGCACATCGTCAAGCGGCGGAAAAGTCGGCGCGATGCGAATGTTGCGGTCGCGCGGGTCTTTTCCATGCGGGAAGGTCGCGCCGGCCGCGGTCAGCGTGACGCCGGCCTCGGCGGCGAGTTGCACCGCGCGCGCCGCGCAACCGTCGGGAATGTCCAGACTGATGAAATACCCGCCGCGCGGCTTGCTCCATTCGGCGATGCCGAGTCCGCCGAGTTCGCGCTCCAGCACTTCCCACACCGCCTCAAATTTCGGGCGCAGCAACGCCGCGTGTTTTTTCATGTGCGCGCGCAGGTTTTCAATCCCCCCGAAAAATTTCAGCAGGCGCAACTGGTTGACTTTGTCGGGCCCGATGGTTTGCACCGCGAGGTGCGCGCGCGCGTCGGCGATGTTGGCGTCGCTCGCGGCCATCGCGGCCACGCCCGAGCCCGGGTGGCAGATTTTGGAAGTGGAAGCGAATTGCACCACGCGGTCGGCATTGCCGGCCTCTTTGCAGAGTTGCGCGATGTTTCCCAATGCCGGGCGGTCGTCAAAGAGATGATGCTCGGCGTAGGCGTTGTCCCAGAGAATGCGAAAGTCGGGCGCGGCGCGCATGGAGGCGAGCCGCGCCAAAGTGTCCGCGCCGTAGCACGCGCCGGTCGGGTTGTGGTATTTCGGCACGCACCAAATTCCCTTGACCGAATCGTCGCCGCCGGCGAGCGATTCCACTTCGTCCATGTCGGGCCCGTCGTCGCGCATCGGCACGAGCAGCAATTCAAAACCGAGATGCTCGGTGATGGTGAAGTGGCGGTCGTAGCCCGGCGCCGGGCAGATGAACTTTTTGTTTTTGATGCCGCTCCACGGCCCGCTTCCGCCCGGCGCGCCGAACAAACATGCGCGCGCGAGCGTTTCATACATCAGCGTCAGACTTGCATTTCCGCCGACCAGCACATTGTCCGGCGGCACTTCCAAAATCTCCGCGAAAAGTTGCCGCGCGCCGGCGAGTCCGTCGGCGCCGCCGTAATTGCGCGTGTCCACGCCGCCGGCCTCGGATTCCCCCGGCAGCGACAGCAGCGCGTCGGACAAATCCAATTGCTCCGCCGACGGCTTGCCGCGCGTCATGTCCAGCGACAGCGACAGGTCTTTTAGGCGGGCGTATTCGTCCAGGAATTCCCGGCGGCGCGCGCGCAATTCGCAGTTTGACATGGTGATCTTGAGATAGGCAGTAAGATTTTACAGCCTATTCGGAGATGATTTTGTAAAATTTTTTGAAACTGGGAGAGCGGTTGCGATCTGGGTCGACATGTGCGCCGATTTTTTTTGCTGCTTCGACTTTACGCAGGCCAGTAGAAAAGTAGCCACGTTTTTTTAACACGCGTTCGAATGCTTCCCAAGTGTTTTTGATTTCATCGGGTTTTCGGTAGGGTGCTTTTCGCGGCAAATTTTTTGGGGCACGTGGATAGGCAGTGCATACCGCCTGCCAGTCGCCGAAATACCATGCCTCCAGCTCTTCGATCGCAATCCGAACAGAAAACTGCCAGGCGCCTCCCTTATTGCCCGCATTTTTGGAATCAGTGTATGTGCGCAAATTCGCGTCGCCTGCAACTTTTTCGGCTTTTTGGATAAGTTTTCGGCAGTCATCTGCGTCACAGTCGACCAGTACGATCAGACGATGGTCGGCAGGCAACCAGTGTGCGTAGCCGCGCAACCGGCTTTCCAGTTTACGCAACAAATTCTGTTTTCCGTGAAATGTGCGGATCTCATAAGATCGGCCAGGATCATTCCGCAGCATCTTACGGAGAAAACTCTCCATTGAAAGATCTTCAACCAGCAGTATCAGATGCATTGCTTCACTTCCCTTGTTTTCCGGTTGACTCGCCTTGCCCGGTTAGCGGGTCGCCAACGCCGAAATGGCCTTCCATCCACAACTCGCCAAGTTGCGCGCCTTCTTCCACAAATTCCTTCAGGCCGTCGATTTCCGCGGCGAGCGCAGTTTTCGTATGGCCGTTTTGGTCGCGCCACAGAATGCGTACTTCCTCAGTACGCAAGCCATCAAGAAAGAAAGGAGAGTGCGTCGTGATCAGCAATTGTGTGCGTTCACAGGCCGCACGACACTCTTCGGCAAGGCCGACGAGCAAGCGCGGATGCAAAAAGTTTTCTGGCTCTTCGACGCCGATAAACGGTGGTGGTGCCGGGTCATGTAAGAGCACTAGGTAAGCCAGCATTTTTAATGTCCCGTCGGATGCGAAGCGCGCAAGCACAGGTTCATCAAACGGGATGTCTTTGATCTGCAACAGCAACCTCCCACCGTCCATTTCATTGGCGAACGCTTTCTCGATGCGCGGGACTCTTTGGCGCAAAAGATCAAATATTTTGCTGAGTTGTTCTCCGTGCTGCTCTTTCAGAAACTGAATGACGTTGGCGAGGTTGTCGCCACTCTTGCTCAGCTGTGCTTGCGGCCCAGCCTCTGGCTGACCGCGCGCATCATCTGCTGAAAGATAGGAAACATGCCAATTAACAATGAAATCGCGCAGCGCAGCTACGCGCGGATGCCGCTCGAATTGCCCGAGCGCATTAACTGCGAGCAGGTCGGAAGACTTAAGCGAAATTTCTTCACGTTCGTCTTCTTTTTCAGGACGTTCACCACTGATTGCTCTGCCGCGACCATGTTCACATTCGAGAAATCGAAACGGTTTTCCGTATGAACCCCGTCGCCACTGCAGTATTTCTTTGACCACTTTCGGTCGTCCATGTCGGTCTTCGTCAACTTCCAAAAGATAAGTGATCAAGGGGTCGCGCGGTTTTTCTCTGTATTGAATTTCGATGACAACCGGTCCCTTTGCATTTCGGGTCTTGAGTTCTTTTGCCCTCCTGCGTTTGTCCCAGGCGCGCCGCAGGCCGAACTCAAAACATTCGGACAAAAATGCGAAAACATCGAAAACGGTGGATTTACCGCTACCGTTGGGTCCCAGCAAGACGGTCATTGGTTGGAGGTCTTTGAACTCCACATTCCGCAACGCGCGGAAATTCTGTACCCTCAGGGAGACGATGCGCGCAGGGGCGTTGGCAGGTATGGTCATTTGGTGCTCTGTGGTATATTTTCGATACTGATGCTCTAGCATAACACATCTAGACGAGAAAGTCGGTGCCTTTTGCGATGCCGGGTCATTAAAATTGTGACCACACATAGGTGCCGCATGTGTATAATCGCCTCCCCTTAATTTGCTATCTGGAGTATACCATGCCATCCGTTCAAGTTCGGCAAAACGAGCCGTTTGATGTGATTTTGCGGCGGT
>JALCBG010000077.1 GCA_028066695.1 Gammaproteobacteria bacterium | reverse complement strand
GACGCGCTGCTCGCGCGCGTGGATCATTACCTGCGCGCCGGCAAAAACCAGTATCCGCCGTTCGCCGGCGTGCCCGAGTTGCGCGAGGCGATTGCCGAGAAGTTAAAGCGCGCCGGCATTCGCGCCGACGCGGAAAGCGAAATCACCGTCACCAGCGGCGCGACCGAGGCGTTGTTTTGCGCGATTCATTCGCTGGTGCGCGCCGGCGACGAGGTGATTCTGTTTGACCCGGCATACGACTCCTACGCGCCGGCGGTCGCGCTCGCCGGCGGCAAATGCGCGCGCCTCGCATTGCGCCCGCCGGAATACCGAATTGACTGGCGCGAATTCGCCGCCGCGCTCGGCGACAAGACGCGGCTGGTCGTCATCAACACGCCGCACAACCCGAGCGCGACTTTGCTCGCGCGCGAGGACTTGGACGAACTTGCGCGCGCGCTGGAAAAAACCGACTGCCGCGTTCTCAGCGACGAAGTCTATGAGCACATCATCTTTGACGGCGCGCCGCATGAAAGCGTGCTCGCCCACCCGAAATTGCGCGCGCGCAGTTTCGCGGTGTTTTCCTTCGGCAAGACCTATCATGTGACCGGCTGGAAAGTCGGCTACTGCGTCGCGCCGCCGGATTTGTCGGCCGAGTTTCGCAAGATTCACCAGTTCAACACTTACACCACGGTGACGCCGATGCAGTGGGCGCTCGCCGATTTTTTGCGCGAGCCGGCGCATTATGAAAAGTTGCCGGCGTTCTACCAGGCGAAGCGCGACTTGTTCGGCGAACAACTCGCGCAATCGCGCTTTGCGCCGCTGCCGGCGCGCGGCACTTATTTTCAACTCGCCGATTACTCGGCGATTTCCGACCAGGACGACATGGCGTTCGCCGAATGGATGACCACCGAGCAAAAAGTCGCGGTGATTCCGATGTCGCCGTTTTACGCGGCCGAAAACCGGCCGGACGCGAAGATTGTGCGGTTTTGTTTTGCGAAGCAGGATGAGACGCTGCGGAAAGCCGGGGAGATTTTGCGCGCAATATAAAGCGCGCGTTGCGCTATACTCACTCTCCCCCCGCAAGCGGCGCGCCGCAATGCCCCACAACTCCATCCTTGAAGCCATCGGCAACACGCCGATTGTCCGCCTGAACCGCATCGCCAAAAGCGTCGCGGCGAATGTCTATGCGAAACTGGAGTTCACCAACCCGGGCGGCTCCATCAAGGACCGCATCGGGTTTTGGATGATTGAGGACGCCGAGCGCAAAGGGACGCTGAAACCGGGCGGCACCATCATTGAAGGCACCAGCGGCAACACCGGTTTCGGGCTGGCGATGGCCGCCGCTATCAAGGGGTACAAATGCGTGTTCATCCTGCCGGACAAAATGTCGCAGGAGAAAATCAAAAACCTGCGCTCGTTCGGCGCGCGCGTGGTGGTTACGCCGACCGCGGTGGAGCCGGACGACCCGCGCAGTTATTACTCGGTGTCGCGGCGCATGGCGAAGGAGATTCCGAACTCGCTCTACATTGATCAGTACAACAACCTGGCCAACCGCGAATGCCACTACGAGATCACGGGTCCGGAAATTCTCGCGCAGATGCCGGAGATTGACGCGTTCATCGCCGGCATCGGCACCGGCGGCACGATCACCGGTGTCGGAAAATTTCTGAAGGAAAAAAAACCGGGCGTGAAAATTGTCGCGGTGGATCCGCTCGGCTCCATCGTGCACGAGGTTTTCAAAACCGGTGAAAACAAAACGCCGGCCGAAGGCTACCTGATTGAAGGCATCGGCGAGGATTTCATTCCGGCGAACTACGACTTCGCGCAAATTGATGACATCGTGCAGGTCGGCGACAAGGAGTCGTTTTTGAAAACGCGCGAGTTGCTGACCGGCGAGGGGATTTACGCCGGCGTTTCCTCGGGCGCCGCGCTGGTCGGCGCGCTTAAATGGATTCGCGCGCAGGGGAAGCGGATGGACGGAAAAAATGTGCTGGTGGTTTTTCCCGACAGCGGCAGCCGGTACAGTTCCAAGGTGTATGACGACGACTGGATGCGCGAAGCCGGGTTTTTGGAATCCAAGACCGGCAGCGTCGGCGATTTAATGCGCGCGCTCGGCAAGGAGGCCGGCGATCTGATCATGGCGCGCGAAACCGACACGGTCTCCTCCATCATCGCCAAGATGAGCGAGGCCGGCGTCAGCCAGTTGCCGGTGCTGGACGAGAAGGGCTGGATCAAGGGCATCGTGCGCGAGAGCGTGATTTTGAAATCGCTGTTCAACCGGCAAAGCGGCGTGGACGACCCGGTGGAAAGTCTGGTGGACACTTCGGTGGAATATGTGACCGCCGGGGATTCCATTGAGCGCATTTCCAAACTGGTCACCGAGGGCAAGGTGCCGCTGGTCACCAACCCCGACGATGGCGACAGTCTGCTCGGCATCATCACCGACATTGATTTGCTGAACTTCCTCGGGTCGCGGCACTGATGGTTGCGCGCGCTCATGGGAGGTTTTTGGCGGCATTTTTTCTTGTCGCGGTGTTCTTCGCGCCGCCGGTTTTCGCCGGGCTGAATGAGGCCGAAGAGGCGCAAGTGCGGCTCTATTGCGCCGACTACGCGCGCGCGGTCGCCGATGCCGCGCTGAAAAATCCGGAGCGGGGAATTGTCAGCGAGTTAAAAAAATCGCCGCTGTTTTTGCGCGCGCTGAACGGGCTGGTTGAGCGGATTTTTCACCCGAAGAAATATCGCTTCAGCGGCGGGTACCGGTGCATGTTCGGCGGCGCCGAACGCGAACCGGTTTTTCGCGGAAAAGTCACGCTGCTTTTGACGCGCAATCTGGAATACGCCGAGCACCACCGCCGGCCGCAAATCATGTTTTTGGATTTGGGACGGGTGGTCAATGCGCCCGGAGAAGTCGCGCACTACATCCTGCCGAAATATCTGTCGGTAAACGAGGAGAGTTTTTCCGTTTCGGACGCGAGGCGGTTTTGACGGAACTTTCGGCGCGCCGGTTTTTTTGCCGGCAGTTTTTTTGCGGGAACGGCTGATGTCGCGTTTTTGGGTGGTCACCGACCGCAAGGGCAACTGGGCGCCGCTCACCCGGCTGCTGCCGTATCTGTGGCGCTACCGCGCGCGTGTGTTTGCCGGCCTGGCGTTTTTGGTGCTGGCGCGTCTCGCCAACATTGCAGTGCCGCTGATTTTGAAACTGGTGGTGGACGCGCTGGATTTTTCGGGTGGCGAAGAAGGCGGTGAAAATAATGCCGGCGTCTCCATTCCGCTCGCGCTGCCGCTTGCATTGCTCGCCGCTTACGGCTTGCTGCGCTTCAGTTCGGTTTTGTTTAATGAGGTGCGCAATGTGATTTTTTCGCGCGCCCGCGTGCAAATCATCCACCACATTTCCACCGAGGTTTTTCGGCACCTGCACGCGCTGTCGCTCGGCTTCCATCTGGACCGCAAAACCGGCGCGCTGTCGCGCGACATAGAGCGCGGCACCGGCGCGGTCACCAACTTTCTGCGCATGTTCGTGTTCAACATCATTCCGGTGGTGTTTGAACTGGCCGCGGTGCTGCTGATTTTGTGGATCAATTTTGACGCGGTGTTCACGCTGATCACGATGGCGATGGTGGTTATTTACAGCGCTTTCACTTTTATGGTGACCAACTGGCGCACCAAGTTTCGCGTGCAGATGAACCTGTCCGAATCTTCCGCGCAAACGCGCGCGCTGGACGCGCTGCTGAATTACGAGACGGTCAAAGTCTTCGGCAACGAGGAAATGGAAAACCGCCGCTACGGCGACTCGCTTTCCGGCTGGGTGCGCGCGTCATTAAAGAGCAACTGGTCGCTCGCCGTCCTCAATGTCGGGCAGGGGCTGATAGTCGCCGGCGGGCTGACCGCGCTTTTGATTCTCGCCGCGCGCGGCGTCTCGGCCGGCGAAATGACGCTCGGCGATTTCGTCATGGTCAACGCGTTTTTGATTCAACTCTACATCCCGCTGAACTTCATGGGCTCCATCTACCGCGACATCAACCATTCGCTGATTGACATGGAGCGGATGTTTGACCTGCTGGACGAGGCGCCCGAGGTAACCGAGCGCGCCGATGCGCGCGCGCTGCAACTCGGCAACGGGGAGATTCATTTTGAGCGCGTCAGTTTTCGCTACGGCGGCGGGCGCGAGGTGCTGCGCGACATAGATTTTCATGTGCCCGGCGGGCGCATGGTGGCGGTGGTCGGCCCGTCCGGCGCCGGCAAATCCACGATTGCGCGCCTGTTGCTGCGTTTTTACGACCCGGCCGGCGGCCGCATTTGCATTGACGGCGCCGACATTAAAACCGTAACGCTCGCGAGTCTGCGCGCGGCGATGGCCGTGGTGCCGCAGGACACGGTGCTGTTCAACGACACCATCGGCTACAACATCGGCTACGGCCGCCCGCGGGCGGACAGGGAGGAAATCGCGCGCGCCGCAAAAATCGCGCGCTTGGACGGCTTCATCGCGCAGCACCCGCAGGGCTACGACATATTGGTCGGCGAGCGCGGCTTGAAACTCTCCGGCGGCGAAAAGCAGCGCGTCGCCATCGCCCGCGCCGCCCTCAAAGGCGCGCCGATTTTAATTTTTGACGAAGCGACTTCGTCGCTGGACAGCCGCTCGGAAAAAGCGATTCAACAGGCCCTGGACCGCGTCGCGCAAAACAGCACCACCCTGGTTATCGCCCACCGCCTCTCCACCATCACCCGCGCCGACCAAATCATCGTCCTGGACAAAGGCCGCATCACCGAACGCGGCACCCACGCCGAACT
>JALCBG010000076.1 GCA_028066695.1 Gammaproteobacteria bacterium | reverse complement strand
TCCACATGCCGTCATACGAGCCGCTCTGGTCAAACAGGCGGCCGCCGAGCCAGACGCCTAGGAAACTGCCGACTTGGTGGCTGAAAAAGACGATGCCGAACAAGGTCGCCATGTAGCGCACGCCGAAAATTTGCACGACGATGCCGGTGGTCAGCGGCACGGTGGACAGCCATAAAATTCCCATCGCGCCGGCGAAAAGATAAATGGTGATTTCGGTTTTCGGCATGACCAGCAGCAAAAAAATGCAGACCGAGCGGGTGAAATAAATGACGCTGAGGCCGCACTTCTTGCTCCACCGCTGGCCGGCGAGGCCCGACAAAAACGAGCCGGCGATGTTCATTAACCCGATGAGCGCGATGGAATACGCGCCGACCGCCGGGTCCAGCCCGATGTCGCGCACATAGGCAGGAAAGTGCACGGTGATGAACGCGACATGAAAACCGCAGACGAAAAAGCCGATGGTTAACAGCGCGTAGCCGCGGTGGCCGGCGGCCTCGCCGAGCGCGTTTCCCAGGGTTTGCGCGCTGACCGCTTCATGTGAGGAGCGGCTCGGGTCGCCGGGCAGCAGCATGGCCAGCGGAATCATCGCCAGCGTCACCGCGGAGAGAATCAGCAGCGTCGCATGCCAGCCGTAGGCGCCGATGAATCCCTGGCAGATCGGCGAGAACAGCACCTGCCCGAACGAGCCGGCCGCGGTGCCGAGCCCGAACACCATGGAGCGTTTTTGCGGCGCGACCACGCGCGCCATTGCGGCCATGGCGATGGAGAACGCGGCGAAGGCGATGCCGGTGCCGGTCAGGATGCCGCCGGTGAGGTGCAGCGCGAAACCGCTTTCGGCGGAACTCATGCCGTAGATGCCGGCGGCATACAGCAGCGCGCCGAGCATGATGACGCGCGCCGGGCCGGCGCGGTCGGCGAGCGCGCCGGCGAAAGGCAGCGCGACGCCCCACAGCAAATTTTGCAGCGCCATGGCCAGCGCGAAAGTCTCGCGCGGCCAGTCGCGCGCCAATGTCATCGGGCCGAGGAACAGCCCGAACGCCGAGCGAATGCCGAAGCCGATGGTGGAGATGGCGCAGCCGGCGATGATGACCACCAGCGCGCCGCGCCAGAAATTGCGGCTCATTAATTATGCGCCCCGCAATATGTCAGCGGTGCTTCCAATTCGGCTTGCGCTTTTCCAAAAACGCGCGCATGCCTTCCTTCTGGTCTTCGCTCGCGAACAGCGCGTGGAATTGCCGCCGCTCAAACAGCAGCCCCTCGGACAGGCCGGACTCCTGCGAGCGGTTGACCGATTCCTTGCACATCATCAGCGCCGGCAGCGATTTGCCGGCGATTTGTTCGGCGGTTTTCAGCGCCTCGTCCAGAAGTTTGTCGGCCGCGACCACGCGCGCCACCAGTCCGGCGCGCTCGGCCTCTTCCGCGCCCATCATTCGCCCGCTCAGGCACAGGTCCATCGCCTTCGCCTTGCCGACCGCGCGGATTAACCGCTGCGTGCCGCCGGCGCCGGGGATGACGCCGAGGTTGATTTCCGGCTGCCCGAATTTCGCGGTGTCGGCGGCGATGATGAAGTCGCACATCATCGCCAATTCGCAGCCGCCGCCGAGCGCGTAACCGCCGACCGCGGCGATCAGCGGCTTGCGGCATTTCGCCGCCTCCTCCCAGTGGTCGGTGATGAAGTTTTCCTTGTAGGCCTGCAGGTAGTCTTTTTCGCGCATCTCGGCGATGTCGGCGCCGGCGGCGAAGGATTTGTCGCTGCCGGTGATTAGCATCGCGCCGACCGCGTCGTCGTGCTCAAACGCGGCGAGCGCCTCGCCGATTTCGCGCATCATTTCCGAGGACAGCGCGTTCAGCGCCTTCGGGCGGTTGAGGGTGATCAGGCCGACCCGGCCGCGCGTTTCGGCGATGATGTGTTGGTGGGTCATTTTTTACAATCCGGTTGGTTTGCGGTTAAGTTAATATGCACGGGGCGGCGGGGCATTCCGCGCCGCCATTCGCATCATAACGCGCATCATAACGCATTGGGCCGAAAATTATGAAACGCACTTACCAAGAAACGCACCACCGCTCGCTCGCCGACCCCGAGGGTTTTTGGGGGGAGGCGGCCGAGGCGGTTCACTGGACCAAGCGCTGGGACAAAGTGCTGGACGATTCGGACGCGCCGTTTTACCGCTGGTTCACCGGCGGCGAAACCAATGTCTGCTACAACGCGCTGGACATGCATGTCGCGCAGGGGCGCGGCGCGCAGACCGCGCTGATTTATGACAGCCCGGTCACCGGCGCCTGCGAAAAAATCACCTACGCCGAATTGACCGCGCGCACCGCGCGTTTCGCCGGCGCGCTCGCCGCGCAGGGAGTCGGCCGCGGCGACCGCGTGATCATCTACATGCCGATGGTGCCGGAAGCGGTCATCGCCATGCTCGCCTGCGCGCGCATCGGCGCGGTGCATTCGGTGGTGTTCGGCGGTTTCGCCTCCAACGAATTGGCGGTGCGCATTGACGACGCCAAACCGGTCGCGGTGGTCGCCGCCTCGTGCGGCATTGAGCCGGGGCGCGTGGTGGAATACAAACCGCTGTTGGACCGCGCGATTGAACTGGCCGAGCACCGCCCGCGCGTGTGCGTAATCTTGCAGCGTCCGCAGGCGCGCGCCGAAATGATTGACGGGCGCGATGTGGACTGGCATGAAGCGGCGGCCGCGGCCGAAGACGCCGAATGCGCGCCGGTCGCCGCGACCGACCCGCTCTACATTCTCTACACCTCCGGCACCACCGGCGCGCCCAAAGGCGTGGTGCGCGACACCGGCGGCGGCATAGTCGCGCTCAAGTGGAGCATGCAAAACATTTATAACGCCGCGCCCGGCGAGGTCTATTGGGCGGCCTCCGATGTCGGCTGGGTGGTCGGGCATTCCTACATCGTCTATGCGCCGCTGTTCAACGGCAGCGCCACGGTGCTGTTTGAAGGCAAGCCGGTCGGCACCCCCGACCCCGGCGCGTTTTGGCGGGTGATTTCCGAGCACCGCGTAAAGGTGCTGTTCACCGCGCCGACCGCGTTTCGCGCAATCAAAAAAGAAGACCCGCGCGGCGAATACCTGAAGAAACACGACATCTCCTGCCTGCAGTCGCTGTTCCTCGCCGGCGAGCGCACCGACCCGGACACGCTCGCCTGGGCGAAGGAAAAACTCGGCGTGCCGGTCATTGACCACTGGTGGCAGACCGAAACCGGCTGGGCGATCTGCTCCAACTGCCTCGGCATTGAGGCGCTGCCGGTGCGCGACGGCTCGCCGACCAAACCCGCGCCGGGCTGGCAACTGGAGGCGCTGGACGCGAACGGAAAGCCGGCGGCGCGCGGCGACATTGGCGCGCTGGTCGCAAAACTCCCGCTGCCGCCCGGCACCTTTCCGACTTTGTGGAATGCGCGCGAGCGGCATTTTGATTCCTACCTGAAAAACTTCCCCGGTTATTACGAGACCGGGGACGCCGGCTACATAGATGAGGACGGCTATGTGTTCGTCATGTCGCGCACCGACGACGTCATCAATGTCGCCGGCCACCGCCTGTCCACCGGCGCGATAGAGGAAGTGCTGGCGTCGCATCCGGATGTCGCCGAATGCGCGGTCATGGGCGTGCGCGACGAGTTGAAAGGCGAATTACCGCTCGGCTGCCTGGTGCTGAACGCCGGCGTCTCGCGCGAACACGCCGGCATCGTCTCCGAGGCGGTGCAACTGGTGCGCGAAAAAATCGGGCCGGTGGCCGCGTTCAAACTGGCCGCGGTGGTGGCGCGGCTGCCGAAGACGCGCTCGGGAAAAATCCTGCGCGGCACCATGAAAAAAATCGCCGACGGCGAAGAGTGGAAAATGCCGGCAACCATTGACGACCCGGCGATTCTGGAGGAAATCACCGGCGCGCTGCGCGAACTCGGTTACCCCCCGAAAAACGGCGGGCAAAAAAAATGACCGCGCAAAGTGAGGGACGCGCGAAATGAAGCACGCTTTTTTGATGGACCCGCTGGCCGGAATCAAGCCGTGGAAGGACACCACCTATTTTTTGATTCGCGCCTGCATGGAGCGCGGCCACGATGTCTGCCACATTGACCAGCGCGCGCTGTGGCTTGCGCACGAAAAACCGCGCGCCGCGGTGGATTGGCTGGAACTTGACCCGGACGCGGAAATTCCATTGCGCGCGGTGCGGCGCGAGGAAATTGATTTGGCGCAATGCGACGCGGTGTGGATTCGCACCGACCCGCCGTTTGACCGGCGGTATTTTTACACCACGCTGCTGCTGGACCGCCTGCCCGCGTCCGCGCGCGTGGTCAACCGCCCGTCCGGCATTCGCAACCTCAACGAAAAACTCGGCGCGCTCGCCCACCCGCAATACACGCCGCCGACCATAGTGACGCGCGACGCCGCGCGCATTGAAGAGTTCGCGCGCCAACACGAGCGCATCACTCTAAAACCGATAGACGGTTTCGGCGGTCGCGACATTCTCTTTTACCGCGCCGGCGAAGACCCGGCCATTCCGGCGCGCGCAACCCGCGACGGCAATCACATGACCATCGCGCAGGCCTACCTGCCGGCCGCAAAAGAAGGCGACAAGCGCATTCTGCTTTTGAACGGCGAACCGCTCGGCGCGATTTTGCGCCTGCATGCCGAAGGCAAGGAACTCAACAACCTTGATGCCGGCGGCGCCGCCCACCCCTCCGAACTCACCCCGCGCGACTGGGAAATCTGCGCCGCACTCAAGCCGTCGCTGGTTGAACAGGGAATCTTCTTCGCCGGCATAGACATCATCGGCGGCATGCTGATTGAAATCAATGTGACCAGCCCGACCGGACTGCAGGA
>JALCBG010000075.1 GCA_028066695.1 Gammaproteobacteria bacterium | reverse complement strand
TTCGGCGAGTTGGCGGCGCGGTGGTGGGATGCGGAGAGTGAGTTCAAGCCGTTACACCAAATAAATCCGCTGCGCCTTGATTTTATTGACAAACACTCTCCGCTCGCCGGGAAATCCGCGCTGGATGTCGGCTGCGGCGGCGGGTTGTTGTGCGAGGCGATGGCGGCGCGCGGGGCGCGGGTGACCGGGATTGACGCCGGCGAGGCGGCGATTTCGGTGGCGCAATTGCATGCGCTGGAAAGCGGCGCGGAGGTGGAATACCGGCAAATGACCGCCGAGGAATTGGCCGCGGAATCAAATGCCGGGTGGGATGTGGTGTGCTGCCTGGAATTGCTGGAGCATGTGCCGCGGCCGGAAAGTGTGGTGGCGGCCTGCGCGCAATTGGCGAAGCCGGGCGGGGCGGTGTATTTCTCCACGATCAACCGCAACTTGAAGTCGTTTATGTTCGCGATTGTCGGCGCGGAATACGCGCTGAAATTGCTGCCGCGCGGCACGCATCAATATGAAAAACTGATTCGCCCGAGCGAGTTGGCGCGCTGGTGCGAGCGCGCCGGGCTGGCCTTGCGCGGCATGATTGGGATGCATTACAACCCGCTGCGCAAAACCTATTCGCTGGGGCCCGGGGTTTCGGTGAATTATTTTTTGCGGTGCGAAAAAATCGGCGCGCCAAAAACCGAAGCGGAATGAACGCAAGCGGCATTGACACCGTGCTGTTTGATTTGGACGGCACTCTTCTGGACACCGCCGGCGACATGGCGGCCGCGCTCAACGCGATTTTGGCGCGGCACCGGCGCGCGCAACTTCCGTTCGAAAAAATTCGCCCGCATGTTTCCAAAGGCGGAATGGCGCTGGTGCGGCTCGGCTTCGGCATCGCCGAAGACGACGAGGCGCGCGGCCGGCCGTTGTATGACGAATTGCTCGCGCATTACCGCGGGCATTTGTGCGCGGACACGCGGCTGTTTCCGGGCATGGAGGAATTGCTGGCGCGCATTGAAAACAGCGCGCGCCGCTGGGGGGTGGTGACCAACAAGCCGGGGTTTTTGACCGAGCCGCTGTTGTGCGGCATGCGCCTCGCCGAGCGCAGCGCATGCGTGGTCAGCGGCGACACGCTGGAAAAACGCAAACCGTGGCCCGACCCGCTGCTGCATGCATGCGAGATCATCGGCGCCGACGCGGCGCGCGCGGTGTATATCGGCGACGACGCGCGCGACATTGAATCCGGGCGGCGCGCCGGCATGCGCACGCTCGCGGCCGCATACGGCTACATCGCGCCGGGGGACGACCCGCGCGAATGGGGCGCGGATGCGGTGGTCGCGAATCCGGAGGAAATTTGGGAATGGCTGGCAGACGGAAAAGCATCTCCTGCCCCGCAATGACGCGGTGATCAAATCCCTGCCCAGTCCGCAAAGCGCGGCGCGATGGTGCGCGCGCGCGCGCGCCGACGGGCGAACGCTCGGCTATGTGCCAACCATGGGCGCGCTGCACCGCGGGCATCTTTCATTGGTGGAGCGCGCGGTGCGCGAGAATGATGTCGTCTGCGCCAGCATCTTCGTCAATCCGCTGCAGTTCAACGACCCGGAAGATTTAAAAAAGTATCCGCGTGATAAGGCGCGCGATTTGGAATTGCTGGAGCGCGCCAGTTGCGCGATGGTGTTCGGCGGTGAATTGGCGCAGTTTTTTCCGGGCGCCGACCCGCGCAAACTTCCGCCGCGCGACGCCGGCGTGTTCGCGCGCGGGTTGGAGGGCGCGCACCGCCCCGGGCATTTGCCGGGAGTGCGCGCAATCGTGGAGCGGCTTTTTGCGACGGTCGGCGCATGCGCCGCGTATTTCGGCGAGAAGGATTTTCAGCAGTGCCTGGTGGTGCGCGACATCGCGGCGCAACTTGATAGCGTGCGCGTAGTCCTCTGCCCGACGGTGCGCGAGAAATCCGGGCTGGCCATGTCGTCGCGCAACCGCCGCCTCGGCGCGGAAGATTTGCGCGCCGCGGAGAAACTGCACCGCGCATTGCAGGCCGCGCGTGCTGCCTGGCGCGACGGCGAGCGCGACCCGGCCGCGTTTTCCGAATTAATGCATGCGCAACTTCGCGACGCGCGCATTCGCGTGGAATACGCGGAAGTGCGCGACGCGGCGCGGTGGAGCGAAAACGCACCGCAAACCCTGCGCGGCGCCAAACACGCGCGCGCGTTGATCGCCGCGCACATCGGCGGAGTGCGCCTTATCGACAACATCGCTTTGGACGAAAATGCGGCCGAGTTGCCCGCTACTTCCACAGAACCCTGCCGCGCCGAAGCGCCTCCTTCCCGTAACGCTGTTTGATTTTGTCGGTGAGCGCGTCCAGCGCGCGACGTTTTTGTTTTTCGCCGCCATCTTCCTGCACAAACAAATCATCCTGCGGCGCAACCTCCTCGTCAAAATTGCTGACGCCGACGCCGAGCAATCGCACCGAAACGGGACCTTTCGCCAATTCGCGGCGCAACAAACTTTCCGCGGTGCGCCGCACTTCGTCGGTGGAATCGGTCGCGCGCGGCAAACTCCGCGCGCGCGTAATCGTGGAAAAATCTTCAAAGCGAATTTTCAGCGTGACCGTCCGCCCGCGCATGCCGGCGCGCCGCAACCGGTAGCAAACGCTTTCGCTCAAGTCCAGCGCGACCGCCTGCAGCGCGTCCGGCGAATCTATGTCGCCGGCAAAAGTGGTCTCGTGCGAAATGGATTTGGTCTCACTGTCGGGCGCGACTTCGCGCGCGTCGCGGCCATGCGCGAGTTGCCACAATCGCGCGCCGTGCGCGCCGAAAGTTTCCACCAGCCATTCCTCCGACGCGCGCCGCAATTGCAGCACATTAAAAATGTTCGCGGCATGCAGGCGCTTTTGCGCCGACTTGCCGACTCCCCACATTCGCCCGACCGGCAGCGCGTCCAAAAAATCCTGCGCGCCCTCGCGCGTAATCACGGTGAAACCGTCGGGCTTTTCATGCTCGCTCGCCAACTTCGCCAAAAATTTGTTCGGCGCGACTCCGACCGACGCGACCAACTGCAGTTCATCGCGAATGTCGCGCTTGATCATTTTCCCCACCTCCACCGCGCCGCCGTGCAGCCGCTCGCTGCCGCGCGGATCCAGAAACGCCTCGTCCAGCGAAAGCGGCTCCACCACCGGCGTGTAGCGGTGAAAAATTTCGCGAATCTGCGCGCCGACTTCGGCGTAGAGTTTTCCGCGCGGCGGCAGCAAAATTAACTCCGGGCACCGGCGCATCGCCAGCGCGCTCGGCATCGCGCTGCGCACGCCGAATTCGCGCGCCGCGTAATTCGCCGCGGCGACCACGCCGCGCGCGCGCGGACTGCCGCCGACCGCGAGCGGGCGGCCGCGCAACGCCGGCTGCTCGCGCTCCTCCACCGAGGCGAAGAACGCGTCCATGTCAATGTGCAGGATCATCGCGCTAGGATATACTCCCGCACCGTGCCGCGTGAAACCCCTCCCATTCGACTCCAAGCCGCCGGCATTGAATGCGTGCGCGGCGCGCGCGCGCTGTTTCGCAACTTGGACTGCGCGGTGGAAGGCGGCGGCGCGCTGCATTTGCGCGGCGAAAACGGCGCCGGCAAAACCTCGTTGATGCAAATCCTGTGCGGCCTGCACCGCCCCGAGACCGGCGAAGTGCGCTGGAACGGCATGCCGATTACCGGCGGCGCCGCGCGCGCCGACTATTACGCGCAACTCGCGTATCTCGGGCATAAACCCGCGCTGAAAGGCGAATTAACCCCGCTGGAAAACCTCGCCACCGCGACCGCGCTTTCGGGCGCGCGCGCCGATGCAAACGCCGCCAAAGACGCGCTGCGCCGCATGGGGTTGCGCGATGCGGCATTCGGCGCGCGCTGCGCCGCGCTCTCGGCCGGGCAATTGCAGCGCGTTCGCCTCGCCTCGCTGCTGTTGCGACCCGGCGGCGTGTGGATTTTGGACGAGCCCGCGGCCGCATTGGACAAGCGCGGCGTTCGCGAACTGGAAACCCTGCTCGCCGAACAAACCGCGCGCGGCGGCATGCTGGTGTTCAGCAGCCACCAAGAATTAAATGTGCATGCGCAAACGCTGGACCTCGGCGACTACCACCAATGACCGCTCCCCCTTCCCTGTTCGCCGCGCTCACCGCCGTGCTGCGCCGCGACCTAATCGCCGCGGGCCGCCGCCGCGGCGAATTGTTGCGGCCGCTGTTTTTTTTCGTGATCACGCTGTCGCTGTTTCCGCTCGCTGCCAACCCCGATCCGAACTACCTGCAAAGCATCGCGCCCGCGGTCATCTGGGTGGCCGCGCTGCTCGCCACCCTGCTCGGCTTGGACCGCGTGTTTCGCGGCGATTTTGCCGACGGCGCGCTGCAGCAACTGCTGCTGAGCCCGCACCCGCCGAGCCTGCTTGCGCTGGCGAAAATCCTCGCGCATTGGCTGCTGTGCGGCGCGCCGCTGGCATTGCTCGCGCCATTGCCGGCGCTGATGCTGCATCTGCCGCCGCATGCGCTGCCGGCGCTGGTCGGCGGACTGCTGCTCGGCACCGCGCTGATGAGTCTGCTCGGCGCGGCCGGCGCGGCGCTGACCCTCGGCGCGCGCGGCGGCGGAATGCTGCTCGCGCTGCTGGTGCTGCCGCTCTACATTCCCGCGCTGATCTTCGGCGCGTTCGCCGCGCGCGCGGCCGCGCTCGGCCTGCCGGCCGACGGCCCGTTGCTGTGGCTCGGCGCGATGCTGCTGCTCGCGCTTGCGCTCGCGCCGGCGGCGACCGCGGCCGGACTGCGCGCGAGTTCGCAATGAGTTTGCGGCGGATTTGTTATCATTAAACGCGCGGCGCGCCGCAAAACCAACCGAG
>JALCBG010000024.1:29476-33885 GCA_028066695.1 Gammaproteobacteria bacterium | reverse complement strand
ATTGAGGCGAAAATCGCCGCGCTGCCATCGCCGTAGTTAACATGACGGCGGCGGCGGGGAATTGACACCGCCGCCGCGGGCGGGTAGAATTCCGCGCGGATTTGCCGTTTTTCTGTGCGTATTCACTTTCGGAGAAATTCCATGCGGGAAAAACAAGTTGGCGGCGCGAACCGGGCGCCGCAAAATTTCCTTGAAAAAACCGCGCGTGGCGCCTTGTGCGCCGCGGCGCTGCTGTTTTTGTGCGGGGGAGGGCAGGAAGCCGCCGCGCAAAATCGTCCGGCCGGCGCGCCGAATATTTTTTCGCTGGCGACCAGCACGGGAAGCACGGAAATTCATTATTCGGCGCCTTCCGATTTGGGCATGCCGGCGGCGACCGAGGTGCGCGTGCGCTTCCGCGAACCGGGCAGCAGTTCATGGGCGAATATCGGCGGCGCAAACGGGCAGCTCCGCGGCAATGTACCCACCCACAACATTTTGGTCGGCGGGCCCGGCGGGTTGGAGAAGTGGTCGCATAATGCATCCGGCGGAAAAATCACCACGGTCGCCGGCGGCAATTTCGCCGTCGGCAAAACCTGGGAAATTCAGATGGCATACACCAACGGGCAAACCCCGGTGGCCTGGTCGCCGGCGCGGACTTTTACCACCGGCACGCCGCGCGCCGTGCAGACGCGAACGATAGAGGCGGCGCCCGGCGGGTTTCTGGTGAAATGGACTCCCAATCCGAACGGGCCGGCGGCGACTTCGTGGAAAGTGCAATACCGCCAAGGCAGTTCGGGCGCATACACCGACGTGGACATCTCCGATGCGTCCGCGCGCGGGCACTACCAGTCCGGGCTTACTTCCGGGCAGTCGTATCAGGTGCAGGTGGCCGGCGTGAACTCAAATGGCACCGGCGTGTTTGCGCCGACTCCGCTGAGCATTGCCGCCGGCGCCGGCGAGGGGGTGGAGCCGCCGACAAATCTCCGCGCGGTGGCGCTGCGCAACAACGAACTGCAGTTGGCGTGGGACGCGCCGGCGAGCGGCGGGACGGTCGCCACATACCGCGTGCGCTGGAAGAGCGGCGCCGATGCGGCCGCGCGCACCGCCGCGAGTTGGAGCGACGCGGTGCAAGTGGTGGACGCGCGCGCCCACACCGTTACCGGCATTCCCGAGACGCATTATTACGCGGCGCAAGTCGCCAGCATTGACGCGTTTCTGGCCGCCAATCCTTCGGGTATTCGCTGGGAGACGCTGGAAGGTCCTCCGACTCTTCCGGGACATCCGGCAAATCTGACCGCAACCTACAACGCTTCCGCGCAAACAGTGGCGCTCGCCTGGGACGCGCCGAGCGGCGGCGGAGTTTCCACTTATCAAGTGCGCTGGAGAAAAGTATCCACCAGCTTTGCGGATTTGGCGGCGGCCGACTGGAACGCGCCGGTGCAGGTGACCAATCGCGCCTACACCGTCACCGGCGTCGCCGCCGGGGATTTTTACCAGGCGCAGGTGGCCAGCATCACCGACGACCTTCTCATCCACCCCGGATTTATCCGCTGGATGACGCAGGTGGAAGGTCCGCTGCGCCCGGCCGGCGCGCCGCGGATTTTTTCGCTGGCGACCAACTCCGGCCACTTTCAGGAAATCCACTATTCGGCGCCTTCCGATTTGGGCATTCCGCCGGCGACGGAAGCCCTCCTTCGCTTCCGCAGGGTGAGCGACAACGTATACGGCAATGCCAACAACGCCGCCGGCGTGGCGCGCCAAGTGAATTCCGGCACCGATACCGTGAGCGGCCCCGCCGCGAACTATCTTAGTACTTGGCGGCATGGCACAAGCGGCGGATACATTCGCACGACGACCGACGCCGACGGCGCTTTTGCCGACGGCAATAGTTGGATCATACAGGTCGCATACAGCAACGGCGAAACCCCGGTCGCCTGGTCGCCGGAGCGAACCGTTACCACCGGAACGCCGCGCATCACGGCGACGCGCAGCGTCATCGCGGCGCCCGGCGGATTCGCGGTGGAATGGACTCCAAACCAGCACGGGCCGACGCCCACCGGCTGGAAAGTGCAGTACCGCAAAGTCGGGGAGGGCGCATACACCGACGCCGACATTTCCGACGCAAGCGCGCGCGCGCACCGCCAGAGCGGGCTGGAAGCCGGGGCGCGCTATGAAGTGCAGATCGCCGGCGTGAACACGCACGGCACCGGCGTGGTTCCGGCGGCTCCGCTCAGGGTCACCGCCGGCGCCGGCGCCCCGGTCAATCCGCCGCGAAACTTGCGCGCGACGCAAAGCGGCAACGAATTGCAAGTGCGCTGGGACGCGCCGGCCGGCGGCGGAAGCGTCTCCACCTATCAACTGCGCTGGAAATCCGGCGCCGACAAAGCCGCGCGCACCAGCGCGAGTTGGAGCGCTCCGGTTTTGGTGGAGGATGTCTCGCACACCATCACCGGAATTTCCAATTCGGTTTTTTACGCGGTGCAAGTCGCCAGCATCAGCGATTTTCTTCTGGAAAATCCCTCGCAGATTGCGCGCCAAACGCTGGAGGCGCCGGACATCACCCTGCCGCAATTGCCGGCAAATTTGCGCGCAACGCCCGGCGCCGGCGAATTGACTTTTGCCTGGGACGCGCCGGCCGCCGGGGTTGCGGTGTCCACTTACCAAGTGCGCTGGAAGAACACCGCGGCGCTGGCCGATTTGGACGCGGCGCCGTGGAACACGCCGGCGCAGGCGGAGGGACTGCAACTGGTCACCTCGGCGATTCCGGCCGGCCATTTTTACAAGGCGCAGGTCGCCAGCATCACCGACGACCTTCTCGCCCACCCCGGATTTATTCGCTGGTCGGCGGAGATTGACGGCCCGCTTCGCCCGGCCGGCGCGCCCAGGATTTTTTCGCTGGCGGTGCACTCCGGTTTTGTGGAAATCCACTACTCGCCGCCGGCCGACCTCGGCAAACCGGAGGCAACGGAAGTGCGCATTCGCTACCGCGACCCGGCCACCGGGAACTGGGGAAATGTCGGCGGCGCCGACGGGCATCTGCGCGCGGTGAGCGGCACCAACTCTGTGGACGACAAAAGCGGCGGACTGAATGTATGGCGGCACGCCGCAAGCGGCGGCGACATCCACACGCTCGGCACCGGCAATTTTGTCGCCGGAAAAACCTGGGAAATTCAGATGGCATACACCAACGGGCAAACCCCGGTCAATTGGTCGGTGGCGCGCCCGGTCACCATCGGCGCGCCGCGGGTTGCCAACACCCGCTCCATCACCGCGATTCCCGGCGGATTTCGGCTGAACTGGACCGCAAACATGCACGGGCCGGCGGCAACCGGCTGGCGCGTGCGCTACCGCAAAGTCGGGGAGAGCGCGGACAAAGACAACGTCGTCAATATCGCCGACGCCGGCGCCGTTTCGTATGCGCAAAGCGGGCTGGAAGCCGGCGTGCGCTACCAAGCGCAGGTTCTCGGCACCAACCAGCGCGGCGCCGGCGTTGTTGCGGTAACTCCGCTGGTCGTTACCCCTCTCGCCGCCACTTCATCCGCATCGGGCGGGCTCAGCGCGCAGCGCGGCGAAAACGGCGTAACGCTGAATTGGATCGCGCCGGCCGGCGCCGCGGGCGACGCCACTTATGCAATCCGCTGGAAAAAAGGCGCCGGTGAAGCCGCGCTGAATGCGGCCTCTCTCAGCGATCCGCCGGTGGAGGTCGACGATGCGCTCACTTACACCATCGCCGACATCGCCGCCGGCGAGCGCTATGAGGCGGAGGTTTCCACCGGGAGCGTCCGCTGGTCGGTGCGAAGCGCCGCGCCGGCGCTTGCCGCGGTCAAGTTGCCGACGCTGTACCGGCGCAGCGCGCCGTATAACATCACGATGCCGGAGGCGGTCAGCCCGGATTCCAGCGCGCTCACCTACGAACTGGAGGATTTGCCGGGCAATTTCGGTTTGGAGTACGCCGTGCAGACGAGCATCATGTCCGGCCTCCCCAACGCCGCCGCCATCACCGCCGGCGAGACGGCGCTGGTGCTGAAAGTAACCGACTCCACCGGTTTTTCCGTGTCGCAGGGGTTTTCGCTGCGCTTCGGCGAGTTCAACATGGATGTGGATGAAAGCGGGGCGGCCGACTCGCGCGACGGAATGATGCTCGCGCGCGGCTTGCTCGGCGTCAGCGGCGACGCGCTCACCGCCGGTTTGAGCGCCGGCGACGGCGATACCGCCTTCAGCAAAATTGACGCCGGAAAAATTGATACGAGCGTGGACATGGATGTGGACGGCGACAGCAACACCGACGGCGACGATGGCATTTTGATCGCGCGGTACATGCTCGGCCTGCGCGGCGCCGAGTTGGTGGACGGCATCGGCAGTTTGCAGGAAAGCGACGCCAGCGGTATTGAGGCGAAAATCGCCGCGCTGCCATCGCCATAACCGGGCGG
>JALCBG010000024.1:0-29376 GCA_028066695.1 Gammaproteobacteria bacterium | reverse complement strand
ACGCCAGCGGTATTGAGGCGAAAATCGCCGCGCTGCCATCGCCATAACCGGGCGGTTCGTCCGGCGGCGGGGAACATGACTTCCATTCCGTCAAAAATGCGCGCCGTCGTGCTGACCGGGCACGGCGGCATGGACAAATTGGAGTTTCACTCCGACTGGCCGGTCCCCGCGCCGGCCGAAGGCGAAATGCTGGTCCGCGTCCATGCATGCGGCCTGAACAACACCGATGTGAACACGCGCACCGCTTGGTATTCGCAAAGCGGCGGCGCGGACGGCGCCGACGCGGCATGGGGCGGCGGCGCGCTCGCATTTCCGCGCATACAAGGCGCCGATGTCGCCGGCACGGTGGTCGCGGCCGGCGCCGGCGCGGACGCAAAATGGATCGGCCAGCGCGTCCTGATTGACCCGTGGCTGCGCGACTGGAACGCGCCGGACGACCTCGGCAAATACGGCTACTTCGGCTCGGAATGCGACGGCGGATTCGCCGACTACGCGACGGTGGACCAGCGCCAAGTTCATGCGGTGGAATGCGATTTAAGCGACGCCGAACTCGCCACTTTCGCCACGCCCTGCGTCACCGCCGAAAACATGCTGCGCCTCGCCGCCGTCGGCGCCGGCGACACCGTGCTGGTGCCGGGCGCGTCCGGCGGAGTCGGCTCGGCGCTGATTCAACTCGCCCACCGCCGCGGCGCGCGCAGCGTCGCCATGTGCGCCGCCGGCAAAACCGATGCGGTCGCCGCGCTGCGCCCGGCCGCGGTGCTGCCGCGCGCGCCGGCCGATTTAAAAGCCGAGTTGCGCGCCGCCATCGGCGCCGAGGAAGTGAGCGTGGTCGCCGATGTGGTCGGCGGCGCCCTCTGGCCCGATTTAATCGGCGCGCTTTCGCGCGGCGGCCGCTATGTCTGCGCCGGCGCCATCGCCGGCCACCTGACGGAATTTGACCTGCGCCCGTTTTACCTCCGCAGCCTGACCTTCCACGGCGCGGCCGCCGCCCCGCCCGGCGTATTCGCCGATGTCGCCGGCTGCATTGAACGCGGCGAAATCAAACCGCTGCTGGCAAAAACCTTCCCGCTAAAAGACCTGCACGCGGCGCAGCAGGCGTTTATGGACAAGAAGCACACCGGCAATATCGTCGTGACCATGGAGGCGGACTGAGGCGACGGCTTTCCGCGCGGCACTACTTGGCGCCGATGTGCTACACTCCGCGATTGACCCAATCCATTCCGCCCCGCCGGGGGCGGCACTGACATCATCACCGCGCCAAGGGCGGCACAACTGACATGCTTAACCAAACTGCCTGGTGGAAATACTGGCTGATCGCCATCGTGCTGGCGGTCGGCGGGTTTTACGCGCTGCCGAATGTGTTCGGCAACGACCCGGGCGTGCAGGTGCGCGGCGCGCGCGGCGGCGGGGTGGACGGGCGCGCGCTGGAGCGCGTCCAGTCGGCGCTGAGCGAGGCCGATGTGACGGCCAAGTCGGTGCTGCGCGACCGCGACGGCGTCAAAATCCGCTTCTACGACAGCGAGAGCCAGTTGAAAGCGCGCGACGCGATTGAGCGCAGGCTCGGCGACGGCTACACCACCGCGCTGACGCTGCTGTCGGGCGCGCCGGGCTGGCTGACCAATTCGGGGGCGAGCCCGATGTATCTCGGGCTGGATTTGCGCGGCGGCGTGCATTTTCTGCTGGAGGTGGACATGGAAAGCGCGATCGCGCGCGCGCGCGAGCGCTATGCGGCCGACATTAAAAGCCTGCTGCGCGACGCCAAACTGCGCTACCGCGGTGTGCGCACCAACGCCGGCGGCGACATTGAAGTCGCGCTGCGCGGCGCCGAGCAACTTTCCGAGGCGCGCGATTTGATAGCGAGCAGTCTGCCGGAACTGCGCGCGCGCGAAGATTCGTCGCGCGCCGGAACGCTGGTGGTCGGCATGGGCGACGACGAAATCGCCGAGATCAAAAAGTTCGCGCTTGAACAAAACATGACCGCGCTGCGAAACCGCATAGATCAACTCGGCGTGGCCGAGCCGGTGGTGCAGCAGCAGGGCGAGGAGCGGCTGGTGATTCAACTGCCGGGCGTGCAGGACACCGCGCGCGCCAAGCGCATTCTCGGGCGCGCGGCGACGCTGGAGATGCGCATGGTGGACGAAGAGCGCAACGCCGAGGCGGTTTCCTCCGGGCAGGCGCCGCCGGGGACGCGCCTCTACAAGTTCCGCGACGAGCGGCGCATTTTGCTGTTCAACCGGGTGATCTATTCAGGCGACAACATCATTGACGCGGCCGCCAGCATTGACACGCAGAGCGGCTCGCCGATCGTCAGCATCACGCTGGACGCGGCCGGCGCGCGCATCAACCAGCGCATCACCGGCAAAAACGTCGGCAACCGCATGGCGGTCGTTTATCTGGAAACCACCTCGCAGATTAAAAAAGACGGCGACGGAAACATCACGCGCGGCCCCGACGGGCAGCCGCAGCGCGTCACCCGCAAGATAGAGGAAGTGCTGACCGCGCCGGTGATTCGCGACCAACTCGGCAAGCGCTACCAAATTGAGGGCATCGGCAGCGTCACCGAGGCGCGCGATCTGGCGCTGATGCTGCGCTCGGGCGCGCTCGCCGCGCCGGTGGAAATCATAGAGGAGCGCACCGTCGGCCCCAGTCTCGGCAAGGCCAACATCAGCCAGGGTTTCACCTCGGTGCTCGCCGGCTTTTTGCTGGTGTTGGTTTTCATGCTGGTCTATTACCGCCTGTTCGGCATCGCCGCGACCACCGCGCTGACGCTTAACCTCGCGCTGATGGTGGCGGTGCTGTCGTTCTTTCAGGCGACGCTGACGCTGCCGGGCGTCGCCGGCATCGTGCTGACCGTGGGCATGGCGGTGGACGCGAATGTGCTGATATTTGAGCGCATTCGCGAAGAGGTGCGCAACGGCAACTCGCCGCAGGCGAGCATCCACCTTGGCTACGACCGCGCGCTGTCCACCATCGTGGACGCCAACATCACCACGCTGATAGCGGCGATCGTGCTGTTCAACTTCGGCACCGGACCTATCAAGGGCTTCGCGGTCACGCTCAGCATCGGCATCCTGACTTCCATGTTCACCGCCATCATGGTCACGCGCGCGCTGATCAACTGGTTCTACGGCGGGCGCAGCGTGCGCGAACTTTCCATCTGATGGAAATTTTCAAGCGCAGAACCAAGATTGATTTTCTCGGCCGCCGCCGCATCGCGCTGGTGGTGTCGTGCGCGCTGCTGGCCGCCTCCATCGCCGGGCTTTTCGCGCGCGGGCTGAATTTCGGGATTGACTTCACCGGCGGCACGCTGGTGGAAGTCGGCTACGGCGAGCCGGTGGAAATTGAATCGGTGCGCGCCGCGCTGCAGGTCGGCGAGTTTGAGGACGCGGTGGTGCAGCACTTCGGCACGGCGCGCGATGTGCTGGTGCGGCTGCCGGCGGCGTTTAATGTGGATGCCGGAGCCGAGGGCGGCGGCGCCGCGCAAATCAGCGAAGGCGTGCTGCGCGCATTGCGCAACGCGAACGGCGAGACGCTGAGCGGCGGCGCGCCGGGGGAATTGCAGCAGTGCATCGGCGGCGACGGCGGCGCCGAGCGCGACTGCGAAGTGCAGATGCGCCGCGTGGAATTCGTCGGCCCCCAGGTCGGAGACGAACTCGCCAATCAGGGCGGGCTGGCGATGCTCTACGCGCTGATCGGAATCCTCATTTATGTGACCTTCCGCTTTGAATGGCGTTTCGCGGTCGGCTCGGTGATCGCGCTCGCGCACGATGTGCTGATCACGGTCGGCGTGTTCGCGCTGTTTCAGTTTGATTTTTCGCTGCCGGTGCTCGCCGCGGTGCTCGCGGTCATCGGCTATTCGCTGAACGACACCATCGTGGTCTACGACCGCATCCGCGAAAACTTTCGCAAGATGCGAAAAAACAGCGCGATTGAAATCATCAACTCGTCCATCAACCAGACCCTGCCGCGCACCGTGCTGACTTCGCTGACCACGCTGATAGTAGTGCTGACGCTGCTGATCTTCGGCGGCGAGGTGATTCGCGGTTTCGCCATCGCGCTGCTCGCCGGCGTCATCATCGGCACCTACTCGTCCATTTTTGTCGCCAGCCCGGCGGTGCTCGCGCTCGGCATCACGCGCGAAGACATGATGCCGGCGCAAAAAGAGGGCGTCGACGCCGCGCCCTAAGCCGCATGCGATGCCCCGGTTGCGGCGGCGCGGACACCCGCGTGCTTGACTCGCGCCTCGGCGACGGCGGCGAATGCGTGCGCCGCCGCCGCTCCTGCCGCGAATGCGATATGCGCTTCACCACCTTTGAGCATGTCGCGCGCTCGCTGCCGCGCGTGGTCAAGGCGAACGGCGGCCGTGAAAAATTCAGCGAGGAAAAACTGCGGCTCGGCATGCTGCGCGCGCTGGAAAAACGCCCGATTGAAAGCGAGGCGGTGGAAGGCGCGCTCGCGCGCATTCTGCGCCGCTTCACGCTGGGTGAGCGCGAAGTCGCCGCGCGCGACATCGGCGAGGCGGTGATGGAAGAGTTGAGCGCGCTGGACGAGGTCGCCTATGTCCGCTTCGCCTCGGTCTACCGCAAGTTTCAGGACATTGACGCGTTTCGCTCGGAGGTGGAAAAACTGGAGGGGGAAAAGGGCAAAACCCGCAGGCCGCGCAAGGCGCGCCTTGCGATGTTTCGCGGGCGGTAACGCGTGCCCGAGTCCGGCCAAAAGTCCGGCGCCGATGAAAACTTCATGGCGCGCGCGCACCGCCTCGCGCTCGGCGGCGTCAACACCACCCACCCGAATCCGCGGGTCGGCTGCGTGCTGGTGCGCGACGGCGAAGTGGTCGGCGAAGGCGGCCACCAATACGCCGGCGAAGACCACGCCGAAATCATCGCGCTGCGCCATGCCGGCAAGCGCGCCGCCGGCGCCACCGCGTATCTGACGCTGGAGCCGTGCATTCACCACGGGCGCACGCCGCCCTGCGCGCGCGAACTGATTAAAGCCGGCATCGCGCGCGCGGTGGTGGCGATGGAGGACCCGAACCCGAGTGTCAAAAGCGGCGGCATCGCCGAATTGCAGCACGCCGGAATTTCGGTGCGGGTCGGCGTCGGCGGCAACCGCGCGCGCGAATTGAACCGCGGTTTTTGCAAACGCATGACGAAAGGGCGGCCGTGGGTGACGCTGAAAATGGCGGCGAGTTTGGACGGCAAGACCGCGATGGCGAGCGGCGAAAGCCGCTGGATCACCTGCGAGGCGGCGCGCCGCGATGTGCACCGCATGCGCGCGGCCTGCTCGGCGATTTTGACCGGCGCGGGAACGGTGCTGCGCGACGACCCGGCGATGACCGCGCGGCCGGACGGCGGGGCGAATGCGGAGGATGCGCGCCAGCCACTGCGCGTGATTCTCGACGGCAACCTCAGCACGCCGCCGCAGGCGAAAATTTTGCGCCCGCCCGGCAATGCGCTGGTGATCACCACCGCCGGCAACGACCGGGACGCCGAACTGCTGCGCGCGGACAATGTGGAAGTCATCACCTGCCGCGCGCGCGCCGGGCGCATAGATTTGCGCCAGGTCATGGAAGAACTCGCCGCGCGCGAGATCAACGAATTGCTGGTGGAAGCCGGCCCGCGCCTCGCCGGCAGCATGCTGCAACTGCAATTGGTGGACGAAATCGTGCTGTATGTCGCGCCGGCTCTGCTCGGCGCGGACGCGTCCGGCATGTTCGGCATTGACGGGCTGGAGACGCTCGCCGACGCGCGCGCCCTCACCGGCATTTCATTTCGCGATGTGCGGCGCGTCGGCGCCGACTTGCGCATAACGCTGGAAGTCGCGCCGCGCGATTCGCTCGGGGAATAACGCATGTTTACCGGCATCGTGCGCGCGCTCGGCGCGGTTCGCTCGCTTCGCAAGAATGGCGGCGGCTGCGAATTGCGCGTGGACATCAGCGCGCTGGACGGGGAAGCGCGCGCCGCGGAGGTCGGCGACAGCATCGCGGTCAACGGCGTCTGCTTGAGCGTCGCCGAGTTGCGCGACGGCTGCGCGCGCTTTGACATATCGCCGGAGACGCTGGCGCGCTGCCTGGTCGGCGAATGGCGCGACGGCGCGCGCGTAAACCTGGAACCGGCGCTCGCGGCCGGCGCGCCGCTCGGCGGGCATCTGGTGTGCGGGCACATTGACGGCGCCGGCACCTTGCTCGCGCGCCGCGACTCGGACGGCTGCGCGTGGATGCGCTTTGAGGCGCCGCGCGAACTCGGCCGGCTGATCGCCGACAAAGGCTCGCTCGCGGTGGACGGCGTCAGTCTGACCACCAACGATGTTCGCGACGAAAACGGCGCGACTTGTTTTGAAGTGATGCTGGTGCCGCACACGCTTAAGCACACCACGCTCGGCGCATTGCAGCCGCGCGCGCGCGCGCACCTTGAGGCCGACGCGCTGGCGCGGTATGCACAGCGGCTGCTTGCCGGCGGCAACGACAACGGGGGAGAAGCGCGATGAATGCGACAAACCCGCCGCCGCGCATCGCGCTCAGTCCGACCGAGGATGTCCTGAATGATTTTCGCCGCGGCAAGATGGTCATTCTGGTGGATGACGAAGACCGCGAAAACGAGGGCGACTTGCTGGTCGCGGCCGAATGCGTGAACGCCGAGCACATCAACTTCATGGCGTCGCACGGGCGCGGACTGATCTGCCTGACGCTCAGCGAGGAGCGCTGCCGGCAACTGGATTTGCCGCTGATGGTCAGCCGCAACAGCGCGCGCTTCGCCACCAATTTCACCGTCTCCATTGAGGCCGCGCGCGGCGTCACCACCGGCATCTCGGCGCAGGACCGCGCGGTGACCGTGCGCGCCGCGGTGCAAAAAGACGCGTCGCCGGAAGACCTGGTCACGCCCGGGCACATTTTCCCGATCAAGGCGCAGCCCGGCGGCGTGCTGACGCGCGCCGGGCACACCGAAGCCGGCTGCGACCTGGCGCGCATCTGCGGCTTTGAGCCGGCCAGCGTGATTTGCGAAATCCTGAATCCGGACGGCAGCATGGCGCGGCTGCCGGACTTGGCCGAGTTCGGGCGCGCGCACGGCATTCGCATCGGCTCCATCGCCGGCCTGATTCGCCACCGCATGAAAACCGAGCCGACGGTGGAGCGCATCGCCTCGTCGTATCTGCAATTGAAAGCCGGGCGTTTTCGCTCGCACATTTACCGCGACATCGTGGAGGGCGGCGTGCACCTCGCGCTGGTGCACGGCGACATAGACGCGGCGCGGCCGACGCCGGTGCGCGTGCATGTGCAGCGCGGGCTGCCGGACATGCTGCTGGAGCCGGATGCGCCGCAGAATTGGCCGCTGCAAAAAGCGCTGGAAACCATCGCCTCGCTGCGCTGCGGCGTGGTGGTGCTGCTGTCCTACGACGAAACCGCCGCCGACATCGCCGCGCGCATCGCCGCGCAGCAAAGCGCGCGCGCGGATTCGCAAACACCCGCGCATGCGGCGCGGCAAAACAGCCCGGCAAACCTGCGCATGCTCGGCGCCGGCGGGCAAATCCTCGCCGATTTAAATGTCGGCCAGGTGCTCGCGCTCGGGCGAGAATGGCGCGCGCACGGGCTGTCCGGTTTCGGTTTGGAAATCGCCTCTTACATTGGGACGCCGGAGAAACTGGCGGAATGGCTGCGGAAGCATGATTAGCCCGTCAAAAACTTCTACGCGCTATGCGATCGTAGTCGCCGACTTTTACCGCGACATCGCCGACGCGCTGCTCGCGGGCGCGGAAGCCGCGCTGGCCGAGGCCGGCGTTGTGCGCGAACAGATTACATGCGTACGCGTGCCGGGCGCATTTGAAATTCCGCATGCCTGCGCGCGGCTGGTGCGCCGCGAGTACTACAGCGTGATCATCACGCTCGGCGCGGTGGTGCGCGGCGAGACGCCGCATTTTGATTATGTCGCCGGCGAATGCGCGCGCGGCGTCATGGAACTAAATTTGCTTGGAAAAACTCCGGTGATTTTCGGTGTGCTGACCACCGACACCATGGAACAGGCGCGCGCGCGCGCCGATACGGACAAGGGCGACAAAGGCGGCGCGGCCGCGCGCGCCGCGATGGCGGTGGCGAAACTTCCAAACCCGGCTCCGCGGTGATGGGCGCGGCGGTAAAAAACGACCGGCGACTCGCGCGGCGTTGCGCGGTGCAGGCGCTCTACCAGTGGCGCATCACCGGCCAGGCGCCCGCGGAAATCAAGGGCAACTTCATCGGCAACGACGACCTGCGCGGCCGCCATCTGGACTACTTTCACGAACTGATCGCCGACATTCCGCGGCGCATTGCGCGCATTGACGAACTCATTAATATGCACCTGGACCGCCCGCCCGAACAAGTTGATTTAATTGAACAGGCGATTTTGCGGCTCGGCGCGTATGAACTCGCGTTTGCGCCGGAGGTGCCGGCGAAAGTCGCGCTGGACGAGGCGGTGGAATTGGCGCGGCTGTTTTGCGCCGAACACGGCTACCGTTATGTCAACGCGGTGCTGGACAAGGTCGCGCGCGATGTCCGAAGCGGGCTCTAAGCGCCGCCCCGGCTGGGGCGATGTGTTTCGCAGCCCGGCGCATTTTTTTGCGCTCGGCTTCGGCTCCGGATTGTCGCCGTGGGCGCCGGGCACCTGCGGCGCGCTCGCCGCGCTTCCGTTTGTGTTCGCGCTGCACGCGCTCGGCGCGGCCGCGTATTTCGCGATTACGCTCGCCGCGTTTTTGATCGGCATCCGCCTGTGCGCGCGCGCCTCCGAATTGCTCGGTCACCCCGACCACGGCTCCATCGTCTGGGACGAGGTGGTCGGCATGTGGGTCGCGCTGTTTTTGATACCGCCGTCGGCGACCGCGGTGCTCGCCGGTTTTTTGCTGTTTCGCCTGTTTGACATCGCCAAACCGTGGCCGATACGGCAGAGCGAGAAACTCGGCGGCGGGCTGGGCATCATGGCGGACGACCTGCTGGCCGGGCTGTTCGCCAATATCGCGCTGCATCTGGCGCTGCCGTGGCTGGACACCGCGGCGCGCGCTTTGTGGTAGAGTTTCCCGCCGGAAGAAGAACATGCTGCCGCCAACCCAGCCAATCCTGCGCACCGACGCCTCGGGCATGCCGCTCGAGTGGATCGATTTCAAGCGCGCCGTGACCCTGCAATTTCTCGGGCAAGTCGCCTATGCCTGCGGCGCGAACTCGCTGCGCGTGCATGGCGGCGTCAACCGCGCCAGCCAGCGCCGCAGTTGCGTGGACATCAATTCCATCATCGCCACCTACGGCAACTCGCGCGCGATGGCCGGCCTGCGCGGCGGCTACATTCCGCCGCTGCACAACCTGCCGCTGTTCCGGCGCGACGCGTATCTGTGCATGTATTGCGGCGGGCGTTTTCCGCGCGGGCAATTGTCGCGCGATCATGTGACGCCGCTGAGCCAGGGCGGCGCCGACAACTGGAACAATGTGGTCACCGCCTGCGTGCGCTGCAACAACCACAAAGCCGGGCGCACGCCGGACCAGGCCGGTTTGGAATTGCTGGCGGTGCCGTTCACGCCGACGCACGCCGAATACATTTATCTGCAGGGGCGCAAAATTCTCGCCGACCAAATGGAATTTTTGCGCGCGCATTTTCCGCGCACCAGCCCGCTGCACCGGCGCATCTGAACACCGCCCAAACCATCATGTCCGAATCATTCCGCGCATACCGCATCAACGACAAAGACGGCAAAATCACCGCCGGCTTCACCGAGATGCGCGTCGACGACCTGAGCCCGGGCGAAGTCGTGGTCAAAGTGCAGTGGTCGGGCGTCAATTACAAGGATGCGCTGGCCGCCACCGGGCGCGGCAAAATCCTGCGGCGCCCGCCGCTGAACGGCGGCATTGATTTGTCCGGCGTGGTCATGCGCTCCGACAACCGCCGCTTCCGCGAAGGCGACCAGGTGCTGGTCTGCGGCTCCGGACTTTCCGAGACCGTGGACGGCGGCTACGCCGAAGTCGCGCGCGTCGGCGCCGACAGCGTGGTGCATTTGCCGCGCGGTTTGGACCTGCGCGAAGCGATGGCGATCGGCACCGCCGGCTTCACCGCCGCGCTCGCGCTCGCGCGCATGGAGCAAAACGGGCAGCACAAAGACATGGGCAAGGTCTTAGTCACCGGCGCGACCGGCGGCGTCGGCAGTCTGGCGATTAATATCCTGAGCGCGGCCGGCTACCAGGTGGCCGCGCTGACCGGAAAGAAGGAGCGGCACGATTATTTGCGCGAGTTGGGCGCAAGCGAATTCCTCGACCGCCGCGAAACCGACTTCGGCTCGCGCCCGCTGGAAAAAGCGCTGTGGGGCGGCGCGGTGGACAACGCCGGCGGTGAGACGCTCACCTGGCTGACGCGCACCGTCAAACCGCGCGGCAGCATCGCCAGCATCGGCCTGGTGGACGACTTCAAACTGAACACCACGGTGATGCCGTTCATTTTGCGCGGCGTGTCGCTGCTCGGCATCAACTCGGTGGACATGCCGGTGGAAACGCAGAGCGAAATCTGGGAGCGCCTCGGCGGCGACTGGAAGCCGGCCAAACTGGATTTGGTGGCGACGCGCGAGGTCGGGTTTGACGGGCTGCCGGAGGTGTTTGACAGTTATTTCGACGGCTCCAACTGGGGGCGGACGCTGGTGAAGATTCAGGAGTAGCGGTGAAGTCGGAAACCGCCCCGGAAATTGTCGCGGGCGACTGCCTTCGCTGGCTGCGCGCCGCGACGCGACAGGTGGATTTGACTTTTCTCGATCCGCCCTTTAATCAGGGGCGTTTCTACCGGCGCTTCAACGACAAGCAGGAAGCGGACGCCTACTGGGAATGGATCACCGAAACGCTTGTGGAATTGCGCGCAAAAACTTCGCCGGGCGGCGCGGTGTATTTCATGCACCGCGAAAAAAACGCCGAGTTTGTGCTGCGCGCGCTGCGGCGTTCCGGGTGGAGTTTTCAAAACATGATCGTCTGGAAGAAAATGGCGTCGGCGGTGCCGGGCGGCGCGCGCTTTGGCAAGCACTACCAAATTATCGCGTTTGCCGCCAACGGCGCGAAGACGCGCGTGTTTCACAAACTGCGAATTTCTCCTCCTCCTCCGCCGCACCACAAACACGCGCGGCAAAACGGCGTGTATGTCACCGATGTGTGGGACGACATTCGCGAAATGACTTCCGGGTATTTCGCCGGCAGGGAGCCGCTGCGCACCGCCGACGGCGCGCGTTTTCACAAACAGCAGTCGCCGGTCGCGCTTCTTCTGCGGATTATTTTGTCGTCGTCAAAACCGGGCGACTTGGTGCTTGATCCGTTCGCCGGAACCGGAACCACGCCGGCGGTTGCCGGGCAATTGGGGCGGCGCTCCATCGGCGTGGAAATTGACCCGGAAAATGTCGCGCGCATTGAGGAGCGAATTCGCGCCGCGCGCGCCGCGGATTGCGTGGAGAAATTCTACGAGTATTACCGCCACACGGAAAACTTTGAATCCATATGGGGCGGCGCGCGCAAAAACGCCGGACAAAATGCGGAGCGGCGGCATGCCGGGGCGGAAATGCCCGCCGCGTAACCCGCTACCGCCGCCGCAGCCACTTCACAAAAACTTTCGCCGCATACGGAAACACCGCCAGCAGCAAAAACGAGGCGATGATCGGCGGCGACAGCAGGCCCTTTACCGAGTCCAGTTTCGCCAGTTGCGTGCCGGCGTTGACGAACACCATGCTCGGCGCCAGCATGCCGAGGAACGAGGCGGCGGCGTAGGTCGCGGTGCGGATGGAAGTCAGCCCCATTACCAGATTGACCGCGAAAAACGGGAAGGCCGGCACCAGCCGAATCGCGAACAAATAGAGCGCGCCTTCTTCGCGGAACTTTTCGCGGATCTTCGCCAGCCGCGCGCCCATCTTTTTTTGCACCCAGTCGTCAAACAGGTAGCGCGAAATCAAAAACGCGATGGTCGCGCCGGCGGTGGCCGAGACCGAGACGATCAGCGAGCCGAGCAGAAAGCCGAACAGCGCGCCGGCGGCGAGGGTCAGCAGCAGCGCGCCGGGAATGGAGGCGGCGGTTACCGCGACATACAGCGCGGCGTAGAGCAGCGGCGCCGCGACCGGGTGGCGCGCGCGGTATTCGGCGAGGCGCGCGAGTTGCGACTGGACATAGCCGAGGTTGAGATAGCGCTCGGGGCCCAGATACACCAGCAGCGCGGCGAGCGCGGCGAGCGCGGCGAGGACGGCGATCTTTTTCGCGGACATTTTCGGCGCGCTTATGCGCGGATTTTTTCTATCAGCGCGTCGGCGAAGCCGGAGGTGGAGACGGTGGTCGCGCCTTCCAGCAGGCGCGCGAAATCATAGGTCACCGTTTTGTCGGCGAGCGCCGCGGTGAACGCGGAGTTGATCAGTTCGGCCGCCTCGCGCCAGTTGATGTATTCCAGCATCATCACCCCGGAGAAAATCAGCGACGACGGGTTCACCTTGTTTTGGTTCGCGTATTTCGGCGCGGTGCCGTGGGTCGCCTCAAACACCGCGACATGGTCGGCGATGTTGGCGCCGGGCGCGATGCCGATGCCGCCGACTTCGGCGGCGAGCGCGTCCGACAGGTAGTCACCGTTCAGGTTGGTGGTGGCGATCACATCAAACTCGGACGGGCGCAGCAGCATCAGTTGAAACATGATGTCGGCGATGCGGTCCTTGACCAGAATTTTCCCCGGCGGCATTTTGCCGTCATGCGATTTCCACAATTCCTCCTCGGTGACCACATGCTCGCGGTATTCCTGCGTCGCCACTTCGTAGCCCCAGTTGCGAAACGCGCCCTCGGTGAATTTCATGATGTTGCCTTTGTGCACCAGCGTAACGCTGGCGCGGCCGCGCTCTATCGCGTATTCCAGCGCCTTGCGCACCAGCCGCTTGCTGGCATGCGCGCTGACCGGTTTTACGCCGAGCCCGGCCTCGTCAAAAAATTCCGCCTGCATTTCCTCGCGCAAAAACTTCGCGAGTTTTCGGTTCTCGGCGCCGCCGGCCGGGTATTCAATGCCGGCGTACACATCCTCGGTGTTCTCGCGAAAGATGACCACATCCACTTCCTCCGGCTTTCGCAGCGGCGACGGCACGCCCGGAAAATACCGCACCGGGCGCACGCACGCGTATAAATCCATGTTCTGGCGCAGCGAGACATTGAGCGAGCGAAACCCGCCGCCGACCGGCGTGGTCAGCGGGCCCTTGATGGACACCACCAAATCGCGCAGCGCCTCCACCGTTTCCGCCGGAAAATAATCGCCGGCATATTTGCCCGCGGCTTTTTCGCCGAGATACAACTCGCACCAGCGCGCCGCGCGCCGCCCGCCGTAGGCCTTCTCCACGGCCGCGTCCCACACCCGCAGCGCGGCCGTCATGATGTCGGCGCCGATGCCGTCGCCTTCTATGTAGCCGAGGATCGGGCGCTCCGGCACCGCCAGTTTGCCGTCTCGGATGGAAATTTTTTCGCCGTCTTTCGGCAGTCGGATGTGCTGGTAGGTCATGGTCGTTTTTTCGGGGGAATTGGTTGCGCGCGGATTTTACACCAGCGCGCGCAAGCGCGCGGCGGCGCAATGCAATACACTTGCGCCGGGCGGACTGCGCCGAAAACCACACAACGATGAAAAGAATCTGCGTATATTGCGGCGCGCGCGCGGGCAACCGCGCGGAATACGCGTCCGCGGCCGAGGCGCTCGGCCGCGAACTCGCGCAGCGCGGCATCGGCCTGGTCTACGGCGGCGGCTCGCGCGGGCTGATGGGGCGGGTCGCCGGCGGCGCGGCCGCGCATGGCGGCGAGACGCTCGGCATCATTCCGAAATCGCTGTTTGAGCGCGAGGGCGCGGACAGCATGCTCGGCGAACTGCGCGTGGTGGAAACCATGCACGAGCGCAAGGCGCTGATGGCCTCGCTCGCCGACGGGTTTGTCGCGCTGCCGGGCGGGCTCGGCACACTGGAGGAATTGTTTGAGGCGCTCGCCTGGGCGAAACTGGACTTTCACAACAAGCCGTGCGCGCTGCTGAATTCGTGCGGCTACTACGACAGCCTCGCCGAAATGCTGCGGCATTCGGTCGCCGAGGGGTTTCTCAAGGACGAGCCGAACGGCCTGATGATCGTGGAAAACGAGCCGGCGCGGCTGCTCGACCGCATGCTCGGCGAGGCGCGCGCATAGGCGTTGCGCTACACTTGCGCCACTGGTCATTATTAATGTCATTGAAGATGGCGGAGGAATAGTGGGGGACTTTGAGACGGCATCCGCGGCCGAAAAAGACCGCGCGGCGCGCTGGCGCGAGTTGGCGACGCGGGAATTGCGCGGCAAAACGCCCGACGAAATCCGCTGGCGGACGCCGGAAGGCATAGACATCAAGCCGCTCTACACGCCGGCCGATCTGGAGGAGATCGCCGCGCTGGACACCCTGCCCGGCCTGCCGCCCTACACCCGCGGCGCGCGCGCCAGCATGTATGCCGGGCGGCCGTGGACCATCCGCCAATACGCCGGCTTTTCCACCGCCGAGGAATCCAACGCGTTCTACCGCCGCGCGCTCGCCGCCGGGCAGACCGGGCTGTCGGTCGCGTTTGACCTGGCGACGCACCGCGGCTACGACTCCGACCACCCGCGCGTGGAAGGCGATGTCGGCAAGGCCGGAGTCGCGGTGGACACGGTGGAGGACATGAAAATTTTGTTTGACAAAATTCCGCTGGACAAAATGTCGGTGTCCATGACCATGAACGGCGCGGCGCTTCCGGTCATGGCGATGTATGTGGTCGCGGCCGAGGAGCAGGGCGTTGACGCGGCCGCGCTGTCGGGCACGCTGCAAAACGACATCCTCAAGGAATTCATGGTGCGCAACACCTACATCTACCCGCCCAAGCCGTCCATGCGCATAGTCGCCGACATCATCGCGCACGCGGCCGCGAACATGCCGAAGTTCAACCCGATTTCCATTTCCGGCTACCACATGCAGGAAGCCGGCGCGACCTGCGTGCAGGAACTCGCGTTCACGCTCGCCGACGGCGTGGAATATGTGCGCGTCGCGATCGCCGCCGGGCTGGAGGTTGACAGTTTCGCGCCGCGCCTGTCGTTTTTCTTCGCGACCGGCATGAACTTTTTCATGGAGGTCGCCAAGTTGCGCGCGGCGCGCGCGCTGTGGGCCGAGTTGATGCGGAAAAATTTCTCGCCGCGCGACCCGCGCTCGCTCGCGCTGCGCACCCACTGCCAGACTTCCGGCGTCAGTCTGGCCGCCTCCGACCCGCACAACAACATCATCCGCACCACCGTGGAGGCGATGGCCGCGGTGCTCGGCGGCACGCAGTCGCTGCACACCAATTCCTTTGACGAGGCGCTGGCGCTGCCCTCCGAATTTGCCGCGCGCATCGCGCGCAACACGCAGTTGCTGCTGCGCCACGAAGCCGGGCTCACGCATGTGGTGGATCCGCTGGCCGGCTCGTATTACCTGGAAAGTCTGACGCACAGTTTGATGCATGCGGCGAACGGCTTGATCGGCGAAGTGGAGGCGCTCGGCGGCATGACCGAGGCGATTGAGGCCGGCATGCCGAAACAGCGCATTGAAGAGGCCGCGGCGCGCCGCCAGGCGCGCATCGACCGCGGCGAAGAAGTGATCGTCGGCGTCAACAAATTCCGCGCGGAAAGTGTTGAGGAGGACGAGGAAGTGGAAATTCGCGTGGTGGACAACCACGCGGTGCGCGATTCGCAGATTCGCCGGCTGCGGCAGGTGCGCGAAAGCCGCGACGCAAAAACCTGCGAGCGCGCGCTCGGCGCGCTGACCGAACTCGCCGAAAAAAACCGCGGCAACCTGCTGGAAGCCGCGATTGCCGCGGCGCGCGCGCGCGCCAGCGTCGGCGAAATTTCCGGCGCGCTGGAGCGCGTCTACCGCCGCCACCGCGCCGAGTCGCGCGCGCTCGGCGGCGTCTACCGCGACGAATACGAGGGCGATTCGCAATTTGGCGAATTGATGCGGCGCAGCGCGGATTTCGCGCGCGAGACCGGCCGCCGCCCGCGCATGCTGGTGGTGAAACTCGGGCAGGACGGCCACGACCGCGGCGCCAAGATCATCGCCGCGGCTTTCGCCGACATCGGTTTTGATGTGGACATCGGCCCGCTGTTTCAAACGCCGGACGAGGCCGCGCGCCAGGCGCTGGAAAACGACGTGCACATCATCGGCGTCTCCACGCAGGCCGGCGGCCACCGCACATTGGTGCCGGGGCTGCTGGAGGCGATGCGCCGCGAAAAGTGCGGCGACATTCGCGTGGTCTGCGGCGGCGTCATTCCGCCGCGCGACGCGGAGGAGTTGCGCCGCGCCGGAGTCGCCGCGGTGTTCGGGCCCGGCGCGAACATACTGGACGCAGCCGCCGAAGTGCTGGACATTTTGGGCGGCGCCGCGCATGCCGGTGGGAACGGGGCGCATGCGTAAGATCATCCAACAACTGGAACAAAAACGCGCGCGCGCAAAACTCGGCGGCGGCGAGGAGCGCATCGCCGCGCAGCACGCCAAGGGCAAACTGACCGCGCGCGAGCGCATTGAAGTCCTGTTTGACGAGGGAAGTTTTGAGGAGTGGGACATTTTCGTCGAGCACCGCTGCACCGATTTCGGCATGCGCGAAAAAAGCGTGCCTGGCGACGGCGTGGTCACCGGCTACGGCGAAATCAACGGCCGGCTCGCGTTCATTTACAGCCAGGACTTCACCGTGTTCGGCGGCTCGCTGTCGGAGGCGCACGCCGAAAAAATCTGCAAGGTCATGGACCAGGCGGTGAAAGTCGGCGCGCCGCTCATCGGCATCAGCGACTCGGGCGGCGCGCGCATTCAGGAGGGCATCGCCTCGCTCGGCGGTTATGCCGAGGTGTTTCAGCGCAATGTGCTGGCCTCCGGCGTGGTGCCGCAAATTTCACTGGTCATGGGCCCGTGCGCCGGCGGCGCGGTGTATTCGCCGGCGATCACCGATTTTGTTTTCATGGTGGAGGACAGCTCCTACATGTTCGTCACCGGCCCCGATGTCGCGCGCACCGTGACGCACGAGGAAGTCAGCGCAGAGGAACTGGGCGGCGCGTCCGCGCACACCTCCAAATCCGGCGTCGCCGACCTCGCCTTCGCCAACGATGTGGACGCGCTGCTGGCGGCGCGGCGGCTGTTTGACTTTTTGCCGTCCGACAACCGCGCGCGCGCGCCGCGCCGCGGCGGCGGCGACCCGGCGTCGCGCTGCGAAAAATCGCTGGATACGCTGGTCCCGGAAAACCCGAGCCAGCCGTATGACATCAAGGAAGTCATTGAGAAAATTTCCGACGACCGGGATTTTTTCGAACTGCAGCCGAACTACGCGAAAAACCTGGTCATCGGTTTCGCGCGCATGCGCGGGCGCAGCGTCGGCATCGTCGCCAACCAGCCGCTGACCCTGGCCGGTTGCCTGGACATCAACGCCTCGGTCAAGGGCGCGCGCTTCGTCCGTTTCTGCGACGCCTTTAACATTCCGCTGGTGACGCTGGTGGATGTGCCCGGCTTCATGCCCGGCAGCGCGCAGGAGCACGGCGGCATCATCCGCCACGGCGCCAAATTGCTGTATGCCTACGCCGAGGCGACCGTGCCGAAAGTCACCGTGATAACGCGCAAGGCCTACGGCGGCGCGTATGACGTGATGGCCTCCAAGCATTTGCGCGGCGATGTCAACTTCGCCTGGCCGAGCGCCGAGATTGCGGTCATGGGCCCCAAAGGCGCGGTGGAAATTATTTTCCGCGAAGAAGCAAAAGACGCCGCCGCGCTGGAAGCGCGCACCGCCGACTACCGCGAAAAATTCGCCAACCCTTTCGTCGCCGGCCGCCGCGGCTACATAGACGACGTCATCCTCCCGCGCGACACCCGCGAGCGCGTTTGCCGCTCCCTGAAAATGCTCCGCGGCAAACGGCTGGAGAATCCGTGGAGGAAGCATGGTAATATTCCGCTGTAGTCGGATGTGCATGCCCCCCTATCGACCGCTATCATGGGACTTGACATCCGGGCGATTGCCTGATATTCTTCCATAATCCGCCCCATGGCAGTACGCCTTGCTCCTCGCGATCGCGAGTGAGGCCGATCCCTTGGGGCTTTTTCTTGTCTTTTTTCCATGCCAGAGGGAGAACATGATTAAGGTGGCAATTTTGATTGATGGCGGCTATTTTTTGAAACGTTTGCGGACTGTGCGCCCCGATATTGATGTTTCCGATGCTGGGCCTGTCGCTAGTGCAATCGATCAGTTGGTTCGGAGCCATCTTCGGCAACTGAACGAAACTCACCATGCGCCGGACATGTTTCAGCTTCTCTACCGGAGTTTTTACTACGACGCAAAACCGTACACCGGGCGAGAGCATTTCCCTGTCAGCAAAACGGCGAAAGACTACGCAAAATCAGAGCAGGCGCTTTTTCGGAAAAACATCTTCAAGAAGTTGCACGGCCGTCCGAATTTTGCCGTGCGCTTGGGTGATGTGCGCAGAGACAAATATTCCTTTTGGGTTTTGAAACCGGAAACTCAAAAGTGTTTGTTGGCGGGGAAACGAAAGGCCAATTCGCTCACAGATGAAGACTTTGTGCCCGCCTTGCGTCAAAAAGGAGTGGACATGCGAATCGGCCTCGATATTGCATCCATTGCACTGAAACGTCAGGCAAGCACGATTGTTCTTGTATCTGGTGATGCGGATTTTGTGCCGGCGGCAAAACTTGCAAGACGTGAAGGTGTGCAATTCATTCTCGATCCGCTTTGGCGAAAAATCGACTCCGAGCTTTACGAACACATCGATTTACTGCGAAGCGGTTTCTCGCGCCCTGCCAAAGATGTTCGGTCGGGAGCATGAAAAGATTTTGCATGGGAGTTCGGTGTTCAAAAAAATCCTAATCGCCAACCGCGGTGAAATCGCATGCCGCATTATTGCGAGCGCGCGGCGCATGGGCGTTGCCACGGTGGCGGTGTATTCCGACGCCGACCGCGATGCGCCGCATGCGCGGCGCGCGGATGAGGCCGTGCATATCGGCGCGGCGCGCGCGGCCGAGAGTTATTTGGACGGCAAAAAAATCATCGCCGCCTGCAAACAAACCGGCGCCGAGGCGGTGCACCCGGGATACGGTTTTCTTTCCGAGAACGCCGAATTCGCGCGCGCGCTGCAAAGCGCCGGCGTGGTTTTCATCGGGCCCGGCGCGGACGCGATTGAAACCATGGGCGACAAAATCGCCTCCAAAAAACTCGCGCTGCGCGCCGGCGTGAACATCATCCCCGGGCATGACGGCGCGGTCGCGGACGCGGAAGAAGCGGCGCGCGCGGCCGAGTCGGTCGGTTTTCCGGTGATGCTGAAAGCGAGCGCCGGCGGCGGCGGCAAGGGAATGCGCGTGGCGCGCAGCCGCGAAGAAGCGGTGGACGGATTTGCGCGCGCGAGCAGCGAGGCGCTCGCGAGTTTCGGAGACGCGCGGATTTTGGTGGAGAAATGCATAGAGCGGCCGCGCCACATTGAAATTCAGGTGCTTGCCGATTCGCACGGCAACATGGTTGCGCTGAACGAGCGCGAATGCTCGCTGCAGCGCCGCCACCAAAAAGTGATTGAAGAGGCGCCGTCGCCGTTTCTGGACGCGAAAACGCGCGCGGCGATGAACGAGCAGGCGCTCGCGCTGGCGCGCGCGGTGGAGTATTGCTCGGCCGGCACGGTGGAATTCGTGGTGGACGCAAAGCGCAACTTTTATTTTCTGGAAATGAACACGCGGCTGCAGGTGGAGCACGCGGTCACCGAACTGGTCACCGGGCTGGATCTGGTGGAGTGGATGATTCGCATCGCCGCCGGCGAAAAAATGCCGCTCAAACAAAAAGACGCGCGCATGAACGGCTGGGCGATAGAGGCGCGCATCTACGCGGAAAACACCCACGCCGGCTTTTTGCCTTCAAGCGGCCGGCTGGCGCGCTATTTGCCGCCGCAAATTTCCCCGGAGGCGAAACCCGGCACTTCCGTAAAACCCGGCAACGCGGAGAGCATCGTGCGCCTGGATGAAGGCGTGGAAGAGGGCGGCGAAATTTCCCGGCACTATGACCCGATGATTTCCAAACTGGTCACTTGGGGCAAAGACCGCGCCGCGGCCATCGGCGCGATGCGCGCCGCGCTGGACGCGTATTGCATTCGCGGCATTGACACCAACCTCACTTTCGCCGCGGCGCTGGTCGCCCACCCGAAATTTGCGGCCGGCGATTTGCACACGCATTTTATTGAGGAGGAATACCCGGGTGGTTTCGCGCGCGCCGACGACAGCCGCGTTGACCCGGAGATTTTCGCCGCGCTCGCCGCGGTCGCGCATCACCGCCGCCTGCAAGCGGAGTCACCACAAAAATCTGAAGATGAATGCGAATGGGTCGCGCTGATAGACGGCGCGCCGCATCCGGTCGCGCTGTCGGCGCGCCGCGGCGAAGACGGCGCGGAAAATTATTCGGCGCGCTGCGCCGGCAAAACGCGCAAGATTGAATGCGTGGAACAAGCGCCGGCGCATCCGCTCATCCGCTGCATCGTGGACGGCGCGCCGCTGCGCATGCTGTGCGAGCGGCGCGGCCTTGACTATGATCTCGCGCATGGCGGAAACCAAGTCACCGCGAAAGTCCTGCGCCCGCGCGTCGCCGCGCATTACGCGCTGATGCCGGAAAAAACGCCGCCGGACATGTCGCGCTTTTTGCTGTCGCCGATGCCGGGCCTGCTGGTGTCGCTTGCCGCGCGCGCCGGCGCGCGCGTCAAGGCCGGCGAGGAGTTGGCGGTGGTGGAAGCGATGAAGATGGAAAACTCGCTGCGCGCCGAGCACGACGGCGTGGTGGAAAAAGTGCATGCCGAGGCCGGCGCGACCCTGGAAGCCGGGCAGCCGATTCTTGAATTCGCGGCGGCCGATGGCGCGCGCTGAGGCCGGCATAGACGCGGTGCGCGCCGGCGACCGCCGCGCGCTGGCGCGCGCGATCACATTGCTGGAGTCAACGCGCGACGAGGACCGCGCCGCCGCCGAAAAATTGCTGCGCGACGCGATGCCGCACAGCGGCGGCGCGATACGCCTCGGCATCAGCGGCGCGCCCGGCGTCGGCAAATCCACTTTCATTGAAGCATTCGGCAACAGCGCCATCGCGCGCGGCGAGCGCGTCGCGGTGCTGACCATAGACCCGACTTCCGGCGTGAGCGGCGGCTCCATCCTCGGCGACAAAACGCGCATGGCGTCGCTCGCGGCGAATCCGAACGCGTTCATCCGCCCGTCGCCGGCCGGCCGCGCGCTCGGCGGAGTCGCGCGGCGCACGCAGGAGGCGCTGCTGGTGTGCGAGGCCGCGAATTACGACCTGATCATCGTGGAGACGGTCGGCGTCGGCCAGTCGGAAACGCTGGCGGCGGCGATGACCGACATCTTTTTGCTGCTGCTGCCGCCGGCCGGCGGAGACGCACTGCAGGGAATCAAGCGCGGCATCATGGAATTGGCCGACATCATCGTAGTCAACAAAAACGACGGCGCGCTGGCGAAGCAGGCCGCGCTGGCCGCGTCCGACATCCGCCATGCGCTCGGCGTGATGCGCCCGCGCATCAAAAACTGGCGGACGCCGGTGCTGCTCGCCTCGGCGCTTGAAAACACCGGCATCGGTGAAGTGCGCGAACAAATTGACGCCTGCCGCAAATTGCTGGAGTCCGGCGGCGCGCTGCAGGCGCGGCGGCGCGAGCAGGCGCGCGAATGGCTTTGGAACGAGACGCGCGAAGCGTTGCTCGCCGAATTAAAAAAAGACCCGGCGGTCGGCGAGGCGCTGGAAGTGCTGCTGCGGCGGGTCGGCGACGGCGAGTTGCCGGCCTCGGTCGCGGCGCGCGAACTGGCCGCGATGTTCATGCGGAGCGCGGCGTGATAGGGCGGCTCAACCATGTCGCAATCGCGGTGCCGGATTTGGCTGCCGCGGCCGCGCTTTACCGCGGCGCATTCGGCGCGAAAGTGTCGGCGCCGGTGGACCTGCCCGAGCACGGCGTCAGCACGGTGTTTGTGGAACTGCCCAACACCAAAATTGAATTGCTGCACCCGCTCGGCGATGAGTCGCCGATTGCAAAATTTCTGGAGCGCCGCCCGGCCGGCGGGATTCACCACCTGTGCTACGAGGTGGATGACATAGAACAGGCCTGCGAAAAACTGCGCGCCGCCGGCATGCGCATCCTCGGCGACGGCCGCCCGAAGACCGGCGCGCACGGAAAGCCGGTGGTGTTTTTGCATCCGGCCGACGCGCTCGGCACGCTGATAGAACTGGAGCAGGCGTAACTTCGGCGCATGTCCGAAAGCGACAAAGTGTTTGCAAAAAAGCGCGCGCGCGTCTCCGATTTTGTTTTTGACGAGCGCGTCGCCGCAGTCTTCCCCGACATGATTCGCCGCTCGGTGCCCGGCTACGAGGCGCTGCTGCCGCTGCTCGGCGTGATCGCCGCCGGATGCGTCCGCGAAGATTCCAATGTCTATGACCTCGGCTGCTCGCTCGGCGCGGCGCTGCTGGCGGCGCATTCGCAGGCCGGCGCGCGCGCGCATTTCATCGGCGTTGACAACTCCGAGGCGATGCTGCGCGAATGCCGCAAGCGGCTGGACGGCGCGATACCCGGGCCGCAACTGCAATTGCTGCATTGCGATGTCCTGGACGCCGAGATCACCGACGCGAGCATGGTGGTGCTGAACTTCACGCTGCAATTTATAGACCCGGCCGAACGCCTCGGCCTGCTGCAGCGCATTTACGCCGGGCTGCGCCGCGGCGGCGCGCTGGTGCTCTCGGAAAAAGTGCGCTTTGAAGACGCGGAACAGCAGGAGTTGCAGCGGGAATTCCACCGGCAATTCAAAGCCGCCAACGGTTACAGCGAATTGGAAATCGCGCAAAAGCGCGCCGCGCTGGAAAAAGTCATGACGCCCGACAGCGAGGAAGCGCACCTCGCGCGGCTGCGGCGCGCCGGCTTTGCGCGGCCGGCGCGGTGGTTTCAGGCGTTCAACTTTTTTTCTTTCGTCGCGCATAAATGAGCCCGCGCGCGGCCGATGCGGGCCTGCGGCCGGCGCTGGAATGCAGCGGCCTGGCCGCGCTCGCCGCGCCGCTGGCGGACGCGGCGGCGCGCGCGCGCCGCGAAAACCGGCACGGCGATTTGCCGAAATGGGAAAGCGCGCTGGCGCAATTGAACTGCCCGGCCGCATCCCCGCCCGACTTCGCGCTCGCCGCGCCGCGCATCGGCGGCGCGCGCGACTGCGACGACGCGGAACGCGCGCGCATGAAAAAACTCCTGCTGCAACTGTGCCCGTGGCGCAAGGGCCCGTTTGAATTTTTCGGCATGCGCGTGGACGCCGAATGGCGCGCCGACCGCAAATGGGCGCGCATTGAAAAACACATTGACCTGCGCGGCGCGCGCGCGCTGGACATCGGCTGCGGCAACGGCTACTACCTGCTGCGCATGCTCGGCGCCGGCGCCGCGCTCGCGCTCGGCATAGACCCGGGGCAATTGTTCATCGCGCAATTCGCCGCGCTCAAGCGCGGCTGCCCGAACAGCCCGGCGTTCGCGCTGCCGCTCGCCTGCGAGGACTTCCCGCGCGATGCCGCCTTGCCCGGCTTTGACGCGGTCTTTTCCATGGGCGTGCTGTCGCACCGCCGCGATCCGCATGCGCATCTGCGCGAAGTGCTGCGGTGCGCGCGCCCGGGCGGGCAGGTTGTGGTGGAGACGCTGGTGGTGGAGGACGAGTCCGAGCGCGTGTTCGTCCCGCCGGGGCGCTACGCCAAGATGCGAAATGTTCGGGCGATTCCGTCGCCGCCGATGCTCGCCGCCTGGCTGCGCCGCGCCGGCGCGCGCGATGTCCGCCCGCTCGGCGTGAGCCGCACCACGCCGGACGAACAGCGCGCCACCGAATGGATGCGCTCCGAATCCCTCGCCGATTTTTTGGACCCGAACGATGCGGACAAAACCATAGAGGGCCACCCGGCGCCGCGCCGCGCGATTTTTCTTTGCAGGCGGGGGGAATGACGGCGTATTTTGTCGCATGCCGGCGGTATCTTGCGCGCCATCCAGACCACGCGAGAGGCGAACATGAGCGGCAAAGAAAGCAAAGCGGACGGCCGGCAAAAATCCGGCGTTTTCGGCGGCGGAGCGGCCGCGCCGGCGAAGCCGCGCGCGATCAACCCGGACTGGACGCTCGACCGGATGTTTGGCAAACGCCGCTGGGCGCGCGAGTGGACCGCGGAGTTGTGCCGCGCCGACCCGGAGTTTTTTCTGCACCTGATAGACCAGCCGCATGACTACGCGCATTTTCTCTGCGTGATCGCGCTCGGCGCGGCGCAAAAAAATTCGCCGCGCGCCGGCGCGGCCGAATGCGCGCGGCTGCTGCGCACGCGCAGCAAAAAGAAAAACCTGCGGCACTTCCACCTGGACGCGCCGGACGGCATCCTCGGCATACTCCCGAAACTCGGCGGCATGCCGCGCGCGCGAAAACACTACGCGAGATTGCTGCGCGTGATGCGCGACGACTCGGCGCGCAAGCGCCTGTGCCACATCAAGCGCATCGGCAAGGGGACGCTCGCGGCGATTGAGGCGCTGGAGGAATTGCCGCCGGAATTTCGCACCGACGGAATCGCGCGCTGCATGCAAAGCGGCGACGGCCGCCATGTCGCCATGGCCGGCGTGGTGGTCGCGCGCCACCTGAACATCAAACTGACCAGGGAGCAAGTGCAAACCGAGACGCGCGGCATGTGGCGCGCGGAAAACCTGCAGCAGTGGTTTTCGGAAAAATTCGCGGCGCTTCCGTTTCCCCCGCCGCCGTGGGAGGGAAACGCGCGCATCAAACCGCTTCGCAATCTGGAGGAAGTGAAGAGCGCCGCGCGCGAATTTAAAAACTGCGTGGCGCGCTACCGCATCAAGATGGCGCTCGGCTATTCCTGCTTCTATGTCTGCGACCATCCGAAGGCGATGGTGGAGACGGCGCGCGACCCGGTGTTCGGCTGGAAAATCGGCGAGATGGAAGCGGCGCGCGACGGCAAAATCCGCGGGAATGAGGAAAAAGAAATTCTTCGGGAATTTCTGGAAGCCGGTTTTACTCCGGCGCCGCAAAAGCGCTTTCGGGGGCACCGAATGTTCGAGGAATACTGGGAGATCTTCGACTGATGCGCAAACGCGCGCCTGTTATATTCGGGCGCGCCGCGCGGGAAAATTATGTCCGCAAGACTTTCCAAATCAAAAATCATGTTCGGCCGGCAGTGCGAGAAGCGGCTGTGGCTTGCTGTGCGCCGCCCGGAACTGACCGAGTATGACGATGCGACGCAGCGCCGCTTTGCCGCCGGAGACTCGGTCAACGATGTCGCGCGCGCGCTGCATTCCGGAGGGCGTTTAATCGGTTTTGAAAACGGCGTGGAAGGCGCGATTGCCGACACCCAAAAAGCGCTCGCCGCCGACCCGGCCGCGCCGGTGTTTGAGGCGACTTTCGCGCACGAGGGTGTCGTGGTGCGCGTGGACATATTGAAGAAAGGCAAGCGCGGTTACCGGCTGATAGAGGTGAAATCCAGCACCAAGGTCAAGCCGCAGTACAGCCCGGACTGCGCGGTGCAGGCGTGGGTGCTGGAAGAAAATGGCGTGAATGTCGAGAAAGTGGAACTCGCGCACATCAACAAGAAATTTGTCTACGGCGGCGGCGGCAATTACCGCGGCCTGCTGACTTACGCCGATGTGACCAAAGAAATCGCCGCGGAAAAAGCCGAAGCGCCGCAATGGGCGCGGCGCTTTCAAAAAATGCTGGAGGGCGCGCAGCCGGACATCGGCGTCGGCGCGCATTGCCACGACCCGTATGAGTGCCCGTTCCTCGCGCACTGCATCGCCGAGAGCGGTGCGGTTGCGGCCGAATATCCGGTGGAGTGTTTGCCGGGGCGCAAAACGGAAATTCTGGAAGAGTTCGCGGAAGAGGGCATCGCCGACATTCGCGACATTCCGGCCGGACGGCTGCAAAATGCAAAACAGGAGTGGGTGCGCGAGGTGACCAAGCGCGGCAAGGCGGATGTGAAGCCGGGCGCAAGAAGCGCCATGGACGAATACGAATGGCCGCGTTATTACCTGGACTTTGAAACCGCGCGTTTTGCGGTGCCGGTTTGGAAAGGCACGCGTCCGTATGAGGCGCTGCCGTTCCAATGGTCATGCCATATTGAAACCGAGGATGGCGCGGTAACGCACGAGGAGTTTCTCGGCGACGGCGCCGCGCCGATGCGCGCGTTCATTGACTCCCTGTTGCGCGCGCTTGGAACGCGCGGAACGGTTTTTATGATCAGTCACTATGAAAGAACGATCCTGACCGCAACCGCCAAGCGCTTTCCTGACTTGGCGGCCGAGATCAACAAAGTCATCGCGCGTCTGGAGGATTTGCAAAAAATCGCGAAAGAACACTATTACCACCCGGACATGTTCGGTTCGTGGTCAATGAAAGTGGTCGCCCCATGCATCGCCCCGCACCTCGCCTACGACAACCTCGGCGAAGTGCAGGAAGGAGACGCGGCCGGAGTCGCGTATCTGGAAATGATTTCGGACGGCGTTGATCCGGCGCGCGCAAAAAAATTGAAGGAAGATTTGCTCGCCTACTGCAGGCGCGACACCGAGGCGATGGTGGAGTTGGCGCGCGTGCTGGCGGGAAAATAACATGCGCAAAGCTGGCGACACCGCGCTGCGCTATCTGGCGATGCTGCCGCTGATTCCGGTGCACCCGCGCACCATCAGCGCCGGCGAACTGCAGCGGCAACTGCGCCGGCAAAACGCCGAGTACGCGATGAACATCCGCTCGGTGCAGCGCGACTTGGAAAAGTTGTCGGGCATCTATCCGCTGCGCAGCGAGGCGCGCGGGCGCGCCAACCACTGGTGCTGGATGGACAAAAGCGCATACCTGCAAATTCCGGCGATGAACGACGCGACCGCGCTTGCGTTCGTGCTGGCCGCCGACCACCTGTCGGCGTTGCTGCCGCCGGCGACGCTTCGCTTGCTGCAGCCGTATTTCCGGCACGCCGAAAAAATTCTTCGCCAGACCAAACTCGGCGGGTGGCGCAAAAAGGCGCGCATCATCGCGCGCGGGCCCGAATTGGCGCCGCCGCCGGTGCGCCCGAACGCGCACGAAGTCGCCCATCAGGCGCTGCTGGAGGGCCGGCAATTTGCGGTTGACTACCATGCGCGCGCCGGCGGCGCGAAGCGCCATGCGCTGAATCCGCTCGGCATCGTCATTCGCGCCGGCGTCATCTACATGGTCGCGACTTCAAATCCCCACAACGACCCGCGCCACTTCGCGCTGCACCGCATGCGCCGCGCGGCGCTGCTGGACGCGCCGTCCGTCGCGCCGCCCGGTTTTGATTTTGCCGCGTATGTGGAGGAGGAAAAAAGTTTTTCCTATCCGCATTCGCGCGGGCGCATCAAATTGCGCGCGCTGTTTTCCAAGGAGGCGGCGCTGCATTTGGCCGAATCAAAATTGTCGGCCGATCAAAAAATGTCGGAGAAAAAAGACGGGCGGGTTTTGATTGAAGCGCGCGTCGCCGACACCGCGGAATTGCGGTGGTGGCTGCTCGGTTTTGGAAGCGAGGTGGAGGTGCTGGCACCGGCGGAATTGCGGCGGGAATTCGCGCGGGTGGCGGGGGAGATGGGGAGGGTGTATAATCGCCCGTCCAAAGAGGCGAAACCATGACCATCGCGGAAATCCACGGGAAAATCAGCGGCAGCGGCAGCAACCTGTCCGACCGTCTTGAAGATTTGCTTACTTCGGATGTGTTCGGGCCGTTGCGCTATTTGCCGTTTGCGGAAGGGTTGCAACTCATTCTGCGCGAAGCGCGGCTGTATAGTAGCGACTGTGATGAACGGCTGGGTGAGCGACTGATAGTCGGCGATCCGGAAAATGCGCCCGTGGTTTGCTTTTGGCCGAAGTTGCAAAACTCAGAGCCGGATGTGGTTATTGGATACGGCAACCATCTGTTGCTGGTGGAAGCCAAGTATCTGTCCGGAAAATCGGGCGAGTCACAACTCGCGCGAGAATTTTCGGACCTGATGACTTGCCGCGGCCCTTTTTCCGAGAGGTCGCTGGTCTATCTGACTGCGCATCGGGAGATGCCGAAGGGTGATATTGAGAACAGTTATATTGAGAACAGTTATAATGCTGTTCGCGAAAGGCATCCTGAGTATGCACAGAACACTTATTGGCTGTCGTGGTTCGACATTCATCGCGTGATCGAGAACGAGATTCAGCAGATCGAGGATGAGATTAAGCGGATGACCAAGAATCAAACTTCAGAAAAAATCAGCAAAAAATGCAAAAAACTGATACTTGAAGACATCAAATCCTTGTTGTATAAGAAAGGATTTCGGGGCTTTGAGGGGTTTTCTGGGCTGAAGTTGCAAGAGGTCGAGGAGATTTCAGAAAGAATTTTTTATCAACGCAGCACTTAAGTTTGCTTCATGCAAACGGGAGAAAACATGAGTTCAGAGAAAACTGAAGACGCAAAGAAAACCGAAAATATTGTCAACTCTTTTGGCAATGTGATCAAGATGTATGAGGAAACCGCTTTTTTGCTGGAGGATTTTGCCAAAATTTTTGGTTGCAAAATGATGCTTCGAGAGGGTAAGAACACTAATACTGTCCAAGCCTATACTTCAAACAGCATCAAACTTCCCGATGAATGGTTGCCGATTTTTGCCGGATGGGATTTTTGGCCGAAAGGGCAAAAAGAAGGCAACTCGGGTATTGCGGTAATGGCTGTTTTCCCTTTCCCGAGTCGTGACCCAAGAGATGCGGTGCCGTATTTGGTCGTCGGCGTAATCGGGAAATCGTTGTATGATGTGCTGTCATTGCATCAGCACTTTATACACAACAAAGAAAAGTTTCTCGGCAAAGGTGGGCTCGGCAAAGATGGAAAAGAAAAAGAAGTTGACTTGAAAAATGGGGAGATATTTAAAGTTCTCCCACTTTTGAAAGTCAGAAACAAATCGGTCGTCAAAGAGTTGGCCGACTGGGTTCAAGATCGGATAACCCGCGCCCCGCCGCCATCACTCCCGATTTCACGGGAGTGATGGCGCTTGCCCAACCCGCCGATACACCACACTCCTCAACCCGCCCTGCAACTCCTCTTCACCAACCACCTCCCACTCCCCCAACTCCACCTCCGGAAACCGCGCCAACTTTTTCCCCTCCACCACATCCGGCACCGTGGTCACATCCAGCAAATTAAGCGACGGCAGCGCCGCGCGGTAAATTTGTTCTCCGCCGATCACCCAAAAGTCCGCGTCCTCGCAGGCCGCGATCGCCGCTGCAATTCCGTCGTAGTTTTCAATCCCGTCCAGCCCGGCGCGGCTTAGCACGATGTTGCGCCGGCCCGGCAGCGGTTTGCGGTTGAGGGAATCCCAGGTGA
>JALCBG010000074.1 GCA_028066695.1 Gammaproteobacteria bacterium | reverse complement strand
TGGAAGAAAGCGACGCCGGCGGAATTGAGGCGAAAATCGCCGCGCTGCCATCGCCATAAATTCGCCCGGCGGCAGCGGCGCGCGGCGGCTTGACACCGCCGCCGCGGGCGTGTAGAATGCCGCGCAGTTTTGCTGTTTTCGTTCTTTTGTGAACCACCATCCGGAGAGAGTCATGTTGCAAAAGCAAGCTGGCGGCGCGAGCGAGATGCCGCACAATGTCCTCGGCCGAATCGGCCGCAATATCTTCTGCGCCGCATTGTTGGCGCTGGCATCGGGATTTGGAGGGCAGGAAGCCGAGGCGCAAAATCGGCCGGCCGGCGCGCCGACGATTACCGCAATACATTCCTTCGCGCAGGGCGGTGTATGGATCACTTACGCGCCGCCCACCGACCTCGGCGAGCCGCCGGTCACGGGACCCGGCGAGCCGGAGGCCACGGGACCCCGCATGCGCGCCCGCAGGGTCGGCAGTACTAGTTGGGCCAATCCCAGCGGCGCGAGCGGCCACATCCGCTGGGTGAACTCCAGCAATGTTGTGACGCCCACCGCGGACGGGCACCTGTGGACATGGAAGCACGGCAACAAAGGCGGAGAAATCGTCACTTATGGCCCCGGCAGCCGATGGGGCGCCGGCAGCGCCTGGGAAGTCCAGATCGCATACACCAACGGCCAGGCTCCGGTCGCTTGGTCGCCGGCACGGACGGTTATCGTCGGCGCGCCGCGCGAACCGAGGGAAGTGGCGCTCACCGCCGGTCCCGGCGCGTTTCGGGTCACATGGCTTCGGGATAACTCGGGGGGGAACACGCCGGTGGAAACCGGCTGGAAAGTGCAATACCGCAAATCCGGGGCGACCACATGGACCGACGCGGACATCTCCGACGCGGACGCCCGGTCGCATGTGCAGACCGGGCTTGACTCCGAGACCGCATACGAAGTGCAGGTCGCCGGCACGAACGCGCGCGGCACCGGCACTATTCCGGCAACTCCGTACACGGTCACCACCCTCGCCGGCACCCTTACTTCGCCCTCCATTCCCAAATCGCCGCGCAATTTGAGCGCGACGCAAAGCGGCAACAGTTTGGCGGTGACCTGGGACGCGCCGGCAAGCGGCGACACGCCGACCGCCTATCAAGTCCGCTGGCGCATCGGCCTGGACACGAGACGGCGCGGTGTCGCGGAGTGGAGCACCCCGGTGCAAGTGACGCAGCGCACCCACACCATCGCCGGCATTTCCGACTCGGTCCTCTACGAGGTGCAAGTCGCCAGCATCAGCAACACGCTTTTGTCTTTCCCCGCATTCATCACTTGGGATACGACCCTGAGCGGGCCGACAATCGTCCAGGTCGAAAAGCCTGTCAACCTGGCCGCAACGCAAAGCAGCAACAGTTTGAATGTGACCTGGGACGCGCCGACAAGCGGCGCGGTGGTGACCAAATACCAGATCCGCTGGCGCACCGGCAAGACCAAGGGCCAGCGAGCTGCCGCGGCGTGGAGCAGCCCGGTGACGGTGACAGGGGGGCAAGCGACCGGGAACACCCACACCATCCCCGGCATTTCCAACGCGGTTTTCTACCAAGTGGAGGTCGCCAGCGTCACCGACCAACTTATCACCTTCCCCGAATTCATCAAGTGGGAAGCGAGGGTCGGCGGGCCGCAAATCACCACGCCCCAAATTCCCACCAACCTGACCGCGACGCATGGCAACGGCGCCTTGACGCTGAATTGGGGCCCGCCGACAAGGGGCGCAACGGTCGGCACTTACCACGTCCGCTGGAGGAGCGGCGCGACCAAGGCCGCGCGCAATGCCGCGGCGTGGAGCGCGCCGGTGCAGGTGGAGAATGCGACCCATTATGCGATTCCCAACATCGCCGACGACAGAACGACCCTCTACCAGGCGCAAGTCGCGAGCATCACCGACGACCTGCTGGCCTTCCCCGGGTTGATTGACTGGAGAACCACGGTGCAATGGCCGGAAATCACCGTGCCCGAACCGCCGCAAAACCTGCGCGTGACGCACAGCGTCGACACACTGACGCTCGCCTGGGAGCCGCCGGCAAGCGGCGCCACGGTCATGACTTACCGCGTCCGCTACAAGACCGGATCAACCGAAGCCTTGCTGGCGACCGCGGGTTGGAGCGCGCCGGTGCAAACGACCACCCGCTCGCAATCAATCTCCGGCATTGTCACCGGAACCTTCTTTGAGGCGCAAATCGCGAGCATCAACGACGACATCCTCGCTTTCCCCGGTTTCATTGAGTGGGAGGCGACCGTGGGCTGGCCCAGCCGGCCGGCGGGCGCGCCGTCGGTTTCGGTGGTGCCCCGGCACGCTTCGGGCATAGGTTTTCTGCATATCACTTACTCGCGGCCCGGCTTTTTGGGGGTTCCGCCGGCCGAGGACATCCGCATTCGCCACCGCAGTCCCAATGGAAATTGGGCCAGCAACGGCGGCGAGGAGGGCCAGTCCCGTCCCGACTCAAGTTCAGTCTTTGCCGGGGGGATATGGACCTGGTCGCACAACAACAACAACGGCACAATCCTCACTCTCCCCGTTGCCTCCGGCCACACCTGGGAAATCGAGGTCGCATACGCCAACGGCCGCACCCAGCCCAAGTGGTCCAAGGTGCGGACGGCTACCGGGGGCACGCCGGCCGAAGTGACGGGGGTTGAGGTTGTGGCGGGTCCCGGCGCTTTTCAGATCTCATGGCGCGGGACTGTCGGTGACACCGGGCTCGGTTTTGTCTTTAACCCAACCGGCTGGGAAGTGCTCTACCGCAAAAAAGGGGAGTCCGACTACACCAGCGTGGAAATCGCCGATCCGAGCGCCCGGGCGTATGTGCAAAACGGGCTTGAGCCCGGGGCCGAATACGAGGTGATGGTCGCCGGCACGACCGCGCCCGGCACCGGCGTCCTTCCGGCGTCCCCGCGGACCGTCACCATCAGCGCCACCGACGCGGTCACGCCGCGCAACCTCGCCGCAACGCGCGGCGACGGCGAAGTGACGCTGGCCTGGGACGCGCCGAGCGGCGCCGGGCCCTATTCCACCTACTCGGTTCGCTTCAAAACCGGCGCCGACGAAACCGCGCTGACCGCGGCCGAATACGGCGACCCGGCCGCCGCGACCGCCCTCACCTACGCCATCACCGTCGCCAACAACGAGCGTTACGCCGCGCAAGTCGCCGCCCTCAACGACGATGCGCCCGAATTCGTTGCCTGGACGAGCATCCAAAGCGCCGCGCCTGAATTTACCGACGCCGCGTTTGAATTGCCGACTCTGTATGTGCGCGCCGATGCGTATTCCATAGAGTTTCCGGCGGCGACCAACTCGGATTCCACGCCGATCAATTACACCCTCGCCGGTCTGCCGGCAGGTTCCGGCATGGAATTCGCCGCGGACACGCGCATCCTTTCCGGCATCCCGACCGCCGAAGCGGTCGCCGCCGGCGCGGGAGTGCTGACTTACACCGCGACCGACTCCGCCGCGTTTTCCGTGGAACAGCAAATCCCCGTCCGTTTCGGCGCGTTTGATATGGATGTGGACGAAAGCGGAACGGTGGACAACCGCGACAGCGTTCTGGTCGCGCGCTACCTGCTCGGCGTAACCGGCGCCGCGCTCACTTTCGGCCAGACCGGCGCCGCGGCGGAAGATGTCGGCGACAAAGTTGCCGCCGGCAAAGCCGACGCGTCCGGGCATTTGGATGTGGACGGCGACAACGACACCGACGCCGATGACGGCATTTTGATAACGCGCTACATGTTCGGCCTGCGCGGCGCGGCGCTGGTGGCGGGCATCGGCGATTTGGAAGAAAGCGACGCAAGCGGCATTGAGGCGAAAATCGCCGCGCTGCCATCGCCATAATTCGCATTGGCGGCCGGCGCGAACTTGTGACCGCCGAATGAGCGGCATGCAGGCGGTCAAGTTTTGCGGCCAATGCGGCGAAAAAGTCTCGCTGCTGACGCCGGACGGCGACACGCGCAACCGGCATGTCTGCGGCGCCTGCGGGCACATCCATTACCTCAACCCGAAAGTGGTGTGCGGCTGCATTCCGGTCTGGGACGGGCGGATTTTGCTGTGCAAACGCGCAATAGAACCGCGCATGGGGCTGTGGACGCTGCCGGCCGGTTTCATGGAAAACGGCGAGACCGTCCAGCACGGCGCGGCGCGCGAGACCATGGAGGAGGCCTGCGCGCCGGTCACCAAGCAGCGGTTGTTCGGCGTCTACAATCTGCCGCGCGCCAATCAGGTCTATGTGATGTTCCTCGCGGAATTGACCGGCGCCGACAATTTCGCCGCCGGCGACGAGAGTCTGGAGGCGCGGCTGTTTGACGAGTCGGAGATTCCATGGGACAAAATCGCCTTCCGCGTGATTCGGCAGACTTTGGAGCGGTATTTGGCGGAGCGCAAAAACGGGCGGTTTTCCATCGCGGTGGAAGATGTGGAGTGAACATGCCCCGCCACGCCGCGCCGCGCCGCGAAAGTTATCCACAATTTGCGCGCGCCGCCGCGCATTCGCGGCATTTACCCCCGGTGTCTGTTTTCGCGCGTCAATAGTCCGGCATAACAAATTGTTTTCGTTGAATTATTCAGTTTTTGATCAATTTTTAAGCAAGCCGCGCTTTTGCCCCGCGAGGGTTGCAAGCGGCGGCACTTGGCGAAATTTATGCACACAGTTATCCACCGATTCTGTGCGTAACCCCCCGAACGCGCCCCGGCCCCGGTTATGAGCGGCGTGGTGCAAGTCGCGGTACCGGCGCCGCTGCGCCGCCTTTTTGACTACCGCTGGGAGGGCGAACGCCCGGCCGTGGGCGCGCGGGTGCGCGTGGTTTTCGGCGGACGCGAACTCGAGCTACTCGGCGAGCGCGAACTTGTCGGCGGACGCAAGATGGTCGGCGTGGTCGTCTCCCACCACCCGGCCTCGGCGCCGCGCGACCTGTACGCCATCAGCGAGACGCTGGATGACGGCAACCTGTTCGGCGATGCGCTGCTGGAATTGCTGCTGTGGGCGGCGCGCTACTACCACCACCCGCTCGGCGAGGC
>JALCBG010000023.1 GCA_028066695.1 Gammaproteobacteria bacterium | reverse complement strand
TCATTTCTCCCGCCAATTTCCGCGACACAACATTCACATCTAAAACTTCACCGCTTCACAATCTTTTCTCGGCCCGCCGGAGCGGGTGATGGGAATCGAACCCACATCATCAGCTTGGAAGGCTGAGGTTCTGACCATTGAACTACACCCGCCTGCCCGCTTCGCCGCCTCCACCCGTGGTGGAGGGGGGAGGATTCGAACCTCCGAAGGCTGAGCCAGCAGATTTACAGTCTGCCCCCTTTGACCGCTCGGGAACCCCTCCGCAATCTGCCATCTGCAAACAGGCGATTATCGCCGAATTTTCATGCGTTGTCAATGGTGCGCGGCGCCGTTCGCCGTCAAAAACCCGAACAATGGAGCCCGCAGAGGGACTCGAACCCACGACCTGCTGATTCATACCCGCCACCGTTTTCACGGCCCCGCGGCCGGCGCCTCGGGTTTGGGGTCTGGACTTTCTCTTCGCCATATCGCCGGGCATGTCATTTCTCGGGTCAAATTTGATGGATTTGGCATTGGGGCGACACAGGCGGGTGGTGTAAAGTCTCTACACTCCCCCCGCCGCGGCGGGGGTAGCACGGGATTGCCATTTTGACGGAACGACCAAACGCGCCATCAACGAAGGTTTCCCCGTTTTAGCCACCTCCACTCCGCGAGTTTCCCCGCGAAGGTGCAACATTCACAAATCAGCTGCTCTCACCGGCTGAGCTATGCGGGCAAATGGATCGGAAAAAAGACATTGTATTCAAAGGGTTGCATGGAAAAACGCGGACGAAATCGCTCGCGGCATGGCGCGAAGAGCAAAGGACGGCGGATTATACGCAAATCGCCGCGAAAAAACCGGGAATTAAGAAAAAAATTTCGCGGCCTCAGCCGCCGGCCAATTCGCCGCAATCCACCGAGGCCGCGGCCGTGCCCTCGTCCCCCCAAGTCCGCGCGACCAGCGCCTCGCGTTGCGCCGGGTCAATGGACGCCTCAATCCAGTCGTGCGGGCCCATTTTCGGGTATTCCTCGCCCTGTTTGGCGGAAATTCCGTGCAAATTGCGCAAATTCGTGCGAAAACGCTCGGCCAGCGCCGGTTGAATGAAAAATCCGAGCGAAACGCGCACCTCGTTCGGGCGTTTTTCGTCAATGAAATGCGGAATGTTTCTCCGCGCCAAACCGCGCGCCGCGGCCTCGGCTTCGGCCGCCGCGCGCGTCTCAAACGGGCCCAAATAAACGCGCAGCGCGCGCATTCGGCGGGTCGTGCCGCGCGTCGCGGTGTGCGGAAATTGCTGCTTGCGCATCCACTCGCGCGCCTCGCGCCACGCGCTCTCGCGCTTGAACGGGCCGATGCGGTAGCACAACGGCTCGCCGCGCGCCGCGGTTTCGGCGCGCGCATTGCCGGCGCGCTCCTGCAACAGCAGCATTCCCTCGCGGTTGACTTCGGCCGCCGCGGGCGGCGCGGCGCTTTGTTCCACGCGCGCGCCGCGCCCGCCGGCCCACAAATAAAAGCCGATATTGGCGGCGATCAGCAATGCCAGCAACCACTTCATCAGGCCGCCTCGGCGATCACCGCCAATCCGCGCAGCACCAAATCCGGCGCGGACGCGACCTCGCAGCCGAGCAGCGGCGCCAATTGCGCGGCGTCGCCGCCGGTGGCGACCACCAGGCAGCCGCGGCGGCGCGCGCTCGGCAGCGAAGCGCGCTGCCGCGCCAGCGCCAATTCCACGCCGCCGGCGAGCGCGAGCGCCGCGCCGGCCGCGACCGCGGCATCGGTGTCGGTGGCGAGCGCATCGGGCAATTCCGCGGGGGAATTTTCGCAGTCGGGAGCGCCGCCGGCATTGATGCCTTCGGCGCGGCGGGTGAGCGCGGCGCGCATCGCCCGCAGACCCGGCAAAATCACGCCGCCACGAAACACGCCGCAATCGAGCAAATCCACCGTGACCGCGGTGCCGGCGTCAACCACTATCAGCGCGCGGCGCGGGTGCTGCGCGCCGGCCGCAACCAGCGCGGCCCAGCGGTCGCCGCCGAGCGCGCCCGGCTCGGCATAGCCGTTGACCACGCCGGCCTGGCGCGCGCGCGCGCGAATGAAAACCGGATCCAGCGACCACGCCTCGCGCACCTGCCGGGCGAGCGCCTCGCGCGCCGGCGGCGCGGCCACGCACGACACCCACACCGAATCCGGCGCGAGTTGCGCCCACTGCGCGGCGAGCGCCGGCAATTCATCCGCGCCGGCAAAATCCAACGCGCCGCTTTGCTCGAAACCGCCGTTCGCGCCGCGCGCGCTCGCCCATTTCAAGCGGCGGTTGCCGACATCCACCAGCAATTTCACCGCCCGCACCCGCGCAAACTGACTTCGCCGGCGATCACCCGCCGGACATGCCCTGCCTGTCCCTGCGCGTCAAACTGTTCCACCAGCAGCGCGCCGTCGGCGTCTATGCCGCGCGCCACGCCCTGAAAAGTCTCGCGCGGCGATTCCACCGATACCGCGCGGTCGCGGTGCACATTGAGGCGCTGCCATGCGCCGGCAAACTGCGCGAAACCGCCGCTGCAAAAGCGGCGCAAAAAACTGCAATGGGAAATGATCAGCCCGGCGGCGAGCGCGTCGCGGTCGATTTCGTAACCGAGCGCCTGCAAATTGGTAGATTCCCGCGCCATCGGCGGCATCATAACATTGACCCCGAGGCCGATGACGCAGTCGCCCCCGCGCAACTCCACCAGCACGCCGCCGAGTTTTTTGCCGCCGGCCATTAAATCATTCGGCCACTTCAAACCCACTCCGCCGACGCCGGCGCGGCGCAGCGCATCCACCGCCGCAAGCCCCGACAGCAGCGACAACCCGTCGGCCGCGGCGCCGCCGAGCGACCAGCCGAGCGACAGCAGCACCGCCCCGGACGGCGCGGCATGCCACGCCCGGCCGCGCCGCCCGCGCCCGGCGCTCTGCGCCTCGGCGAGGCAGGCGCGCGCGTGCACATCGGCCTGCGCCAGCAGCCAGTCATTGGTGGAGGCGGTCTCGGCAAACCAGTGCAGGCGGCCGGCCGCCTCGGCGCCGGCGCGGCGCAGCAGCGCGTCAATTCGCTTCGGGTCGTGCTCGGGCATGTTTTTTGGCGGCGGCGGGTCTTGACGGCGGCGGCGAAAATAGGGCAATCTTAACGGCCGGCCGCGGCGGACATGCGCGGCGAGGGAAAACGGCCAATGCAAGAACTTGACAAATTAAAGGCGCGGGTGTCGCCGGGCGACACGGTGCGCTTCGCCTACCGAAGGCGGCGGCTGCGCGGCGTGGTGCGCACGCTGGGACCGCGCTATGCCGGCGTGGACGCCGACGACGGCGAATACCGCGTGCCGTATGAACTGATCCGCCCGTCGCGCGCCGCGCGCGACCATTCCGAGGCCGAGCAAAACGCGCTCAAGCAATGCCGCCAATTGCTGCGCCGGCACGGCCTGCGCGAGTGGTCGGCATGCCTGGACGACTCGGGCAGCCGCGCCGGCGCATGCGACTACCGCGACAAAACCATCTCGCTGTCGCGGCTGTTCCTGCGCGCCGCGCCGCCCGGGGAAGTGCGCGACACGATTTTGCACGAAATCGCGCACGCGCTCGCCGGCGCCAGCCACCACCACGACGCGCGCTGGCGCCGCATCGCGCGCGGCATCGGCTGCAGTGCGCGCCTCTGCCACGACATTGAGTTCGGCCCGCCGCGCTGGATCATGCGCTGCCCGGGCGGCTGCTTCGCGCTGGCGCGCAACCGCCGCGCGCGCGGCCTGGCGTGCATGCAGTGCGGGCGCGCGCCGCGGTTTTTGCGGTGGAACAAAACCCTCGCCGCGCGTTTCGGAATGCCGACATTTGAGTGAGCGCATGAACGCGCCGCGCAAACCTACGCGTGAAATCCAAATCGGCGGCGTCGCCATCGGCGGCGGCCGCCCGCTCGCGGTGCAGAGCATGTGCGCGACCGCGACCACCGACATCGGCGCGACGCTGGCGCAACTTCGCCAACTGCAGCGCGCCGGCGCCGACATCATTCGCCTCGCGGTGGACAACAAAAAAGACGCGCTGGCGCTCGCCGAATTGCGCGCGCAATGCGACGCGGCGCTGAGCGCCGACTTGCAGGAAAACTACCGCCTGGCAAAAATGCTCGCGCCGCATGTGGACAAAATCCGCTACAACCCCGGCCACCTCTACCACCACGAAAAAAGCAAGCCGTGGCGCGACAAAGTCGCCGAACTCGCCGACATCGCCGCGCGCCACGACTGCGCGCTGCGCGTCGGCGTAAACGCCGGCTCGGTGGATCCGGCGAAACTCGCCGCGCGCGGCGCGAATGATGACTCGGTCGCGCCGATGGTGGAAAGCGCGGTTGAGCACAGCGACCATCTGGAAAGCATCGGCTTCACGCGCTTTTGCGTGTCGCTGAAAGATTCCGACCCGCGCAAGGTCATAGACGCCTGCCGCCGCTTCGCCGAGGCGCGCCCGCATGTGCCGCAGCACCTCGGCGTCACCGAGGCCGGCATGCCGCCCGAGGGCGTTGAAAAAACCCGCATCGCTTTTGAGCAGTTGCTGTCGCGCGGCATCGGCGACACCGTGCGCGTCTCGCTGACCGTGCCGAACGAGGAAAAACATCTGGAAATTTCCGCGGCGCGCGACATCATTAAAGACATCGCGGCCGGGCGCGTGCGCAGCGTGGTGCGCTTCAATGAAAACTCGCTGAACCTGATCAGTTGCCCGAGTTGCTCGCGCGTGGAAAACCGCGCATTCGTGGAATTGGCGCAGCAGGTGCGCGAGCGCACGCGCCACGCCGAACAGCACGCGCTGACCATCGCGGTCATGGGCTGCCGCGTCAACGGGCCCGGCGAAACCGACGACGCCGACCTCGGACTGTGGTGCGGGCCGAACTATGTGAACCTGAAAAAGCGCGGCGAAAAAATCGGCGCGTTCAAATACGACCAAATTCTGGACGCGCTGGACGCGGAATTGCGCGCGATGATCGCCGCCGGCGAAACCGGATGAAAAAAATCCGCGGCATTCTCTTTGACAAAGACGGAACGCTGCTTGATTTCAACCGCACCTGGCTGCCGCCCTACCGGCGCGCGGCCGAGTATTTGCAGGGGCGTTTCGGAATTTCCGCCGGCGAATTGCTGGCGCGCGGCGGGTTTGTCGCCGAGAACGAAACCTGGCTGCCGGATTCGCCGCTCGCCTCCGGCAGCAACCGCGAAATTTTTGCGCTGTGGGGCGAGGCGGTCGGCGCGCCGCTGGGCGGCGCCGAGCGGCGCGAACTGGAGGCCTGCTTCGCGCGGCATGAATACGCGCCGGTAATTGAGAATTTGGACGCGGTGCTGGCCTCGCTGCGGCGGCGCGGTTTCGCGCTCGGACTGGCGACCATGGACGACGAGGCCGGCGCGCGCGCCATGCTGGACGCGCTCGGCGCGGCCGCGCATTTTGATTTCGTGTGCGGCGCCGACAGCGGCCACGGCGTAAAACCCGAGGCCGGAATGGCGCTGGCGTTTTGCGGCGCGTGCGGCCTGCAAGGCGCGCAAATCGCGGTGGTCGGCGACAGCCCGAAAGACCTGCGCATGGGCGAGAACGCCGGCGCGGCCTTGCGCGTCGGCGTGCTCAGCGGCGCGCACGACGCGGACGCGCTGAATTCGGCCGGCGCCGACTTGGTGCTGAAAAATGTCGGCGAACTGGAAGCGGCATTGGATGCGCGGGCGCGCGCATAATAAATGAACGGGAAGCGGGTAAAATCCCCGCGCAAATGAACGATCCGGCAAAAGCCGCGGACAAAACCGCGAAATACCCGAAACCGAGCGACGCCGAACTGCGCGAGCGCCTCTCGCCGCTCGCCTACCGCGTCACCCGCTGCGACGCCACCGAGCCGCCGTTTGACAACGCCTACCACGACGAAAAACGCGACGGGCTGTATGTGGATGCGGTCAGCGGCGCGCCGCTGTTTTCCTCGCGCGACAAATTTGATTCGGGCACCGGCTGGCCGAGTTTCACCCGCCCGCTGGAGCCGGAAAACCTCGCGGAAAAAACCGACTTCAAACTATTCCTGCCGCGCACCGAAGTGCGCAGCGTGCACGGCGACGCCCACCTCGGCCATGTGTTTGACGACGGACCGCCGCCGACCGGGCGCCGCTACTGCATGAACTCGGCCGCGCTGCGCTTCGTGCCCAGGGAAGAATTGGCGCGCGAGGGCTACGCCGAATACGCCGGACTTTTTAAATGAGCGCGATTTTGAAACGACCGGCGATGCTGTTTGCGCTCGCGCTTTTGTGCGGCGCGCGCGCTTTCGCCGGCGAGCCGCTCCTATTCGCCAGCGCCGCCGCGAAAACGCCGCTGGTGGAACTCTACACCTCCGAGGGCTGCAGCAGCTGCCCGCCGGCCGACAATTGGCTGCGCGCGCTCGGCGAATCGCTTCATTACGGAGACGGCGACGGGGATGCATTGCGCGCGGTGCCGCTCGCGTTTCATGTGGACTACTGGAACTACCTCGGCTGGACCGACCCGTTCGCGAAAAAAGCGTTCACCAAACGCCAGCGGAATGTCGCCGCGACCAACCGCACCGGCGTCTACACCCCGGCGACAATCGTGGACGGGCGCGAATCGTGGCATGGCGGCAAAGCGTTGCGCGCGATAAAGGCGGCCAACGCGCAAACCGCGGAGGCGCGCATTGAAGTGCGCGTGTCGCGCGGCGAAGACGGCGAAATCACCGCCGAAATCACCCTGAACAACCGCTCGGCGCGCGCGCTGCACGCGCATCTGGCGGTGTATGAAAACGGCATCACGCGCCGCATCGGCGCCGGCGAAAACAACGGGCGGACGCTGCGGCACGATTTTGTGGTGCGCCATTGGAGCGCGCCGATGCGCATGCGCCGCGGCGAAAACCGCAAGACCGTCACACTTGCATTGCCGCCCGACTGGCAGCGGCGCAATCTCGGGCTGGCCGTGGTCGCGCTCGGGCGGCGCGGCGAAACCGTGCAGGCCGCGGCCGCGCCGCTCGCCCCGCTGTTTTCCGGGTAATTTTTCCGGCGCGCTTGCCGGCGCACTTGAATTCTCCGGCGCAATCCCCACTTTCAGGACACCAACCTACTCTTACCGGAGGTGTCCCAAATGTACGGTCTTACCAAAATCCCGCAACCCCGCTTCAACCTGCTCGGCGACGTGGACAGCGTGTTCGCCGGCTTCTTCCCGCCGCACGCCGCCGCCGCGCCGGCGCTGGACATCGTGGAAACCGGCGACGGCTACGAAGTCGCCGTGGACCTGCCCGGCGTGCGCAAGGAAGATCTGGCGGTCAGCGTCAAAGACAACGTGCTGACCATTGAGGCCGAGACGCGCGATGAGCGCGCCGACGCTTCGGTGATCACCAGCGAGCGCCGCACCGGCAAACACCGCCGCGCGCTGCGCCTCGGCAAGGCGGTGGACGAGAGCAAAATCCGCGCCGCCTACCGCGACGGCGTGCTCAAACTGACCCTGCCGCGCGCCGCCGAAGTCGCCGGGCGGACGGTGGAAGTGGAAGCGCACTGACGCCGAAGGCGGGTTTCAAAAATGCGAAAGGCCGCTTCGGCGGCCTTTTGTTTGCGCGCAACGCGCGCGGCGCGCGCTTACAATAGACCGCATGAGCGCGAAGCACCCGTCCCACCTGAACGCGCGCGGCGAAGCGCGCATGGTTGATGTCGGCGAAAAGCCGGCGAGCGCGCGCGTCGCCGTCGCCGAAGGCTGGATTCGCATGCGCGCCGAGACGCTCGCCGCGGTGCGCGGCGGCGCGAACAAAAAAGGCGACGCTTTTGCGGTGGCGCGCGTCGCCGGAATCATGGCGGCAAAACGCGCCGCCGAATTGGTGCCGCTGTGCCACCCGCTGATGCTGACGCGCGTGGAGGTGGAATTGCGCGAGGACGGCGAGGCGGTGCATTGCGTCGCCACCGCTGCCACGCGCGAGCGCACCGGCGTGGAAATGGAGGCGCTGTGCGCGGTGCAGACCGCGCTGCTGACGCTCTATGACATGTGCAAATCGCTGGAGCGCGCGATGGTGATAGATAATGTCCGCCTGGTGCACAAATCGGGCGGGCGCTCGGGGGAGTGGAATCGCGGGGAGGAAAAGCATGGCGCGCCGCGGGCGAAATAAAAACCGGTGAACAAACCCGCGCCCCCGCCGGAAGTTTGCGACGCCGACCCGGCCGCGGTCAGCGCCGGGCGCGCGCGGGAATTGATTCGCCAAGCGGTAACGCCGGTCGCGCAAATTGAAAAAGTCTCGCTGCGCGAGGCGCGCGGGCGGGTGCTCGCCGCCGATGTGACCGCCGGCGCGCCGGTGCCCAACCACACCAACTCGGCGATGGACGGCTACGCGCTGCGCGGGCGCGACCTGCCGGAACGCGGCGAAAAAACCTTCGCGGTAATCGGCGCGGCGATGGCCGGAAAACCGTTCGCCGGCGAAGTCGGCGCCGGGCAATGCGTGCGCATCATGACCGGCGCGGTGCTGCCAAGCGGCGCCGACAGCGTGGTCGCGCAGGAGCGCGCGGTGAAAGAAAAAGACGGCGCGCGCATTTGCGCCGGCGAAACCCCCGGCGCCAACATTCGCCGCGCAGGCGAAGACCTGGAAGAAGGCGCGACCGCCATTCGCGCCGGCCGCCGGCTGGCGCCGTCGCACATCGGGCTGGCGGCCTCGCTCGGGTTGTGCGAGTTGCCGGTGTTTCGCCGGCCGCGCGTCGCGTTTTTTTCCAACGGCGACGAATTGCGCGCGCTCGGCGGCGCGCTGCAAACCGGCGAGGTCTACGACTCCAACCGCCACACCCTGCACGGCATGCTGGCGCAGGAGGGCGCGGAAATCACCGACCTCGGAATCGTCGGCGACGACGCCGAGGCGCTCGCCGCCGCGCTCGCGCAGGCCGGCGCATGCGCCGACATGGTCATCACCTCGGCCGGCGCCTCGGTCGGCGAGGCCGACTATGTCCGGGAAATTTTGACGCGCCTCGGAAAAATTGATTTTTGGAAGGTCGCGGTCAAGCCCGGGCGGCCGCTGATCTTCGGAAGTTTGCACGGCGAAAACGGCGGCAGTTTGTTCTTCGGCCTGCCCGGCAATCCGGTGTCGGTCATGGTCACCTTTGAAATTTTCGTCAAGCCGGCGCTGCGGCAACTCGCCGGGGAAACCGCGGCCGAGCCGCCGCGGCTGCTGGCGAAAACCGAGTCGGCATTGCGCAAGCGCCGCGGCCGCGCCGAATACCAGCGCGGCGTTTTGTCGGCCGGCGCCGATGGCGTCACGGTGCGCTCCACCGGCGAGCAGGGCTCGGGCATTTTGCGCTCCATGGCGGAAGCCAACTGCTTCATCATCCTGCCGGACGATTCTGCCGGCGCGGCCGCCGGCGAACTGGTGGAAGTGCTGCCGTTTTCGCGGCTGTGGTAGCGCCGCAACAAAACGGCGGCGCGCGCTTGTTTTATGCGCACGACCCGATGTGCAGTTGGTGCTGGGGATTTCAAAACGCCTACCAACAATTGCAGCGCGAGTTGCCGTCTTCCATCGCGCTGACGCCGCTGCTCGGCGGCCTCGCCCCCGATTCCGATGCGCCGATGCCGCAACAGATGCGGCAGCAGCTGCAGGCAACCTGGCGGCGAATTGAAGCGGCCGTTCCCGGCGCGCGCTTCAACCACGATTTCTGGCGCGAGTGCATCCCGCGCCGCTCCACCTGGCCGGCCTGCCGCGCGGTTCTCGCCGCGCGCGCGCAGGACCAAAATGGCGCCGGCCTGGATGCGGCGATGACCGCGGCGATTCAGCGCGGCTATTACCTGCAGGCGCGCAACCCATCGGACGAAGCGACCCTGGTGGAATTCGCCGCGGAATTGGGCCTGAACGCGGCCGCATTCAAAACCGCGCTGCGCTCGGACGCGGTGCAACGGCAACTGGAAAGTGAAATCGCCGCGGCGCGCCAACTCGGCGTACGCGGCTTTCCGGCGCTGGTCCTGCTGCCGGAGGGCGGCGGTACAGCCCGCCCGATTCGCGTGAACTACGCCGACGCGCGCGCGATGCTGGATGACATCGCGCGCGCGTCCGCGTAAGGCGTTACTGCAGCCCGCTGTCCCCGCGGTCGCCGGTGCGGATGCGCATCGCATCCTCCAGGTTCTGCACGAACACCTTGCCGGTGCTGATTTCGCCGGTGTTGGCGTGTTCGCGGATGGTCTCGACCACTTTGTCGACCATGTCGTCGGTCACCGCGGTCATCAGGACCGCCATCGGCTTGAGGCGCATGCGGTAGGTCGCGCCGCGGTAGACCTCCACTTGCTCGCGGTGCTCTTTGCCAAAGCCGCGCACTTCGTAGGTCGTCAGCCCCAGAATGCCGGCTTCGAGAAGCGCGTCGCTGACGCTTTCGACCTTGTGCAGTTTGACCATTGCGGTAATCATTTTCATCGTTGGTTCGCCTCGTCGAGGTTACAGGTTGTAGCTGCGCTCGCCATGGGCGGCGTAGTCGAGACCTTCAGCTTCGGCTTTGGTGTCGACGCGCAGTCCGAAGAACAGGCGGACGACCAGCACGATCACGAAAGTTGCCGCGATCGACCAGCCAACCACGACCAGCGCGCCGGTGACCTGCCTGCCCAGCTGGTCGAGCATGCTCACGTCGAGGCCGCCGCCTGCGAAGAGTTCCGTGGCCAGCGGCGCGATCAGCAGCGTGCCGAGCAAGCCGCCGACGCCGTGCACGGCGAACACATCGAGCGAGTCATCCAGCCCGATGCGGTTGCGGATCAGATGCACCGCATAGTAGCAACCGAAACCGCCGGCAAGTCCGCAAATCAAACCGCCGACCGGCCCGATGAAACCGGCGGCCGGGGTGACCGTGGCCAGTCCGGCGATGGTGCCGGTGACCGTGCCGATCAGACTCGGCTTGCCGAAACGGATCCACTCGCACAGCAGCCACACCAGCGAAGCGGTCGCGGCTGAGATGTGCGTGACCACCATCGCCATGCCGGCCGAGCCGTCGGCGACCAGCGCGCTGCCGGCGTTGAAGCCGAACCAGCCGACCCACAGCAGCGAGGCGCCGATCACGGTGAGGCCCGGGTTGTGCGGCGGCTCAAGGTGATGCGGGAAACTGCGGCGGCTGCCGAGCAGCGCGACTATGACCACCGCCGAGGTGCCGGCCGTGGCATGCACGACCAAGCCGCCGGCGAAATCCAGCACGCCCATGTCGCCGAGGAAACCGCCGCCCCAAATCCAGTGCGTGACCGGCGCATACACCACCAGCAGCCACAGACTGCTCATGATCAGGACATGGGAGAACTTGATGCGCTCCACATAGGCGCCGACTATCAGCGCCGGGGTGATGATGGCGAAAGTCATCTGGAACATGAAGAAGACCGTCTCGGGAATGCTGCCGGACAAACTGCCGCCGTCCACGCCGCTCAGCATGACTTTGTCCAGCCCGCCGATCCAGCGGTGCAGCGCGCCGCCGTCGCCGAAGGCGAGGCTGTAGCCGACTATCAGCCACAGCACCGAGGCGACGCAGGCGATGGCGTAGCAATGCATCAGCACCGAGATGACATTGACCGCGCGCACCAGGCCGCCGTAAAACAGCGCCAGGCCCGGCAGCGTCATCAGCAGCACCAGCACCGTGGCGACGATCATCCACGAGGTGTCGCCGCTGTTGAAGTCGGACTGCGCCAGCGCGAATTGCGGCAGCAGCAGAATGGCGCCGCCAAACAGCGCGGCGAAGATGGAAGGAGGTTTCGGCGCCGCGCGAAGTTTCGCCGGCGTTTTAATGTTGCGCGTTCCGAAGACGCTTCGGGCGCGGCGGTTCATGAAAGGAAGCATGGTGATGGAAATCCTCGTTGAAAGTTGACTGGGTGGACGGGATGATACTGGAAATCTTTGGAAAAAGTTCCGTGGAAATCTCGGGAGGGGATGATGTGGGCGCCTTAGGAAACCGGCGTGACATTCTCGGCCTGCAGCCCCTTTTCGCTTTCAATGATGGAAAAGGTGACTTGCTGTCCGTCGAGAAGCGTTTTGCGCCCCTCGCCGTTGATCGCGCGGTAATGCACGAATACATCCGCTTCGCCCTCGCGCTCGATAAAACCGAAGCCCTTGGTGTCGTTGAACCACTTTACGGTGCCGGTGACCAATTCGCCTGACATTGCTGCCCCCGCTGTTGATGAAGTTGAAAGTTGATTGGAAATTAAAGTTGTTCGGGCGCCGCCGCGCGGCTCGCGCCAGTATAACCGAATCGCGCCGGCGCGGCATTAAAAAACGCCGCGGAAAATTCGCCGCGGAAACCGAAAATCGCCGCGGAAAACGCCGGGTCCGCGGCGGAGTATCCGCCAAAATTCCGCGCCTGTCAATCCCCCCCGCCGCCGGCATGTTTGGCGACCGCCTCGCACACCGATTCCGGCGCGACTTCGCGCATTTCGCCGCCGGCGCGCAGATGGTGCTCCAGCGCGCCGCGCTTCAATCCGCGCTCGCCGATGACCAGCCGCTGCGGAATTCCGATGAGATCCATGTCGGCGAACATCACGCCGGGGCGCTCGTCGCGGTCGTCCAGCAGCGCGTCAAAGCCGGCCGCGCGCAGCCGGTCGTGCGCGGCAATCGCGGCCTCGCGCACTTTTTCATCGCGGTGAAATCCGATGGGCACGATGGCGACATCGTAAGGCGCGATCGCCGGCGGCCAAATGATGCCGCGCTCGTCGTGGTGCTGCTCTATCGCGGCCGCGACCACGCGGGTTACGCCGATGCCGTAGCAGCCCATTTCCATCAGCGCCGGCTTGCCGTCTTCGTCCAGCACGGTCGCGCCGAGCGCCTCGCTGTATTTGGTGCCGAGTTGAAAGATGTGCCCGACTTCAATGCCGCGCACGATGCGCAGCGCGCCGTCGCCGTCCGGGCTCGGATCGCCGTCCACGATGTTGCGCAGGTCGGCGCATTCGGGCGCCGGCAAATCGCGCTCCCAGTTGATGCCGAAATAATGCTTGTCTTCAATGTTCGCGCCGGCGCCGAAATCGGCCATCGCCGCGACGCTGTGGTCGGCGACAAACGGAATCGGCAAATTCACCGGCCCGAGCGAGCCGGGCCCGGCGCCGATCGCCGCGCGAATTTCCTCCTCCTTTGCCATGCGCAGCGGACTGGCGACCTGCGCGAGTTTTTCCGCCTTGACCGCGTTTAATTCGTGGTCGCCGCGCACCAGCAATGCGACCAGCGAATGTTCACCGCCGGGCGCGGCCGCGACCACCAGCGTTTTGATGGTCTTTTCCACCGGCATTGAAAATCCATCCACCAGCGCGCGAATGGTTTTGACGCCGGGCGTTTCCGCGAGGCGCATTTCCTCCGACGGTTTCGGGCGCGGCGTCTCCGGCGGCGGCGCCTCGGCCATCTCCAAATTGGTCGCGTATTTTCCGTTGGCGGAAAGCGCGATCGCGTCCTCGCCCGATTCTGCCAGCACATGAAACTCGTGCGAAGTGTCGCCGCCGATGCTGCCCGAATCGGCGGCGACTGCGCGGTAATGCAGCCCGATGCGGTCAAAAATCGCGCAATAGGCGCGGCGCATGCTTTCGTAATCGCGCTGCAGCGCGTCGCGGTTTATGCCGAACGAATACGCGTCCTTCATGATGAACTCGCGCCCGCGCATCACGCCGAAACGCGGGCGGATTTCGTCGCGGAACTTGGTTTGGATCTGGTAGAAGTTCGCCGGCAGTTGGCGGTAACTGCGCAACTCGTTTTTCACCAGCGTGGTGATGACTTCCTCGTGCGTCGGGCCCAGGCAAAAATCGCGGCGGTGGCGGTCGCGAAAGCGCAGCAACTCGGGTCCGTATTCCTCCCAGCGCCCCGACTCGCGCCACAACTCGGCCGGCTGCACCGCCGGCAGCAGCACTTCCTGCGCGCCGGCGCGATTCATCTCCTCGCGGATGATCGCCTCCACCTTGCGCAGCACGCGCATACCGGTCGGCAGCCAGTCGTAGATGCCGGCCGCGACCTGGCGAATCAGGCCGGCGCGCAGCATCAGGCGGTGGCTGGCGACTTCGGCGTCTGCCGGGTCTTCTTTTAATGTGGCGAGGAGGCGCTGCGAGGTGCGCATTATTAAATGTCGGGCATGCGGGAAAGCGCGCCTCCGCGTGCGAGGCGCGCCGCGATTATACCGCTGCAAATCGCGGCGGCGTTCTATACTGCGCGCGCATGGAACATTCTCCAAATCCGGTGCTGGTGGAAGTCCGGCGCGGTTCGCGCGTGGAATCGCGGCACCGCGGCTGCGCGGTCGCGGTAAACGCCGGCGGCGATGTCGTGTTCGCGGCCGGTGATCCGTCGCAGGCGGTCTATCCGAGATCGGCGTTGAAATGGTTTCAGGCGATTCCGCTGGTGGAAAGCGGCGCCGCGCAGGAATTTGAATTGTCCGACGAGGAAATCGCGCTGGCATGCGCCTCGCACAATGCCGAGGAATTTCACACGCGCGCGGTGAACGAGTGGCTGCGGCGGCTCGGTTTCGGCGCGGAGGATTTGGAATGCGGCGCCGAATGGCCGATGCGCGCTCGTGACGCGCATGCCCTCGCCGCGCGCGGCGAATCGCCGACGCGCGCGCACCATAATTGCTCCGGCAAACACGCCGGCATGCTCACGCTGTCGCGGTTTCTCGGCGCAAAATTGCCCGGCTATTGCGACTACGCGCACCCGACGCAGCAACTGTGGATGCGCGCGCTGTCGGAATTGGCCGGCGTGGATGTGTTTTCGCTGGACTGGGAGCGCGACGGCTGCGGTTTGCCGGCGGTGTGCATGCCGCTGGCGCGTCTCGCGCGCGCGTTTGCCGCGTATGCATCTCCATTAAAAATCTCCGCGAAAAACGCCGGGTCGCGCGGCGAGGCGATGGCGCGGATTCAAGCGGCGGTGCGCGCGCATCCCGAAATGCTCGCCGGCAGCGGGCGAAGTTGCACCGATGTGCCGCGCGTTTGCGGCGGGCAAATTTTGCTGAAAGCCGGCGCCGAGGGCGTGTGCGCCGGCGTCATTCCGCATTTGCAAATCGGTTTCGCGCTGAAAATTGACGACGGCGCCGACCGCGCGCGCGGAGTCGCGCTCGGCGCGTTATTGAAAAAACTCGGCGCGCTGGAATCCGGCTGGGCCGAGCAATTGGAAACGCATTTTTGCCCGGCGGTGGTGAACTCGCAGGGGCGCGTTACCGGGCGCGTGCTGCCCGCGGAGAATTGGTAGCGCGGAGTTTTTCCCGTTCACTTGCGCCCGAATGCTCGGCGAAAAACCCGCCGAGAATGCGCGCCGCGTCTTCAATGGCGCGGTCGTCAATTCCTTTATGCACGACCAGCCGCGCCACCCCCGGCGCGACGCGCTCGCCGAAACGCAGCCCGTTTTTCCGCGCGTGTTCGCGGAATGCGTCGTAATCGCCGTCGCGCAAAGTGATGAACACCATGTTGGTATGCGCGCCGCGCACTTCCAATTCGTCAATGCGCATCAACTTCTCGGCGAGTTGCTGCGCGCGCGCGTGATCGTCGGCGAGGCGCGCGATGTTGTGTTTCAGCGCGAACAACCCGGCCGCGGCGAGCATGCCGACCTGGCGCATGCCGCCGCCGGTCATCTTGCGCCAGCGGCGCGCGCGCTTAATTAATTCGCGGCGCGCGCACAACACCGAACCGACCGGCGCGCCCAGCCCTTTGGAAAGGCAAATGGAAACCGAGTCAAATTGCGCGGTGATTTCGGACAACTCCACACCCAATGCAACCGCGGCGTTGAACGCGCGCGCGCCGTCCAAATGAAAACCGAGATTGCGCGCGCGCGCCAATTCATGCGCGCGCGACAAATAATCCAGCGGCAAAACTTTTCCGCCGGTGGTGTTTTCCAGCGCGAGCAGGCGCGTCCGCGCGAAATGAAAATCATCGGCCTTTACCGCGGCCGCGACTTTTTTTAAATCCAAAGTTCCGTCCTCCTCGGCGTCCAGCGGCTGCGGCTGAATGCCGCCGAGCACGGCCGCGCCGCCGGCTTCGTAGCGGTAGGTGTGCGCGTTTTGCGCGGCGATGTATTCGTCCCCGCGCCGGCAGTGCGACAGCAACGCGGCCAAATTGCTCTGCGTCCCCGACGGAAAAAACAGCGCGGCTTCCTGCCCGGCCATCTCCGCGAGTTTCGCCTCCAGCGATTTGACCGTCGGATCTTCGTCATAGACATCGTCGCCGACTTCGGCCGCGGCCATCGCGCGGCGCATCGCGTCGCAGGGAACGGTGACGGTGTCGGAGCGAAGGTCAATCACCGCCGAATTATAACGGCGCCGCCGCCGACAGCATCGCAATGCCGGCGACCGCCGCGGCCGCGCCGGCGAAGGCGGCGGCGCGCGGGCGCTTTTTGGTGAGCGCCCATTGAATGAACACCACCATGACCGGCGAAGTCGCCGACAGCGACGAGATGATGCCGGCCTGCACATCCTGCGCCAGCGCGAAAGTCAGCAGGGAAATTCCCAGCACCATCGCGATGAAGCCGGTCGCGGCGGCGCGCACGGTGAATTCCAAATTGGGGCGGCGGCGCGGGCGCAGCGCGGCAAACGGCATGGCCGTGGCCGGCGCGACTATCAGCGCGGCCGCGAAAATGCGAATCGCCGCGGCGAAAATCGGATCGGGTTCATCGCCGCCGCCGCCGGCAAAATTCGCCATGCCGTGGCGCACCATGACCAGCGCGAGCGCCTGAAACGCGGCCGCGCCGAGGCCGATGGCGACCGCCGCCGGCAGACTTCCCTCGGTCACTTCAAAGCGGTTGGTCTCGTCGCGAAAACTTTTTTCGTCTCCGGCGTAGCGGATGGCGAGGACGATGCCGCCGATGGTCGCGGCGCAGCCGAGCACGCCGAGCAGCGACGGAATTTCGCCGATGAAAACCGCCGCGTATAAAAACGCGAACGGCGCGTGGGCGGCGAACAGCATGCCGTTGCGGCGCGGCCCGAGGCGGCGCATGCCGGCGAAATACAGCGCGTCTCCGGCGATGATGCCGACGATTCCGCTGGCCGCGAACAGCAGCAGAGGCGCAACCGGCATCGCGCCGCCCCACTCGCCAATCGGCGCATACAGCGGCAACAGGATCAGCAGCATGCCGGCCGCGAACAGCGTGCGCACGCGCGCGAACGCGAACGAGCCGTGGCTCTTGGTCATGGGAAAGCCGATGAACGGCGCGACCGCCCAGCAAACCGCGGTGGCAAGCGCGGCGAGCAGCGCGAGGATGGTCACGAAATTTGCGCGCGGGTGGGCATGGGCGCGCGAGTATAGTGGGGTGGAGGTGGAAGAGTTGTTGGGGGGTTAATGGAATTTCATTTTTTGTTGGTCAAAAACACTGCAAGGCGGGGGCACTCAAAACCAAATGCTTTCCCACCACCATCGCCGAACTCATTCGATGGGACTGGGGTGGACATGCACTCAAAACCAAATGCTTTCCCACCGAGCGCGATCCGCACTATCGGGCGGTGCTGGGTGGACATGCACTCAAAACCAAATGCTTTCCCACCCGGCGGCGTGGGTGGGGTTTAGGAGGGGGGGTGGACATGCACTCAAAACCAAATGCTTTCCCACCTGAGGTCAGCAAAGGTGTTGATTTTCGGATTTAAGTGCTTGCGGGCAAGCCGGCATTACCGCACCGTGCTTAACGCCCAAAGGACTGCCACCAGCCCTATTTTTGATGTTCACAGCCGCGTTGTGGTCGCGGTCCAGGCGCAAGCCGCAATGCGGGCAGTCATGCACCCGCACCGCGAGCGACTTGCGCACAATTTCGCCGCAACCACTGCATTGCTGTGAAGTGAGTTTCGGGTCGACTCGGTGCACTTGCAAACCGGCGCTTTCAGCCTTGTTTTCAAGCCGGGTGACGAATTCGGCCCACGATACATCGGCGACCTGCCGGGCAAGTTTGCTCCTGGCAAGTCCTTTGATGTTCAAGTCCTCCACCGCAATGGAATTGCCTTTCGCCAGCAATGCGGTTGCGGTTTTGTAATGAAAATCTTTGCGGCGGTTGCGGACGCGCATGTGCAGGCGGGAGACGCGCTGTTTTTGCCGCGCGCGGTTTCCGCCGCCGCGTTTTTTGCGCGCCAACGCGCGCTGCTCCACGCGCAGCCGTTTTAATTCCAGTTGCAGCAGGCGGGGATTGGGAATGGTGTCGCCGGCGTCGGTGGCGAGGAAGTGCGTAATGCCGACATCAATGCCGGTGATGCCGGCGACGGCGACCGGCTCCACATCGGGCAAGTCCAAAACGAGTTGCAGTTTCCAGCCTTTCGCATCGCGCACCAAACGGGCGAGAAGTTGTTTCGCGTCCGCGGGAATCGGACGGTGCCGCCAAACGCGCAGTTTGCCCGGCAAACCCTTGAAAGTGAGATGCGCCCACTTTCCCTTGCCGTCGTGGATTTGGTAATTCGTTTCCAGATGCAGCATCCGCCAGCGGTCGCGCCCCTTGAAACGCGGGAAGCCCGGTTTTTCACCGGACTTGACGCGGCGGAAAAACGCCTTGAATGCAAGGTCAATGGTTTTCAGCGCGCCGCGCCCGATGAATACGCTGATGCCGCGCCACTCGTCGTCTTCCTTGCGGATTTGCGTAAGCGATTTCATCTGGTTATAGGCGCTGATGGTTTTGCCAGTCTTCGCATAGCACCCGATGCGCTCCTCCAGCGCGGCGTTGTAAAGCATGCGCGTCATCCACAGCATTTTGTCGAGCGCGCGCGCCTGCCCTTTTTGCGGCAGCGCGCGGTATTCGTAAGTTCGTTTCATACGGCGCACCGTAGCACATTCCGCCTGAAAAACCGGCTGTCAACCGGTAAAAATCATAAAAAAAATCAAGTTATTCACAACTTTCCAAGTTATCCACAGATTTAATACACTTGCACATCGCGTATCATTGCGCCCCCTTTTCCGCGGAGACTCCGATGCACCAGCCCGACCTTTTGGAATTCGCCAATGGCGAAAAAGTTCGCCCGACTTTTTCGGCGGGTGAGATGGAAAATCGCGTCGCAAAGTTGCGCGGGGCGATGGCGGCGGCGCGCGCCGATGCGGTGCTGTTTACTTCGCACCACAACATCAATTATTACGCTGACTTTTTGTATTGCGCGTTCGGGCGCGCATACGGGCTGGTGGTGGACGCGGATTCGCATACCACGATTTCCGCGAACATTGACGGCGGGCAGCCGTGGCGGCGGAGTTTCGGCGCGAACATCGTTTACACCGACTGGCGGCGCGACAATTTTTTTCGCGCGGCGCAAAAACTTATCAAAGACGGCGCCACGGTCGGCGTGGAACTTGATCATTTGTCGTGCGCGAATCTGCAGAAACTCAAAGACGCGCTGCCGAAATGCAAGTTCGTGGACATCGCGCCGGCGGTCATGGAATTGCGCATGATTAAGTCCAAGGAGGAAATCGCGCACATTTCCAGAATGGCGCAAATCGCCGACCTCGGCGGCGCGGCCGCGGTTGCGGCGATTGCGCCGGGCGCGGGCGAGCACGAAGTCGCGCTGCATTCCACGCGCGCCATGGTGCGCGCGATTGCGAAAGAGTGGCCGCACGCCGAGTTGATGGACACCTGGACCTGGCTGCAGTCGGGCATCAACACCGACGGCGCGCACAACCCGGTCACTTCGCGCGAAATTCAGCGCGGCGACATTCTGAGTTTAAATTGCTTCCCGATGGTCGCCGGCTACTATGTCGCATTGGAGCGCACTTTGTTTTGCGAATCGGCGAGCGACGAGCATTTGCGGCTGTGGGAGATCAACTGCCGCGTGCACGACGCCGGCAAAAAACTGATCGCGCCCGGCGCGCGCTGCTGCGACATCGCGCGCGAACTGAACGAAATCTACCGCGAACACGACTTGCTGGCGCGCCGCACTTTCGGCTACGGCCATTCCTTCGGCGTGCTGTGCCATTACTACGGGCGCGAAGCCGGGCTGGAGTTGCGCGAGGATGTGGAAACCGTGCTGCAGCCGGACATGGTGGTTTCCATGGAGCCGATGATCGTCATTCCCGAAGGCATGCCCGGCGCGGGCGGCTACCGCGAGCACGACATTCTCGCGGTGACCGAAGACGGCAACCGCAACCTGACCGGCTATCCCTACGGCGCGGCGCACAACATCGTGCGGAATTAATTGTCGGTTATACTCGGCAACCCCGCACAAGAACAAAGACCATGCAATCCTTCCTCGCCACCGCCGGCGGCCGCTTTTTGGGCGGCAGTCCGGACTGGTATAAAAAAACCATTCTTGCCTGCCTGGTGCTGAATCCGCTGCTGCTGGCCGTGGCCGGCCCGTTCATCACCGGCTGGGTCATTCTCGCGCAGTTCATTTTCACGCTCGCGCTCGCGCTCAAATGCTACCCGCTGCAGGCCGGCGGACTGCTCGCGCTGGAAGTGGTGTTTATGGGCATGACCGGGCCCGGCGCGGTGTTCCGCGAAATTCAGGCGAACCTGGAAGTGATTCTCCTGCTGGTGTTCATGGTCGCCGGCATTTATTTTATGAAGCCGCTGCTGATGTTCATCTTCAGCCGCGTTTTCATCCGCATTCGCTCCAAGCCGCTGCTGTCGCTGCTGTTTTGTTTTCTGTCGGCGGTGCTGTCGGCGTTTTTGGACGCGCTCACCGTGATGGCGGTTTTGATCAGCGTGTTCGCCGGTTTTTACGGCGTCTACCACCGCATTCATTCCGGCAGCAGCGACTACGACCGCAGCGGCGTCTCCGACCGCGAGGAACTCGGCGAGGACCTGGAGCAGTTCCGAAAATTCATGCGCAGCCTGGTCATGCACGGCGCGGTCGGCACCGCGCTCGGCGGCGTATGCACCTTGGTCGGCGAGCCGCAAAACTTGCTGATCGCGAGCAAGATGGGGTGGGAGTTCATGGAATTCTTTTGGCAGATGGCGCCGATCACCATGCCGGTGTTGCTGTGCGGACTGGTCACCTGCTACTTGCTGGAAAAATTAAAGTGGTTCGGCTTCGGCGTGGAATTGCCCGAGCACGCGCGCGCGATTTTGGAGCAGTATTCGCGCGAAGAGGACGAAAAGCGCAGCGCCGCCGAGCGCTATGACATTCGCGTGCAGGCCGCGGCCGCGGTGTTTTTGGTGATCGCGCTCGCCTTTCACCTCGCGCCGGTCGGGCTGATCGGCCTGGCCATCATCGTGCTACAGACCGCCTTCACCGGCATCACCGAAGAGCACCAAATCGGCCGCGCGTTTGAAGAGGCGCTGCCGTTCACCGGGCTTCTCGTGGTGTTTTTCGTCATCGTTGCGATGATTCACGACGCGCATCTTTTCGCGCCGATCATTGAAAACGCGCTGGCGCAGCCGGTGCCCGCGCAACCGGCGCTGTTCTTCATCGCCAACGGCATCCTCTCCATGATGAGCGACAATGTGTTTGTCGCCACCGTCTACATCAACGAGATCAAACAAGTTTTTGATTCCGGCGCGATTTCCCGCGCGCACTTTGACAATCTGGCGATCGCCATCAATGTCGGCACCAATTTGCCGAGCGTGGCCACGCCGAACGGGCAGGCCGCGTTTTTGTTCCTGCTGACTTCCTCGCTGGCGCCGCTGATTCGGCTGTCGTATGGAACGATGGTGTGGATGGCGCTGCCGTATACCGCGGTGCTGGGCGGAGTCGGGCTGGCTTGTGTGGTTTGGTTTTTGTGAATGGAGGGTTATATGCCGACAATCACTGAGTTTTGCGCTCACATCAAAGGAAAAGAAATCCCCGCGGACGCACAAGGCAACAACGTTGCCTTTTCGTGCATTCACTGCAAACACCCGGTGCTGGCAATTGCAGTGGAAAAACAGCGTGGAAGTCCTACCGGCAAAAAATCTGCAAAATGCATAAAGTGCAAAGAGGAATACAAGTGGACGCATATTGATGACAAGCAAAAGCGAATCCACATTCGCGCGCTCGGCAAACGCCGCCGCACACACCCTTTGCTCCATCGGTTCGTGTGCACTTTCACCAAAGAAAAATGAACCTCGCCGAACAAACCCGCGCCGACTACCGCTACACGCTGGAAATCGCCACGCGCTGGTCCGACTTTGACATGATGATGCACCTGAATAATGTGCAGTATTACCGGTATTTTGAAACCGTGGTGCTGTCCTATCTCGCGCGCATCGGCTCCGACTTGTTGCGCGATCCGATCATTCCTTTCGCCGTGGAAAGCAACTGCAAATTTCTGCGCCCGATTGCGCCCGCCCCGGCAATTGACGCCGCGCTGCGCATTGCGAAAATTGGCAATTCCAGCGTGCAGTATGAAATCGGGTTGTTTGAAAAGGAACAGGAAACCCCGTCCGCGCTGGGGCGGTTTGTGCATGTGTATATCGTGCGGGAGACGGAGAAGAATACGGCGATTCCGGAGGGGGGTCGGGAGGGGTTGGAAAAACTCACACTCGGGTGTGGGTAGAGACATCAGTTTAAAAATGGGCTATTAATTTTTTAGAAAGTGCGGTATAGTGCATGTTCTTATACATCAATTGCGTATCGGGCGCACACTACAATGAATGAACCTTATGACACAGTTGCTTACCAACTGAAAGACGGCAATGCTATTGTCTACATTGGCATTACCAATGATCCCGAAGGGCGGGAAAAAGCACACAGGAAAGACAGGAAAAAATTCACTCGCATGGAAATTTCCAGGCGCATGACCAGGAGCGGTGCACAACGATTGGAAGAAAAGATGCTCGCTGACTATCGAAGGAGTCACGGTGGAAAAAATCCGAAATACAACAAAACATCGAGGTAATGAAATGCGGACGGCGCGAAATTGCGCCGTCCGCCCTCAATACCCCAAAACCAAATCCGCCGGAATTGCAAAACCAATGCCCTCGGCGGCTTTGTCGACGATTTTCGCCGTCAAAATTCCGACCAAGTTGCCCTCGCTGTCGAACAGGCCGCCGCCCGATGAGCCGGGCGAAATGGCGGCGTCAGTTTGTATGAACCGGGTGCCACGAATTTCCCGCAACTGCGAAATCACGCCGCCGGACAGCGACAAATCCAAACCCTGCGGCGCGCCCAGTCCATAGACATCTTCGCCGACGCCGAGCGTGCCGTATTTGCGCACATTCACGGGCACTCCCCACAAGCCGTCCACATCAAGCAAGCAGAAGTCTTTGCCTTTATCCGATTGGCGTATCTTCGCCAAAAATGCGCTGTCGGTGTCTGCGCGACGGTCATTGGATTTGTATACGGTGATTCTGCCGTATCCGTCTACGACGTGGCAGTTGGTCGCGACAATATTCGGGCGGACGATTACACCGCTACCTTGCCCGCTACCGTTGCGCACGACCACCACCGAGCGCCAAGTATTTTCAAATACGCGCTCGGCAATGTTGGCGCCCTTCGGCTTGGGCACAGAAACGATGCCGCCTTGACCGATGAGTTTTTCCGGTCCACCCTGCTTGCGGCTTTCGAGCGCCTCCATTCTCCGGGCCGCTTCTTTCTGTGCAGAGCGGATTTCACTGTGAGTTAGATGGTTGCGCCAATCAATGCTGTTGATAGCGTGCAAAACCGTATCGGAAAGTCCGATGCCGCCCGATTTGGCAAGAACGAGTTCAAGACCACTTGCCTTGGCAATAGACCACCAAATATACGCTTCGCGCTGGTCGGCGATGACGCCATACCCATAATAATATGCGGTGCCCAGACCATATTGCCCCCATACAGAGCCTTGCTCCACGGCTTTGCGCCACCAGCGCACTGCTTCACGCTGGTCTTTTTCAACGCCTTCGCCACGAAAATATAGCAGCCCCATATTGCCTTGCGATTCCACATGGCCTTGTTCAGCTGCTTTTCGAGTCCAACGCACTACTTCGCGCGTATTTTTGGCGACTCCCGCACCATAAAAGTATGCCTTGGCCAACTTATATTGTGCCTCTGCATCGCCTTTCTCTGCGGCCGCACGCCACTCTTCCACTTCTTTTGCAGAAGCGGTAAATTGTTGTGCATTCGCGTCTATATAGGATGTGGCGCAACCAGACAACGCGAACGCCGCTACCAAAACGAGCGCAGAACGAAGAAAGTATAGGGTTTTCTCTTGCATTGATTTTTCTCTACCACTGACAACATAGTAGCACATTGCGAGCACATTAAGTGCGCATGTATGGATGGGCACATCGTTTGATCTCGGCCACCGCTTTTTCCACTTTTTTGGAAAACTCTTTCCCCACATCAACACCCTCGAAGAAACGGGGAAGTGTTCTGAAGGGCACTACAATGCAGTCCACTTCTTCTCCGAACTGCTCATTTTCCTTGAAATTTTTTCCACCGGATTCCTCATTCTCAAGGTAGTGTTGAGTTGCATGGTGCAGTTCCCATGCGCATGAGTGGATTGCTTTTGCTCTGTATTTAATCTCACCTCCCCACAAAGCCTCTGCTTCCCACACAGTAGCATCAAACTCTTGAACAGCTGCCCACATACGCTTCAAGCGATTTTCATAAACATGCCGCAATGCCTTTGCATGCTCTTTTTGATTTAGCGGCATGGTCAGTTCGTAGTTTTCGGGATACTCTCCCGCAGAGTCCGGTGCCCTACATGCAGCAATGACATCGCGGACTTTCAGTGCCGCACGAACAAGGGCACGGGCTACTTCGAAATTTTTCTTGCCAACCAACTCGCTCTTCCAGCGATGCAACCCCGAAGCCGCCACCCCGGCCGTAAAAATAGCCGCGACCGAAATGATGATGTCTCGAGCAATAGCAAAATATTCTACGGTAGTCATGTAAATTTCTCGCAATTGACTTGTTGAAAACATCGGTATCCTAGCACAAAACCGACCCCGCCATTCACCTACCCTTTCTTCTTCCCCCACCAAACCCCCACCCCCAACCCGGCCAGACAAACCGGATACAAAACCGACGCCCCCTCCATCACCACCAGCGCGGCGACAATCACGACCGCGGCGGCCGCGATTGCGCGCTCCCAAAAACTCCGCGATAAACGCAACAGCGCCAGACTTGCAATCCCGAACAGGATCAAAAAGTTTTGCCCGGCGAGCGAGAGCATTTTGTTTATGTTCAGCAAACCGAGCGCGTCAAACGACAGCGCCAGCAGCAACACCGCGGCGGTGAGGGCGACCGAGGAAAGCGGCGAGCCTTTTTGGTTGGCGCGCAATTTGAAGGGCAGCCAGTTTTCGCGGCTCAGCGAAAACACCAGGCGCGACACCGCCCAGATTGCGCCCATTAAATTCGCGGCGATGACCACCGCGGCGAGCGTGGCGATGGCCGCGCCGCCGGCCGCGCCGAACACCAGCGCGGCGACATGCACGAAAACCGCCTCGGGCGCGCCGCGCGCCGCGACATTTTGCGCGACAAATGCCATCGCAAAATACACCGAGCACGCCAGCGCGAAAGAAATCGCCATGGCGCGCGGGAAGTCGCGCTTCGGGTCGCGGAATTCCTCGGCGGTGCCGGCCGCGACTTCCCAGCCGGTGAACGCGAAAAAAATCATCATAAAAGGCAGGAACAGCATGCGCAGGTCAATCTCGGCCGGCGGCGCGAAATTGCCGCCGATGTTCGCCCAGTCAATCGCGGCGAAACCGGTGGCGGCGAGCGCGAACAAAGTCAGCAGCACCACCGAGGCGGCCGCGCCGGAAATGCGCGCGGCGATTTCCGCGGACAAAAGATGCGCGGACGCGCCGGCGAGAATGAAACCGGCGGCGTAGGCGGCCGGATGCCCGGGAAGAATTTCGGCGAGGTAATAGCCGCCGGTCAGCGCGATGGACGGCAGCCCGAAGGCGACCGCGCCGAGCAGAATGAACGAGGTGATGAGATACGCGCACGGCCCGAAGGCGCGTTCGGAAAAATGCGCGATGCCGCCGGCGTTGGGGAAGCGGCGGCCCATGATGATGAACACGATCAGCAGTGGAATCGCGACCAGCGCGCACACCAGCCACGCCCAAAACGCATGATCGCCGGCCGCCTCCACCGCCAGGCCCGGCAACACCAGCAGGCCGGCGCCGATGACGATGTTCAGCATCAGCCCGGTTCCGCGCAACAGCGAGAGGGATTTGCGCAACTCGTTCATGCGCAATTAATTCCTCACCCGACCACCGTGCGGCCCCCGTCCACCGCGATCACCTGGCCGCTGACGAACGCGGCGTCCCGCAGCAAAAAGCGCACCATGCGCGCGATGTCGGCCGCTTCGCCGGCGCTTTTCAGCGGGGTGCGCGACACCAGCCGCTGGTGCGCGAGTTCGTCGGTGTCGTTTTCGGGCCAGAGAATCGCGCCGGGCGAAATCGCGTTGACGCGCACTTCGGGCCCCAATTCCAGCGCGAGCGACTTGGTCAGCGAGACCAGCCCGGCTTTGGAGGCGCAATACAGCGAATGTTCGGGCAGCGGGCGGTCGGCGTAAATGTCGGCGATGTTGACGATGGCGCCGCGGGTTTTTTTCAGATACGGCGCGGCCGCCTGGCTCAGAAAAAACGGCGCCTTCAAATTGGTGTCCATGATGAGTTGCCAGTCGTTTTCGCCGGCGCTTTTCAGCGGAGTCGGCGTAAACGCCGAGGCGTTGTTGATCAGCGCGTCCAGCCGGCCGAGTTCGGCCGCGGCCTGGCGCACCAGATTTTTCACCTTGGCGGTCTCGCGCAAATCGCCGCGAATCAGCACCACCGAGTCGGCGCGCTTGCCGCATAATTCGGCGCGCAACGCCTCGGCGGCCGCACTGCTGTCGCGGTAATGAATGACCAGCCGCATGCCGCACGCGTGCAACTCGCGCGCGGTCGCGCCGCCGAGCCGCCGCGAGCCGCCGGTGATGAGCGCGACTTTGTCGCGCAGGTCCGCGCCGGTTTTTTCCGCTTCCGGCCTGTCTTCCGGCATGTTTTGTTTTGCCATGTTAATTGCGCGCGAAAAATATTGATCGGCATTCTACCACCGCGACACTTCCACTCCCGCCATGAACAAGTTGCCCGAACCCGACGCCGCCGGCAAAAAACATTCGGCGAAACTTTGCGCGCGAATTCGCCGGCGCATCGCGCGCGGCGGCGGGCGCATTTCCTTTGCGCAATTCATGGAGGACGCGCTGTATGCGCCGGAGTTGGGCTACTACGCGGCCGGCGTTGCGAAGTTCGGCGCGGACGGAGATTTCACCACCGCGCCGCAACTCGGCGGCGTCATCGCGCGCTGCCTTGCTGTGCAATGCGCGGAGGCGTTCGCTGAGTTGGAACTGACTGATGGAGACTTGCTGGAGTTCGGCGCCGGCAGCGGGCAACTCGCGGCGGATTTGCTGGCGGCGATGGATGCATTAAACGCGACTCCGCGGCGGTATTTGATCGTGGAAACCAGCGCGGCGTTGCGCGAACGCCAGCGCGAGACGATCGCGAGTCGCGGATATGAAGAGCGGGTGCGCTGGCTGGAACACGCGCCGCGCGAGTTTTGCGGAATCGTTTTCGCGAATGAATTGCTGGACGCGATGCCGGCGGCGCGTTTTGAAATGAACGCGCGCGGGCGCGCATGCGAACTCGGTGTTTGCGTTGATGCGGCCGGAAATTTCGCCTGGTCGCGCGGGGAAGAATTGCCGGAGGAATTGCAGCGGCGGATTAAATTACATGAAGAAGAGACGGGAGCCGCGCTCGCCGACGGTTACCGCGGCGAAATCGGTTTGCGCGCCGAAAAATGGGTTCGTGACACCGGCGCGCGCATAAAACGCGGCGCGCTGCTGCTGCTGGATTACGGCTATCCGCGCCGCGAGTTTTATCACGCCGAACGCCGCGACGGCACGCTGATGTGTCATTATCGGCACTTCGCGCATGCCGATCCGTTTTTTTACCCGGGCTTGCAGGACATCTCGGCGCACATAGATTTCACCGCGATTCGCGACGCCGCGCATGAGTCCGGTCTGGCAACCGCCGGTTTCGCCTCGCAGGGCGCGTTTTTATTGTCGCTGGGCGCGCTGGATGTTCTCGCCGAGTCGCATGACAATGACGGCGATTTGCGCGGACAAATCGCGCGCGCTCATGAAGTGCGGACGCTGACCATGCCGCAGGGAATGGGCGAATTGGTCAAGGTCATCGCTTTCGCCAAAAACTGCGCGCTGAATTTGCGCGGGTTTCAATTGCGCGATCGCAGCGGGCGGTTGTGATTTTTCGCGGCGCTTTTTGCGCGGCGTTTTTTCATGAACAATTATTAAATGAACGACTACATCCAAACCTTTTTCCTCGCCGCGCTGCAGGGGCTGACCGAGTTTCTGCCGATCTCCAGTTCCGGCCATCTGGAATTGTTGCCGCGCATCGCCGGCTGGGGCGCGCCCGGCCTGCCGCTGGTAGTCGCCGCGCATCTCGGAACGCTGCTCGCGGTGCTGGTGTATTTCCGCGCCGATTTTGCGGCGATCACCGCCGACTGGCTGCGCTCGCTCGGGCGCGGACCGGCGACTCCGCACAGCCGGCTCGGCTGGTCGCTGCTGATCGCCACGCTGATCACCGCGCTCGCCGGCGCGCTCGGTGCCGGTTTTATTGAACGCGCGTTGCGCGCGCCGCTGCCGGTCGCGCTCGCCACTTTGATTTTCGGCGCGCTGCTCGGCCTCGCCGACTGGCGCGGGCGCAAAACCCGCGGCACGGAGGAGTTGGGGAAACTGCGGTTGCGCGAGGCCGTGCTGCTCGGCTGCGCGCAGGCGCTGGCGCTGGCGCCGGGCGTGTCGCGCGCCGGCGTCACCATCTCGGCCGGACTCGCGCTCGGACTCACGCGCGAGGCCGCGTCGCGGTTTTCGTTTTTGCTGGCGATGCCGGCAATCGCGCTCGCCGGCGCCTGGCAGTTGCGCCAATTGCTGCGCGCCGACGCAAATCCGCAATGGGGCGAGTTGGCCTTCGCTGCGCTGGTTTCGGCTTTAATCGCGTTCGCCACGATTCGCTGGTTTCTTGCCTTCGTGCGGCGGCACAGTCTGCTGTGGTTCGCGCTCTACCGCGTGTTGCTCGGCGCGGTTTTGCTCGCGGTGTTTTTGTAAAATCGCCGCATAAAACTTCCCGCCGCGACTGCAACAATGAAAAAAACCTGCGATCAGTTCCGCCTCTGGCCGAACAAAGCCGTCACGCTGCTCGGCATGTCCGGCGTCGGCAAGACCACGCTCGCCAACATTTTGCCGGCCGACAAATGGTTTCACTATTCGGGCGACTACCGCATCGGCACGCACTACCTGGACGAGCCGATTCGCGACAGCATCAAGGCGAAGGCGATGAAAGATGAGTTTTTCCGCGACCTATTTCAGCGCGACCTGATTTACCTGCGCAACAACATCTCGGTGCACAACCTGCGCATAGTCGCGCACTTTCTCGGCAAGATCGGCAATCCGGAACTCGGCGGGCTGAGCGTGGAGGAATTCAAGCGCCGCCAGCGTTTGTTTTACCACGCGGAAACCTGCGCGATGCGCGATGTGGAGGCGTTCATCGGCAAGGCGCGCAACATTTACGGCTACCCGAACTTTCTCAACGACGCCGGCGGCAGCATCTGCGAACTCGGCGAAGACGAGTGCTGGAAAATGCTGTCGGAAAAAACGCTGGTGCTGTATCTGCGCGCGGACGAAAAAATGGAGGCGACGCTGCTGGCGCGCGCGCGCGCGCACCCGAAGCCGATGTATTACGGGGAAAAGTTTCTGGAAAAACACCTCGCGGAATTTTTGGAGGAACACAAACTCGCCTCCGCCGGGGAAATAGTGCCGGATGATTTCACGCAGTGGATCTTTCCGAAACTTTTGGAATGCCGCCGCCCGCAATACGAGCGCATCGCCGAACGCCACGGCCACACCGTTGACGCCGCGCGCATTTTGGAACTGCGCGACGAAGCCGACTTCATAGAACTGGTCTGCGACGCGACCAACGGCGCCTGACATGCCGCTGGTGGCGCACAGCGATTTGCCGAGTTTTGACCGGCTGCGGCGCGAGGGGCAGGAAGTCCTGGAGCCGCGCCGCGCGCGCGCGCAGGACATTCGCGAACTGCACATCGGTTTTCTCAACATGATGCCGGACGCCGCGCTGCAGGCGACCGAGCGGCAGTTTTTGCGGCTGGTCGGCTCGTGCAACCGCATCGCGCAGTTTTATGTGCATCCGTTTTCCTTTCCGGAAATTCCGCGCGGCGAAGAGGCGCGCGCGCACATTCATGAACATTACAGCGACTTCGCCGAACTGCAGCGCGACGGGCTGGACGCGCTGATCATCTCCGGCGCAAACCCGGCGCAGGCCGAGTTGGCGGACGAGCCGTTTTGGAAGCCGCTGACGCATGTGGTGGAATGGTCGCGCGCCAATGTCTGCTCGGTGATGTGCTCATGCCTGGCGACGCACGCGATTGTGCGGCTGCTGTGGAATTTTGAGCGCTACCGCCTTCCGCAAAAACGGTGGGGCGTGTATTCCAACCGCGTCTCGCCGCGGGCGCATCCGCTGACCGCGAACATCAACACGCGGTTTGACGCGCCGCATTCGCATCTGCATGAAGTCAGCGCGGCGCAGTTTCGGCGCGCCGGGCTGCAGGTGCTTGCGGCCGGCGAAGATGCCGACTTGCATCTCGGCGCGAGCCCCGACGGGTTGCGCTTCGTGTTTTTTCAGGGGCATCCCGAATACGACGCGGTCAGTCTGCTGAAGGAATACCGCCGCGAAGTCGGCCACTTTTTGGACGGCGCGCGCGACGATTACCCGCCGTTTCCGGAGAATTATTTCCGCGGAAAAGCGGCGGAAGTTTTGGAGGACTACCAGCGGCGCGTGACGCAGGCGCAAAAAAGCGGCGCGCGGCCCGAATTCCCCGAAGAGGAATTGGCGCAATGGGTGGACAACACTTGGAGCGACACCGGCAAGGCGATCATCAACAACTGGCTCGGCATGATTTACCAGGTCGCGCATCCAAAACGCGGGGAAGTGTTCATGGAGGGCGTCAATCCGGACGACCCGCTCGGCCTTTTGTCAAATAAATAACCGGGAGCGGTTCGCGGGGACGGGCGGGACGACCCGCCCCCGCGCCCCATTCCCAACTCAGTCGTTGCTCTTTTTGTGGCGCGATTTGACCGGCGGGTTGTTGCGCATCTCCTCGCTCAACTCGGAGACGCCGCCTTTGAGCGTGCCGTATTTTTTGATGTCGGCCAGGGTTTTCTGGCCGATGCCCGGCACTTCCAGCAAATCGCTCATGTGCTTGAAGCCGCCTTTCGCCGCGCGCGTGCTGACGATGTCCGCGGCTTTGCCGGGGCCGATGCCGGGGATGTATTGCAGCGTTTCGGCCGCGGCCTGGTTGAGGTTGACTTTTTCGGTTTGCTCGCTTTGCGCGTGCGCCGGCGCGGCCAAAAACGCGGCGAACAACGCCGCGCCCAAAACCGCGCGCGCGCCTTTTACGCGCAAAGCAGCAAGTTGAAAAAGCGAAGTGGTGCGCCCGGCGACGGGCGCGGTGGTTGCATGATTCATCCGAATCTCCTGTTCCATAACGATGGAAACGGTTGGAAAAAAATGACCGGCCCCTCTTTTGCGAAAAGCCCGGTCTGCGTGTTACGCCGAAGTCGGCGTTCGCGCATTTGATATGCATGCCGCGTTTCCGTTTGTGCGTTTCCCCACAAATGCGCGGCTTTTTTGTGCGCTTTTTATTTAATGTCTCACTGCAAATGCGGCCGCGCCAAATACTCGCGCGCGCCCATTTCGCGCAGGCGGCTGGCGGTGCGCGCGAACATTTGCGCCAGTCGTTTGCCGCGATACAACTCCTCCGGCGCGCGCGCGGCCGAGGCGATTAAATTGACGCCGCGGTCGTAGAGTTCATCCACCAACTCAATCAGCCGCCGCGCCTCGTCGTCCATGCCGGCGTCCAACGCGGGAATGTCGGAAAGAATCAGCGTGTGAAAACGCTTGGACAATTCAATGTAATCCACCTTGGAGCTGTTCGCGCCGCACAGCGCGGCGAAGTCGCACCACAATGCGCCGCGCCCGCGCGCGACCGCATCAACATTCCGCCCGGACAGCGTGAAAGTTTGCGCGCCGCATTTCGCTATGTCGGCGTCGTGTTCCAGAGACGAAAAATGCCGGCGCAACGCATGCATCGCGGCTTCGTCGTGCGGCACATGATAGAGCGCGTCCGCGCCGAGCCGGTCCAAGCGGTAATCGGTTCCGCCGTCCACGCGCACCACGCGCGCGCGCGCCTTGATCAATTCAATCGCCGGCAAAAACCGCTCGCGCTGCAGGCCGCCGGCATAGAGTTCGTCCGGCGGCAAATTGGAAGTGGTGACCAGCGCGACGCCGCGCTCAAAAAGTTCGTGCAAAAGTCCCGACAAAATCATCGCGTCGGTGATGTCGCTGACGGTGAATTCATCCAGACACAACGCGCGCGACTCGTCGGCGAACTCCTCAGCGATCAGCGCGAGCGGATCGCGGCGATCCTGCAACTCGCCGCGCGCGTCGTGCACCGACTGCATAAAGCGGTGGTAGTGAATGCGCTTCGCCATGCCTTCGGGCAGCGACCGGTGGAACATGTCCATCAGCGCGGTTTTGCCGGTGCCGACTCCGCCCCACAAATACAGGCCGCGCGCGCGCCGCCAGCGCGCGAACAGGCCGCCGCCAATCAACGCGCGGCGCAGCGCGTTCAGGTGGCGCAGCGCGGCGAGTTGCGCGCGGTCGGCGCGAAACTCGCCGGCCGCAACGCGGCGCTGGTACTGCGCCAGCGGCGATTCCCCGCCGCCGCGCGATTTGAAAAAAAAGTTAAGCGGCATTTATGGAGGAAAATTTTAACGCGCAAAACCGCCGCGCGCCGGCGCGCATTATTGCCCGAAATGGCAATGAAAAAAATGCCATACAATCCGCCCGCAATGGAAAACCGCATGGAACAACACCTGCCGCAAGTGGTGGACATCGCCGCCGCCGCGGGCCGCGAAATCATGGAGGTCTATGCCGGCGAAGGCGAATTTCAGGTGGAATCCAAAAGCGACGGCTCGCCGCTGACCGAGGCCGATCGCCGCGCGCACAATCTCATCGCCGCGCGCCTCGCGCAACTCGCGCCGGACATTCCGCTTTTGTCCGAGGAATCCGAGGCGCGCGCGTTTGCCGAGCGGCGCGCGTGGCGCAGGTACTGGCTGGTGGATCCGCTGGACGGCACCAAGGGTTTCATTCGCCGCAACGACCAGTTCAGCGTCAACATCGCGCTGATTGAAAACTCGCGCGCGGTGCTCGGCGCGGTGCATGCGCCGACCAGCGGCGCCAGTTATTTCGCGGCGCGCGGCGGCGGCGCGTTCAAAACCGACGGCGGCGCGGCGCGCCCGATTCGCGCGCGAAAATTTGACGGCGCGCGCGCGGTCATGGTGACCAGCCGCTCGCACGCGAAAGGCGCGGTGGAGGAATACCGCGCGCGCCTCGCGGCCGAGGGGATTGAAGTGGAAGTCAGCGGCGCCGGCAGTTCGCTGAAAATCTGCGCGGTCGCCGAGGGCGCGGCCGACATTTACCCGCGCTTCGGGCCGACTTCCGAATGGGACACCGCGGCCGCGCATTGCGTGCTGGAAGCGGCCGGCGGCGGACTCACCGACGCGGCCGGCGAAACGCTGCGCTACAACAAGGAAAACATCCTCAATCCGTGGTTTCTCGCCGCCGGGGACGCCGAATTTGACTGGGCGGCGCGGGCGCGCGGGCTTGAAGGGGTGGAATAATCCGCCCGGCATTAAGTGGATTGACCGCCCCGATTCGTCCATAATACGCCCCGCCCCGCACCGCCGCCCTTGACCGGCCGGCGCGCGGCGGGTATTCTTCCCTCCACTTTTTGCGGGCGACCCCCGCGAAGCGAACCGAAAAAATCATGAGAATTGCAATTCTCGGCGCGCCCGGCTCCGGCAAGGGAATGCAGGCGAAACTCCTCGCGGCGGAACGCCATGTCGCGCACATCTCGGCGAATGCATTGCTGCGCGCGGCCGCGGCCGGCGGCAAACTCAGCCGCGCCGACCGCGAGGCGCTCGCCGAAGGGCGCGTGGAAGACGAACTTTTACTGCCGCTTTTGGAAGCGCGGCTGCGCGAGCGCGACATCAAGCGCGGCTTCATCATCAGCGGCCTGCCGCGCAACATTCCGCAGGCGCAGGCGCTGGACGCGATGCTCGGCACGCATGCGCGCGCGCTGCAAATCGCGCTGCACCTCGGCGCCGACGACGAGCAACTGGCGCGCCGACTCGCCGGGCGGATGATCTGCGAGGACTGCGGCGCCACTTACAGCCGCGAAGCCGCGCCGCCGAAAAAGCGCGGCAAATGCGACGACTGCGGCGGCAAGGTCGCGGCCGAACGCCGCGGCGGAATCAAAACCGCGACCGCGCGCGTCGCCGCCTACAACGACGAGGCGGCGCAGTTGATCGCCTATTACAAAGCGCAGCACAAACTTCGCAGCGTGGATGCGAACGGCGGCATTGAGGAGATCCGCGAAAAAATCGCCGGCATCGTGGATTTGGAAATTCGTCCGCTGCAAATCAAGGCGCTGGAAACCGCCGGCGAAACCGAGACTTTTGACGAGGAAATTCACACCGTCATCGCCGGCGGGCAGATCAACCGCGTGGAACCGCACTCGCCGCCGAAAAAGCCGGCGAAAACGCGCGCGCGCAAAAAGTCCGTCGGAAAAACGGTGACGAAAACCGTGGCGAAAAAAACCGCCGCGAAAACCGCGGCGCGAAAGTCCTCTTAACTTCATCATGACTTTTTCGCGGACATTTTCCGGCAAGTTTCCGCGCGCGCGTCCGCGGCGTATGCGCAAGGA
>JALCBG010000022.1:25859-35385 GCA_028066695.1 Gammaproteobacteria bacterium | reverse complement strand
CGCGCCGGGCGAAAAGGGGCGGGCGCATACCCGCCCCTTTGTGCCGCGAACTCAGCAGTCGCGCGGCGTGATGGAGTTTTCGGCCGCGTAGGCCGCCGAATCTTCCTCGATCAGCGGGTCCACCACCGCGCGGTCGGCGCCGCGGAAGCCGGTGATCAGTTTCCACGACTTGGTGCGCGCGTTCCACTGCTGGATGGCGCCGAGGCCGGGCGCGCCGTGGTTGGCGCAACTGACCGCGATTTCGGGGCCGAAGTCGGGGATGCCGAGTTCGGCCATGCGCGCGCGGGTGAGTTTCAGCGCCTCCATTCCGTCGCGCATCTGCTCCGAGCTGATGTTGCGCGTGCCGTGAATGCGCTGCGCGGCGGCCGCGGCTTCGGAGGCGAGGAGGGCGGCGTAGACGCCGCGGTTGTAGAGCACCGTGCCGAGGTGGCTGCCGTCGCCGGCCGCCTTGCCGCGCGCGACCACGTATTTTTTCAGGTCGTCATACAGCGGGAAGTTTCGGCCGACGCCGTGGAAGGTGACCGCTTTGTAGCCGTGCGCGCCGGCGCCGGACGGAAGCACGTCGTTCTCCGACCCCGACCACCATGCGCCGATGAAGCGGTCCATCCGGAAGCGAATGTTGGAGGCTTCCTTGATGGCGACCTGGTTCATCACGCCCCAGCCCCACATCACCACATAGTCGGGGCGCTCGCGGCGAATCTGCAGCCACTGCGATTTTTGCTCCTGCCCCGGATGATCCACCGGGAGAAGCATCAGTTCGTAGCCGTGTTTTTCCGCGAGGGTTTGCAGCGTGCGAATCGGCTCCTTGCCGTATGCGGAGTTGTGGTAGAGCAGCGCGATTTTTTTGTTGCGCAAACTTCCGCCTTCCTCGTCTTTGATGTGCTTGACGATGATGGAGGCGGCGTCCCAGTAAGTGCCGGGGAAGTTGAACACCCACGGAAAGACCCGCCCGTTCGCCGCCGAAGTGCGGCCGTAACCCATGGTGAACAGCGGGATTTTGTCCACGGCCACTTTCGGAATCAACTGGTAGGTGATGCCGGTGGACATCGGCTGGTAGAACAGCGCGCCCTGCCCCTTGGTGGATTCGTAGCATTCCACGCCCCGCTCGGTGTTGTAGGCGGTCTCGCATTCGGTGGCGCGCACGCGCACTCCGCCGATGCCGCCGTCGCGCTCGTTCAGCAGCGTGAAGTAGTCGGCGTAGCCGTCAAAGAACGGAATGCCGTTGGGCCCGTAGGGGCCGGTGCGGTAACTCAGCGCCGGAAAGAACAATTCGGCCGAAGCCGGCGCGGCGAACAGCGGGGCGAGCAATGCGAGAATCGCGGCGCTCAGGGTGACGCGTTGGGTTGCAAGTTTCATGGTTGCCTCCGGGGCTTGGTGATTGCTGGATGATTTTGGAAAATGCCGCGCATGAATGCATGAACGGAATTGTCAGTGCGGGAACGGCCACAGCCGCAGTTTTTCTTTCGCGATTCGCCACAGTTGCGCGAGGCCGTGCGGCTCCACTATCAGAAAAAAGACGATCAGCGCGCCGATCATGACCAGAATGATGTGCGCGACCAGGTCGGGCGGCCAGCCGAGCATGCCCACCATAACATTTTTCATCAGCACCGGCAGCAGCGTCAAAAACGCCGCGCCGATGAACGAGCCGAGGATGGAGCCGAGCCCGCCGATGATGATCATAAACAAAACCAGGAACGACTTGTCAATGCCAAACGCCTCGGTCGGTTCCACCGCGCCGAGATAGACCGCGAAAAACAGCGCGCCGGCGACGCCGATGTAAAACGAACTGACCGCGAACGCCGAGAGTTTGGCGGCGAGCGGCGGCACGCCGATGATTTCCGCGGCGATGTCCATGTCGCGCACCGCCATCCACGAGCGGCCGACGCGCCCGCGCGTCAGGTTGCGCGCGATGAGCGCGAACAGCAGGACGAACAGCAGGCAGAAAAGATAGGAGGCCCATGCCTGCGCGGCCGGGCCGGTGACTTCCACGCCGAAAACCGCGCGCGCCGGCGCGGTGATTTGCCCGGAGGCGGAGTAGTTGTAAAACCACGGAACCTTGTTGAACAGCCACACCAGAAAAAATTGCGCGGCGAGCGTCGCCACGGCGAGGTAGAAACCCTTGATTTTGAGGCTGGGCAGGCCGAAGATCATGCCGACCGCGGCGGTGACGCCGCCGGCGAGCAGCACGCACACAAACATGTTCATTTCGGGGAAGGCGGTCATCAGTTTGTAGCAGGCATACGCGCCGACCGCCATGAAACCGCCGGTGCCGAGGCTGACCTGGCCGCAATAGCCGGTCAAAATATTCAGCCCTAGCGCGGCCATCGACCACACCAGGAACGGCACCAGCACCGATTTTTCCCAGTAGTCGTTGATGACAAACGGCACCACGAAAAGAGCGACCGCGACCGCCGCGCCGGCCGCCCAGCGGTCAAAGCGCAGCGGAAAAGTCTGCTGGTCGGCGGCGTAACTGGTGTGGAAGTTGCCGGTTTCTCGGTAGAACATGCGGCTATCCGGAGGCGCGCAATTCGGCCTGAAAGGGGAGCCCGGTGCGCGGGTGCGCGAGGGGGGGCAGGGGCGCGCTGTCGCCGCGCAAGTGGCGCTCGATGGAATACATCACCAAACGGTTGTAGGAAGCGGCGCCGACTTTCAGCGTGCCGGCGCCGGCGATGCATTTTTTCACTTCGGGCGTGTCCCACTCATTTAATGTGATGAATACGCCGACCGCCGCGCTGTTGGCGTCGATGACGCCGGCGAATGCGCGCAGCGCGTCTATGCCGGGTTTGCCGCCTTTGACTTGCGCGATGCAAAGCGCGTCCGCTTTCGGCAGGCCGTAAATCAGCGCGCGCCCGTCGATGCCGCTGTCGCCGCGCTGCACGGTGTTCGGGGCGAAACCGGGAATGCGCGTGATCGCCCATTTTTCAAATTCAAACGGCTTGCCCTGGGCGAGATGGCGCGCCGCCTCCAGGTCGCGCGGCATGCCTTCCAGCGGAATCTCCAGGTCTTTCATCCGCTCGCGGCGAATCACCTCAATCGCGTAACTGGAGATGTCAATGCCGATCCAATCGCGGCGCAGGCGGTGGGAGGCGTCTATGGTGGTGCCGCAGCCGCAGAACGGGTCGAGCACGATGTCCCCCGGGTTTGACGCCGCCGCAATAATCCTCTGCAGCAGCGCGAGCGGTTTTTGCGTCGGGTAGCCGAGGTATTCTTTTTTGCTGCGCGGCGCAATGCGCATCTGCCACCAAGTCTCCGGGATTTTCCCGCGCTCCCGGTACTTTTTGATTTCTTCGGCATCGTCAAACTTTTCGCCCATTCGCTTGCGCAAAGTTTGCTTTTCGTCGGTGTAGGGGACGCGCACGTCGTCGGCGTTAAATGTCCAGGTTTTCCCCGCGCTGTACCAGAAAATGCTGTCGTGCTTGCGGTTGAACTGGCGCATGTTCGGCGAGCCGGGCCCGGTGTAGCACCAGATAATTTCATTGCGAAAACTTGCCCCCCCGAACACTGAGTCCATGAGGAGTTTGAGATAGTGCCCGGCGGTCGGGTCGCAATGCAGGAACAAGCTGCCGCTCGGTTTCAGCAAGCGCCGCATTTCCGCGATGCGTTCCGCCATGTAGGAGAGGTAGGAGAGCAGGCCGCTGCCATGCGGATACAGCATGCGAAAGGCGGAGATGGCGGGATGCGCCGGGTGGGCGATGGCGCGCTCGATATTGGCGACGCGCTGTTCGGCGTCAATGTCCCATTCCCACACATCGGAGAACGCGGTCATCTGCGCCAGATCGTATTTTTCCTCGTGTTTGCCGGCGCCGAACAGCACGTTGTATTTCACCTTGCTGTTAAACGGCGGGTCCAAATAAATCAGGTCCACCGACTTGTCGGGCCACGGCTTCATCACTTCCAGGCAGTCGCCGTAATAAAGGGAGTTGGTCTTCATGTTCATCAAACCCGCTCGATGATTTTATCACCGAACAGGCCCTGCGGGCGGAACATCAAAAAGAACAGCGCGAGCACATACGCGAACCAGTTTTCGGTGGCGCCGCCGATCATCGGGCCGACGGTGTATTCAAACAATTTTTCGCCGACGCCGATGATGAGGCCGCCGATGATGGCGCCGGGAATGGAGGTGAAGCCGCCGAGGATCAGCACCGGCAGCGCCTTCAACGCGATCAGCGAAAGCGAAAATTGCACGCCCGATTTCGCGCCCCACATGATGCCGGCGACCAGCGCGACCATGCCGGCGATCGACCAGACGATGACCCAAATCGCGCGCAGCGAAATGCCGACGGAAAGCGCGGCCTGGTGGTCGTCGGCGACCGCGCGCAATGCGCGGCCGGTGCGCGTGTATTGCGAGAACACGGTCAGCGCGGCGACCAGCGCGAGCGCGATGACGGTCGCCCAGACATCCAGCACGTCAATATACATGCCGTAATACTCGGCGCCCGGCGCGGCCCACGCGCGCGTAACTTCCTCCCACCACAGCGAGCCGCCCGACGGCAGGCCGATGTCCAGCGCCTTCAGGTCGGGGCCCCACATCAAATCGCCGACGCCTTCCATGAAAAAGGCCAGGCCGATGGTCGCCATGAACAAAATGATCGGCGCTTGGTTGACCAGATGCCGCAGCACCAGTTTCTCCACCAAAAACGCGAAGCCGACCATCACCAGCAGGGTCAGCGCGATCGCCGCGGCGTGGTGCATGCCGCTTGACCAATGGTGGTAGTCGGTGCCGAACACCGCGTTCAGCAAATGCGCGAACGGCACCTGTCCGGTCTGAAAGCCGACCAGCGTGAGCGCGGCGAAAAGCGCCATCACGCCCTGCGCGTAATTAAAAATTCCGGAGGCCTTGAAGATCAGCACGAAGCCGAGCGCGACCAGCGAATACAGCACGCCGCTCATCAGGCCGTTCAGCACGACTTCAATGGTGTTGAGAACGCCCGGGCTCATTCCTGCACGGCCGCGCCGAGGTAGGCGTCTATGACCAGTTGGTCGTTGCGAATCTCGTCCGGCGCGCCGTCCGCAATTTTTCGGCCGTAGTCCAGCACCATCACGCGGTCGGCGAGGTCCATGACCACGCCCATGTCATGTTCAATCAGCGCGATGGTCGCGCCGAATTGCGCGCCGGCGTCCAGAATGAATCTGCACATGTCCTCTTTTTCCTCCAGGTTCATGCCGGCCATCGGCTCGTCCAGCAGCAGCAGTTTGGATTCGGCGGCGAGCGCGCGCCCGAGTTCCACGCGTTTTTGCAGGCCGTAGGGCAGCCGCCCGACCGGCGTTTTGCGGATGGACTGGATTTCCAGAAAATCAATGATGCGCTCGGCCGCTTCGCGGTGCTCCAGTTCCTCGCGCAGCGCCGGGCCGTGCCACAGCGCCTGCCACAGCAGCCCGGCGCGCATGCGCGTGATGCGCCCGGTCATGATGTTGTCCAGCGTGCTCATGCCTTTGAACAGCGCGATGTTTTGGAAGGTGCGCGCGATGCCCTGCCGCGCGATTTGAAACGGCTTTAACTTTCCGCGCTTCTCGCCGCGAAACCACACCTCGCCTTTTTGCGGGTGGTAAAAACCGTTGATCACATTCAGCATGGAAGATTTGCCGGCGCCGTTCGGCCCGATGATCGCGCGGATTTCGCCTTCGCGAATGTCGCAATCCACCCCGGTCAGCGCGGACACGCCGCCGAAAGACAGCGAAATGTCTTTCGCTTCCAGCAGCGGGGCGGCCGAGTCGGGGAGGGCGTTCATCGCGGCGAAAATTTTTATGCGTTACGCTGCCTGCGCGCGCGGCGCATGCGGCCGCAGCGTGCGGATTTGCAAATCCGCCTCAATCACCCCGCGGCGGCCGTCTTCAAAAGTCACCTCGGTGCTGACGCGGCGGTTTTCCGCGCCGGAATAGAGCGCGTCCACCAGTTCGCCGTATTTGTCAAAGATGGTGGATCGGCGCACTTTGCGCGTGCGCGTGATTTCGCCGTCGTCGGCGTCCAGTTCCTTGTGCAAAATCAAAAACCGCGTGATTTGCGAGGCATGCAGTTTTTCATCGGCGGCCAGGTCGCGGTTCACCTGCTCTATGCTTTCGCCGACCATGCGGTAGGTTTCCGCGTGCGCGGCGAGTTCCTGGTAACTGGCGTAGGCGACGCCGTTGCGCTCGGCCCAGTTGCCAACCGCGTCCGGGTCTATGTTGATGAACGCGGCGACATGATCGCGCCCGTCGCCGAAAGTCACCGCCTCGCGAATGTGCGGGAAGAATTTCAGTTTGTTCTCCAAATACTTCGGCGCGAACAGCGTGCCGTCGTTGAGTTTGCCGACATCGCGGACGCGGTCTATGATTTTCAGATGGCCGCGCCGGTCGAAGTAGCCGGCGTCGCCGGTGCGCACCCAGCCGTCTCCGGTTTTCGCCCCGCGCGTCGCCGCCTCGTCCTTGTGGTAATGCAAAAACACGCCGGGGCTGCGGTACTGCACCTCGCCGTCGTCGTCAACGCGCACATCCACGCCCGGCGCCGGCGGGCCGACCGTGTCGGCATGCACTTCGCCGTCGGGCTGCATGGTGATGAACACCGCGCCCTCGGTCTGCCCGTATAACTGCTTGATGTTGATGCCGAGCGCGCGGTAGAAATTAAAAATTTCCGGCCCGATGGCCTCGCCGGCGGTGTAGGCGACGCGGATGCGGCTGAAACCCATGGTGTTTTTCAGCGGCGCATAAACCAGCAGCGCGCCGAGGCGGTAGCGCAGCCGCGCAAACAGCGGCGCCGGCGCGCCGCGCATGATAGCGGCGCCGTATTCGCGCGCGACTTTCATAAAATGGGAAAACATCGCGCGCTTGATTCGCCCGGCGTCTTCCATGCGGATCATCACGCCGGTCAGCAGATTTTCAAACACGCGCGGCGGCGCGAAGTAATAGGTCGGCCCGATTTCGCGCAGGTCCATCGCGACCGTGGATTCGTTCTCCGGGCAGTTGATGCAAAACCCGGTAGCATACGCCTGCCCGTAAGAAAAGATGTTGTCGCCGACCCAGGCCATCGGCAAATACGACAGCACTTCCTCGCCGGCGGTCAGGTTGTCGTGCGCGGCGCTGTTGCGCGAGGTGATGATGATGTTGTCGTTGCTGAGCACCACGCCTTTCGGCTTGCCGGTGGTGCCGGAAGTGTAAAGAATGATGCCGGCGTCTCCGCCGCGCGCCGCGGCGATATGCGCGTCCAGCAATTGCGGCTCGCGCGCCAGCGCCTCGCGCCCGCGCCGCCGCACTTCGGCGAAGTCGCACAGTTTGTCCTTGGCGTAATCGCGCAGTCCGCGGCCGTCGTCGTAAATGATGCGCGCGATGCCCGGCAAGTTCGCTGCGATTTCCAGCGCCTTGTCCACCTGCTCCTGGTTTTCGGCGAGCACAAATTTCGCTTCGGCGTGCTCCAGCACATATTGGATTTCGGCGGCGGCCGATTCCTGGTAGACCGGCACCGGAATTCCGCGCAGAACCTGCGCCGCGGTCATGCCCCAGTACATGCGAGGCCGGTTGCCGCCAATGACCGCGAGTTTGTCGCCTTCGGCGAAACCGAGTTGCGCCAGCCCGGCCGCAAACGCAAACACTTCCTCGCGCACCTGCGCCCAGGTCCATTCCTGCCAAATCCCAAACGCCTTCTCGCGCACCGCCGGCCTGTCCGCAAATTGCGCGGCGTTGCGCAGCAGGAGTTTGGGGAAAGTGTCGGGTTGGTGTTGCGTCGTCATTATTAATAAAAGGCGGAAATAACAGTGCGGAAAATTTCCGCATGATTATGCCACATTCAAGATTTTCCGCAAAACTCCGGGAGAGCCGGCGGCGGCGTTTTGCGGCTTGCAAACCGGCGGGATTAAGTGCATACTGGCCGGCCCTTTCACCATGATAACGAGGCATGAACATGACCGACGGCAATTTGCAAAACACCAACGGCGAGACGCGGGAGAAAATCCGGCGCTTGCAAAACGACTTCACGCGCGGCGCCATCAGCCGCCGCGGTTTTATCAGCGGGGCGCTCGCGCTCGGCGTTTCACTGAGCGCGGCGTCGGCGCTGGTCGGCAAAGCCGAGGCCGCGCCGAAGCGCGGCGGCCGCCTGCGCACCGCGCTGACCGGCGGCGCCACCAGCGATGTGCTGGATCCGGCGCGCATCCTCGACACCTACATGATCAACCTCTCCTACGGGCAACTGCGCAACAATCTCACTGAGATTGCTGCCGACGGAAGTTTGGTTCCGGATCTGGCCGAGAGCTGGGACGCAAGTTCCGACGCGGCGACCTGGACTTTCAAACTCCGCCGCGGCGTCGAGTTCCACAACGGCAAATCCATGTCCGCGCAGGACGTGGTTGATTCCATCAAACACCATCTGGGCGGGGAGAAAGCGTCCGCCGCAATCGGCATCGTCAAGCAGATTGACTCCATCAAAACCGACGGCAAAAACGCCGTGGTGATGAAACTCAGCGGCGGCAACGCGGACTTCCCGTATTTGATGAGCGACTACCACCTCGGCATCTGCCCGTCCAACGGCGACGGCACCATCGACTGGCAGTCCGGCGTGGGCACCGGCGGGTATTCGCTCGCCGAGCACGAGGCCGGCGTCCGCTCGCTGACCAAGCGCAATCCGAACTACTGGAAGGAAGGGCGCGCGCATGTCGACGAAAACGAGTCGCTGTTCGTTCCGGATGTCACCGCGCGCACCAACGCGCTGCGCACCCGGCAGATCGACTGCATGAGCAATGTGGATGTGAAGACCGTCAACCGCCTGAAAAAAGTCAGGGGCGTCAAGGTCGACAGCGTCACCGGCAACAAGCAGATGACGCTGCCGATGCGCACCGACACCGCGCCGTTTGACAACCGCGATGTGCGCCTCGCGCTCAAGCACATCGTCGACCGCCCGCAATGGCTGAAGAAAATCCAATACGGCTACGGCGAACTCGGCAACGACTCGCCCATCGGCCCGGCCAACATCTACCGCGCGACCCGCGGCGAAATGCCGCAGCGCGGCTACGACCCGGACAAGGCGAAGTTCCACCTGAAAAAAGCCGGAATGAGCGCCCTCAAGGTGCGCTTCCACGCGGCCGAGACCGCCTTCTCCGGCGCGGTCGACGCGGCGCAACTGATGCGCGAAAGCGCCAAGCCGGCCGGCATTGACATTGAAGTCGTGCGCGAGCCCGACGACGGCTACTGGTCCAATGTCTGGCTGAAGAAGCCGTGGTGCGCCTGCTATTGGAGCGGCCGCCCGACCGAAGACTGGATGTTCTCGCAGGTCTACGCGGCCGGCGCGGAGTGGAACGACACCTACTGGAAAAACGACCGCTTCAACAAACTGCTGCTGCAGGGCCGCTCCGAGTTGAACGAGAAAAAGCGGCGCGAGATCTATGTCGAGATGCAGCGCATCGTGCACGACGACGGCGGCCTGGTTCTGCCGCTGTTCATCAGCGACATCTACGCGACCTCCGACAAAGTCGCAACGCCCGATGTGGTCGGCTCCAACCTGGACTTGGACGGCGGGAAAAACGCAGAACGCTGGTGGTTCGCGTGAGCGGCGCCTGAGGCGGCG
>JALCBG010000022.1:0-25759 GCA_028066695.1 Gammaproteobacteria bacterium | reverse complement strand
CGGCGGGAAAAACGCAGAACGCTGGTGGTTCGCGTGAGCGGCGCCTGAGGCGGCGTTCATGCGGCGGGGAACTCGCGGATGCGGGTTCCCCGTTTTTTTGTCACCGCCTATCCATGTTTTTCCCCGGAACTTTCTCCGGAACTTTCTCCGGAATTTTCGCCGGAACTTTTTTCGGGAGTCGGCGCGGCCGCGGTCGCGTCTATTCGCGCGGCGATGACCGCGAATTCTTCGTCGGTAACCTTGCGCTGTTTGTGGAGCATTTCCAGCGCGATGTGCAAACTGCGGATTTGCGCGCCCATGCCGCCGAGCAATCCGCCGAGGTGGGCAAGCCATGAAATGCGGTTTTCGCGGGCATACGCGGTCGGGCGGATGGTTTCAAAAAAATTGGTGTCCAGCAAAACGCCGATGACCACAACGAGCAGGGCGGTTTGCGGAATGCTCACGCGCAGCGAGCGAATCAGCAGGATGCCGAAGCATGCGAAAACCGCGCCGCTAAAACCGGCCGAAACCTGGCCGGGCGCGGCGAGCAGCCACACCACCGCGCCGCTGACGCTCATGCCGATGAGCAGCGAGGCGATTCCGCGCGCGCCTTCCTGCCGGAACACCCAAAACCCGAACGGAATAAATATCAGCAAATTTCCGGCCAAGTGCGCGAAGTTGAGGTGAAAAAAATTCGCCAGAAAAACCGCCGGCGCCGAAAAAATGTCGCGCGGATGGATGACCAGAAATTTGCTGCGGGGAAAACCGCCGGTCGCCGCAAACAGCACGGCCAGCAGCGCCGCAAAAAACGCGACGCAAATCCACGCTTCGCGGCGCGGCATTCCGCGGTAAAACACCCGGAGATTTCCGGGGACTTTTTTGCCGGTCAAGATTTCCCCCTGCAACCGGCGCTCACATATTCCGCCGGTAGCGTCCGCCGACTTGGTACAGCAGATCGGAAATCTGTCCGAGCGAGCAAACGCGGACCGCGTCCATCAATTCGGCGAAGATGTTTTCGCCGGCGATGGCGGCGCGTTTGATTTTTTCCAGGGCGATTTCGGATTCGTTTTTGTGGCGCGCGTGGAAGTCGCGGAGGCGCTTAATCTGGCTTTGCTTTTCGGCGTCGCTGGACCTGGCCAGTTCCATCTTGCCGGATTCGCGCGCGGGCGCGCCGCGGAAGGTGTTGACGCCGATGATCGGCAAACTTCCGTCGTGTTTCAGTTGCTCGTAGTGCATGGACTCGTCCTGAATTTTGCCGCGCTGGTAGCCGCTCTCCATCGCGCCGAGCACACCGCCGCGCTCGCACAGCGATTCAAATTCGCGCAGCACCGCTTCCTCCACCAACTCGGTCAGTTCCTCAATCAGAAAACTTCCCTGGTTCGGGTTGTGGTTGAACGCGGGGCCCCATTCGTTGTTGATGATCAGTTGAATCGCCAGCGCGCGGCGCACCGACTCTTCGGTCGGCGTGGTCACGGCTTCGTCAAAGGCGTTGGTGTGCAGACTGTTGCAGTTGTCATACACCGCGATCAGCGCCTGCAGCGTGGTGCGAATGTCGTTGAAGTCCATCTCCTGCGCGTGCAGCGAGCGGCCGGAAGTCTGGATGTGGTATTTCAATTTTTGCGCGCGCGCGCCCGCGCCGTAGCGCTCGCGCATGGCGACCGCCCAAATGCGCCGCGCGACGCGGCCGAGCACGCTGTATTCGGGGTCCATGCCGTTGCTGAAAAAGAACGACAGGCTCGGCGCGAAGTCGTCCACGCGCATGCCGCGCGCCAAATAACTTTCCACATAGGTGAGTCCGTTGGCGAGCGTGAACGCGAGTTGCGTGATCGGGTTGGCGCCGGCTTCGGCGATGTGGTAGCCGGAGATGGACACCGAGTAAAAGTTGCGCACGCGGTGCCGAATGAAATACTCCTGAATGTCGCCCATCAATTTGAGCGAGAACTCCACCGAGAAGATGCAGGTGTTTTGCCCCTGGTCCTCCTTTAATATGTCGGCCTGCACGGTGCCGCGCACATTTTGCAGCGCCTCGGCGGCCAGCGTTTGGCGCTCGGTTTCGTTCGGTTCGCGCTTGTGTTTTTCATGGAAGGCCTCGGTTTTTTGATCCACGGCCGCGCCGAGGAACATCGCCAAAATCACCGGCGCCGGCCCGTTGATGGTCATGGACACCGAGGTCTGCGGATCGCACAGATCAAAACCGCGGTACAACTCGCGAATGTCGTCAATGGTGGCGATGGACACGCCGGAGTTGCCGACTTTGCCGTAAATGTCCGGGCGCTCGTCCGGGTCGCAGCCGTAAAGCGTCACCGAATCAAACGCGGTGGACAGGCGCTTGGCGCGCGCGTGTTCGCTGAGCGCGATGAAGCGGCGGTTGGTGCGAAACGCGTCGCCTTCGCCGGCGAACATGCGGGTCGGGTCTTCGCCGGCGCGCTTCAGCGGAAACACGCCGGCGGTGAACGGAAAATGCCCCGGCAGGTTTTCCAGCATCAGCCACTCCAAGATGTCGCCGTCGTCGTGGTATTTCGGCAGCGAAATTTTTCGCACCGAACTCCCGCTTAAGGTGCGCCGCGTCAATTCCACCCGCGCCGCGCCGCCGCCGTCCTGGCGCGCGCCCAGTTCCAATTCGTCGGCGGCGTAGCGCGCGCGGGTCTTGTCCCAGTCCTCCAGCAACTTCGCGCAGTCCTCGCCGAGTTGCGTCTCGCTGTTGGCGAGCAATTCGGCGAGTTGCGAATTTTCGGGCGCGCCGGTTTCGCGCAGCATTGCGGAACTTGCGGCGAGTTGCATGCGTCGCCGCGCGATTTCGGCCTGCTCGCGCGCGCGCGCTTTGTAGGCGCGCACGCATTCGGCGGTCTCGGAAAGATGCCGCGCGCGCCGCGACGGAATCAGCCGGCCGCGCCCGCTTGAGCATTTCGCCGCGACTTCCGGCAGCGCGCCGCCGCCCGGCAGGCCGAGCGCGCCGCGCAGCGCGTGATACAGCGCGGACACGCCGTCGTCGTGAAAGGTGGAGGCGATGACGCCGTAGACCGGCATCTCGTCGGCGCCGCGCGCGAACTCGCCGCGGTTGCGCTGCACTTGTTTGCAGACATCGCGGTAGGCGTCCTTTGCGCCGGCGCGGTCAAATTTGTTGATGGCGACAAAGTCGGCGAAGTCCAGCATGTCAATTTTTTCCAATTGGCTTTGCGCGCCGTATTCGGGCGTCATCACATACAGCGCGCAGTCGGACAAATCGGCGATGCCGCTGTCGCCCTGGCCGATGCCGGGCGTTTCCAAAATGATCAGGTCATAACCGGCCGCTTCGCATGCGCCGAGCATCATCGGCACGCAGTCCGGCAAATTGTTCGCGCCGCGCGTCGCCACCGAGCGCATGAAAATGTTCGGATGCGAAATTGCGTTCATGCGAATGCGGTCGCCGAGCAGCGCGCCGCCGCTCTTGCGGCGCGACGGGTCCACCGCTATCAGCGCGATTTTCAGTTGCTCGCGCATGTCCATGCGAAATCGCAAAATCAATTCGTCGCACAGCGAAGATTTGCCGGCGCCGCCGGTGCCGGTGATGCCGAGCACCGGAGTTTTTTTCTTCCCCGAATTCTTCGCGGACTTTTTCACGGAAGTTTTTGCCGGCGAAAAAGCGCCGCGCAATTCGCGCGCGCGCGCCGCGCCGAGTTGCTCAATGTTTTCAATTTCACTCAGCACGCGCGCCAGCGCGAGTTGCCCGCCTTGCTTCAACTCGGCGACTTTCGGCGGCGGCGCATCATCGGCGCCGCTGCGTTTAATCGCGTCCTCAATCATGCCGACCAGGCCCATCTCTTGGCCGTCGTCGGGTGAATAGACGCGCGCGACTCCGTATTCCTGCAATTCGCGGATCTCTTCGGGGATGATGACGCCGCCGCCGCCGGCGAAAACGCGAATGCCGCCGCCGCCGCGTTCGCGCAGCATGTCCATCATGTATTTCAGATACTCCACATGCCCGCCCTGGTAGGAACTGATCGCGATCGCGCGAGCGTCTTCCTGCAGCGCGGCCGTGACCACTTCCTCCACCGAGCGGTTGTGCCCGAGGTGAATCACTTCGGCGCCGAGCGAGAGCAAAATGCGGCGAACGATGTTGATCGCCGCGTCGTGGCCGTCAAACAAACTGGCCGCGGTGACAAAGCGCGGCGGCGCGGCATGCGCCGCGTCGGGCGCGGTTTCGGGCGGCGTTTTGGTCGCTTGGGAGAGTTGCGGCATTGGCGTATTTAATGAAAGTGGAATAACAACTTACCGCGCGCGCGCAAAAAGGTCAAGCGGCTTGCAGTGCCGCGCAAAAACCGCTATGCTCGCGCCCACAATGAATATGGGTATGAATACCACATCACTTCGGAGGTTTCTGCGGAACTTTTTGATTTCCGCGGCATTGTGCGCGGCATCGGCGCCGGCCGCGGCGCAGTCGCTGGCGAAGCCGGTGACGCCGACGCTCTCCCTGTTCAGCGCCCGCGATGGTGCCATCCTGCTGAGAGTGGGCTGGACTGTTCCCAGCCGCTTGGAGTTTCAAGAGGAGACCACGGTGGACATAAAGTTCCGCGAAGACGACTGGAAGACCAGCACGCCGACCGGCGCCGCGCAGTTGCCGGAGGGCGTCGTCATACGTTTCCGTAATGACGATGGCGGCAACCCGCTGTCGCGGACCTACGGACTGGCCGATCAGGTGGGCAGGGGAATGTATAACGGCACTTATGATGTGCGCATTTCGCTGCTGTTCTTGGGCGACGACTTTCGAAAGGGCGGCGGCGACGATGTGCGCGGCACCGAGTTTTCCGATGTCGCTTCCATCGTCATTGAAAACAGCCCCCTCGGTTCGCGTCCCGCGCAGGTGAGCGACGATGCAACACTAAGCAGTCTGAGAGTTCTCAGCGGCGGCACCGATCAACCGTGGTCGGCCAACCTGTTCCCGGCTTTCAGCTCGTCTACTTTCAGTTATGCGACCACTGTCCTCAACCGAGTCAGCGCAGTTCGGTTAACGCCGACCGCGGCGAACCCGTCGGCGACCATCACGCTGAGCGGCTCCGAGATCGCTTCCGGCTCGCAACGCCGGGTCAATTTGAATGTCGGCGCAAACCGACTTCCGCTGGAGGTTACCGCCGCCGACCAAACCACCAAAGCGACTTACACCATGGACATTGAACGCGTGCTGCGGCCCGTGGTGGAGGTTGACGCCGCCGCGTCGCGGTATGTGGAAGGAAGCGCTTCCAACGGGCAAGTGCAATTTCCCATGCATGTGCGGCCGCCGGGGACAAATTTCCAAGTGCGGCTGGACAGCGCCGATGGAAGCGCGCGCGCCGGCGCGGATTACACCGCGGTCGGCCGCCTGCTGACACTCAGCGGCGCCGCCAGTCCGGGCGTCGTTGTGGCCGACGACGCGCTGGTGGAACCCGACGAGAATTTCAGCGTAACCGTCAGCAAACCGTCCGGCAACACCCAGAATTATGACATCGGCGCGTCCGCGACCACGGTGATCACCATCGTGGACGACGACCGCGACGACGCGACCATCGCTTTCGGCGAAGACCCGGCGGCGACCGCGGCTTTCACTGATTCCACGGAGGAGGGCGGCGCGGTGACGCTGAAAGTCAGCATCAGCCATTCGCCGGCGAGCGACGCGGTTTTTACCGTGGAACGCGATCCTGCAAGCGCCGCCTCGCAGAATGACTACACGCTGTCCGCCACCACGCTGACTTTTCCGGCAAACGCAAGCGCGGCGCAGCGCACGCAGAGTCTGGAGGTCTCCATTCAAAATGACACGGATGTTGAAGAGGATGAATTGCTGGTGCTGCGCATCGCCGCCGCCGACTCCTCCGCGCCCGGCCTGGCAAAACATTATACCCGCGGCAACACCGCGCGGCTGCTCATCGCCGATGACGACGGCTTGCATGCGCTGAGTTTTGCAGCGGTAAACGGAGATTCCGCCGGAACGACGCCGGGCATTGCCTGGCGCTTTGCCGCTGCAGCGGAGACCGCCACCACTTATTCTGCCGCCTATAAAAAACTTTCCCCCGGCGCGCCCGACTCCGATTTCACCGGCGCCACCGTCGTTCCCGCTGCCGCCGGCGCCGATAATTTGGCGTTCAGCGTGCGCGGTCTGGACGCGGCGAGCCTCTATGAATTGCGCGTCACCGCGCATGATATGTCGGGAAATTCCGGCCGCCCGGTGAGCGTGGTGGCGCGGACTCCCAGCGCGGATTGCGTCGCCGCCGACACTTCGCCGTGTCCGCCGTCGGCGCCGCAGGATCTGGGACTCGCGCCGGTGGAAAGCGGCATCACCGCCACTTGGTCGGCGCCGATTTATGCAGGCGACGGCTCAAGCGGCGACGATTTCTCGGCGGCGCCGCAAATCATCGGCTACACCGTCACCAGTCAAATCGCCGGCAGCGTGGAGGTGGAAGTTGCGCGCGCCGACGCGACCGCATTGCGCGAGAGCATCGGCGATTTAAATCTGGTCAGGTATACCGTGCGCGTGCGCGCGCAAAACGACGCGCGCGCCGAAACCGCCGCGGTCGGCGCAGCCGCCGAGGCTCGGAGCACGCCGCTGCCGCCGGAGATGCAGTGGGGGTCAGCGCGTTCCGTGAGAGCGGACGCCGGCGCCCGGCGGGACATCACTTTGACGGAGGTAAGCGGCGGCCTGCCGCCGCTGAGTTACGCGTTTTCCGGACTTCCGCCGGGGCTGAGCGGCGGACACGCGGACAATTCGCCTCGCCCGCGCGTCTCTCTGAGCGGAATCGTGCCCGACGAAAAGTCCAACATCCGCGCATACTCCGCGGTCCTGGCCGTGGTGGATGCGGCGGTGCCGCCGAACCGCAAAGAGTTCGCTTTCACTGTGACCGTTCTCGACAAGACGCTGCCGCGCATCGTGCCGCGCGAAGGCGTCCGCGGACTCGGCCTGCTCGGCGCCGACTGGACCGACCCCGGCGCGGACTGCCTTGACAATTTTGACGAGACCAAGGACGCGACCGCGAATGTGGCGAATGTGGACAAGGACACCGCCGGCGATTACACGGTCACCTATACCTGCGCCGACGCGGCCGGCAACAACGCCCCGGCGGTGACGCGCGCGGTCAAAATCCGCGCGTTCTCGTTGGATGTCAACGACGACGGCGGGGTGGACAAAGCCGACGCGATTTTAATCGCGCGGCATTTGCTCGGCGTGCGCGGCGAAGCGCTGGCCGCCGGGCAGGCGAATTTGCCCGGCGCGAACATGAGCGCCTTCATCGCCGGCGGCAGTTTTAATGTGGACGGCAACACCGACGCCGGCAATGAGTGGTGGGACGGCGTTTTATTGCTGCGCTACCTGCTCGGCCTGCGCGGCGCCGACTTGATCGCCGAACATCCCGACACGGCAACGCTGGACGCGGACGCAGTGGCCGCGGCCATCGCCGCATTGCTGGCGCAGTAGCGCGCCCGCAGCGCCGCGCAAAAACCGCTATACTCGCGCCATTCCCCGCTTTTCGCGGGGCGATTGCGGCAATGCATAAATTGCATAAATTAATGGCGGCATTCCACTTAATCCCGGCGGCGTTGCGGCGCGCTGCGCTTGCCGCGGTGTTGTGCGCGGCGTGGGCGCCGGCCGCGGCGCAGCCGAGCAATGACGCGACGCTGAGCGCGCTTTCGGTCAGCGGCGGCGGCGCCGAACTGGTTTCCGCTTTCAGCGCCGCGACCCGCACTTATGCGGCCTCGGTCGCCAATACCGTGGACGCGGTTCTGGTGACGCCGACCGCGTCGGATGCGGGGGCGACCATCACGGTGAACTTCGCGGCGGTCGCCTCCGGCGCCGAGCACAGCGTCAGTTTGGATTTTGGCGCAAACGAAATTTTGCTGGTGGTTACCGCCGCCGACGAAACCACCAAAGGGACTTACACCCTGAACATTGAGCGCGCGCCGCTGGTGATAACTGTCGCCTCCGCGGCGGTCACCTATCTTGAAGGGAGCAACCGGTTCAACAGCGCGAATGTTTTTGTGCGCGCGCAGCCGCCGCCGACAAATGAAACGACTGTCATCCTGAACACCGCCGATGGCAGCGCGCGCAACCGGGTGGACTACACCGGCGGCAATTTCACCTTGGTGTTTATCAGGGGGGCGGGCCAGATCGGCGTTCCGATAAGCGTTCCCAACGACGGGTTGGTTGAGGCCGACAAGGATTTCACCGCGACCGTCAGCAAGCCGCCCGGCAACACCGAAGCGTATGTCATCGGCTCGCCCGCGACCGCGACGGTCACCATTCAGGACGACGACCGCGGCAAAGCGAGGGTCGCTTTCGGCGCCGATGCGGCTGCGACCGCGGCGGTCGCGCAAACCGCGGGCGAGGCCGACGGCACGCGCACATTTCAGGTCAGTATCAGCCATTCGGCCGAAACCGCGGTGTCGTTCACCGTGGAGCGCGATCCGGCCAGCGCCGCTTCGGCGAACGACTACACGCTGACCACCAACACGGTGACTTTTCCGGCAAACGCAAGCGCGGCGCAGCGCACGCAAAATCTGGAAGTCTCCATTCAAAACGACGCGGACGCCGAGCCGAATGAATTGCTGGTGCTGCGCATCGCCGCGGCCGATCCGTCCGCGCCGGGGCTGGCAAAGCATTACACCCGCGGCAACACCGCCCGGCTGACCATCGCCAACGACGACGGCCTGAGCGCGCCGGTGCTCGCGGCGGTGAGCGGCGATTCCGCCGGAACGACGCCGGGCATTGCTTATACCCTGGCCGCCGCGGTGGAAAGCGCGACCACTTATTCCGCCTCCTACAAGAAACTTTCGCCCGGCGCGCCCGACGCGGATTTCACCGCGGCGGCCGCCATTCCCGCGGCCGAAGGCGCGGACAATTTGGCGTTCAGCGTGCGCGGTTTGGACGCGGCCTCGGTGTATGAATTGCGCGTTCGCGCCGTTGACAGCGCGGCTAATTCCAGCGACCCGGTGAGCGCGGTGGCGCGGACTCCGAGCGCGGATTGCGTCGCCGCCGACACTTCGCCGTGCCCGCCGTCGGCGCCGCGGCTGTTGCTGCTGACGCCGCGGCAGGGCGCCATCGCGGCGACTTGGGCGGCGCCGGCCTATGCCGGCGACGGTTCAAGCGGCGCTGATTTTTCGGCGGCGCCGCAAATTAACGGTTACGAAATCACCCACCAGCGCGCCGGCGGCGGCGAAGCGCAGGTTGCGCGCGCCGACGCGACCGCGCTGGTGGAGACCATCGGCGGTTTGGAGCCGTTTGAATACACCGTCCGGGTGCGCGCGCAAAACGATGCGCGCGGCGCCGCGGCGGCAACCGGCGCCGCGGCCGAGGCCGCCGCGACTCCGCAGGTGGTGCCGCTGGCCTGGCCCGCGACCACTGTCCACCGCTTGCCGTCCGACCGAGTAGCGGATATCCCTTTGGTCAGCGTAACCGGCGGCGTGCCGCCACTGAGTTATGCGATGTCCGGCCTGCCCGCGGGCCTGAACTGGCGCAACACCCAGCGCGCGCCGCGCCCCGGCGTCACCGTGGACGGCACCCCGCCGGGCGAAAGATCCAACATTGATGATCACGCCGTCACCCTGGATGTAACCGATTCGGCGCAACCGCCGAACACCGCGCGGTTCCCCTTCCGCATCATCATTGAAGACGCCCGCCCGCCGCGCATCGTGTTGCGCGAAGGCGCCCGCGGACTCGGCCTGCTCGGCGCCGACTGGACCGACCCCGGCGCGGACTGCCTTGACAATTTTGACGAGACCAAGGACGCGACCGCGAATGTGGCGAATGTGGACAAGGACACCGCCGGCGATTACACGGTCACCTATACCTGCGCCGACGCGGCCGGCAACAACGCCCCGGCGGTGACGCGCGCGGTCAAAATCCGCGCGTTCTCGTTGGATGTCAACGACGACGGCGGGGTGGACAAAGCCGACGCGATTTTAATCGCGCGGCATTTGCTCGGCGTGCGCGGCGAAGCGCTGGCCGCCGGGCAGGCGAATTTGCCCGGCGCGAACATGAGCGCCTTCATCGCCGGCGGCAGTTTTAATGTGGACGGCAACACCGACGCCGGCAATGAGTGGTGGGACGGCGTTTTATTGCTGCGCTACCTGCTCGGCCTGCGCGGCGCCGACTTGATCGCCGAACATCCCGACGCGGCGGCGCTGAATGCGGACACAGTAGCCGCGGCCATCGCCGCGCTGCTGGCGCAGTAGCGCGCCGCCGCCGCTTCCGGAGGCAATTGACAACCCCCCAAAAAAGTGCCACACTATCCGCCGCATTTCCTCATTCCCTTTTCATCATCACCGGAGATTTCCAATGGCAACAGCAAAAGGCAAGGTCGCGCGCAGCGGCTTTTGGAGCGGGTTGAACCCCGGAATGGGCATGGCCGCAAAAGGCATGATCATCGCCTTCGTGGTCTTCACCATTTTGTTTTTTGATTTCGCCAACGCGCTTTACAGCGCGGTTCGCAGCGGAATTGAGTCGGCGCTCAGTTGGTATTACGTGAGCCTGATGAGCGTCGCCCTCGGCTTCTGCATCTACCTGATGTTCAGCCGCTTCGGCGCGCTCAAACTCGGCGCGGACGACTCCAAACCGGAATTCTCCAACTTCTCCTGGTTTGCGATGCTGTTCTCGGCCGGCATCGGCATCGGCGTGTTCTTCTTCGGAGTCGCCGAGCCGCTGTTCTACTTTGACAACACCGAGCCGTGGGAGTACCCGAACAACCCGTTCGCCACGGCCGCCGGCCACGACGCGATGGATGTGCAGCGCGCGCGCTCGGCGATGATCGTCACCTATTTCCACTGGGGACTGCACGGCTGGGCCTTCTATGTGCTGACCGGCCTGTCGCTCGCCTATTTCGGCTTCCGCAAGGGGCTGCCGCTGACGCTGCGCTCGGCGCTGTATCCGATGATCGGCGACCGCATCTACGGCCCGGTCGGCAACGCCGTGGACCTGCTCGCGGTGTTCGGCACGGTGTTCGGCGTCGCCACCTCGCTCGGGCTCGGCGTGAAGCAAATGGCCGCCGGCTTGAACTATCTTCTCGGCATAGATCCGGGCCTGGCCACGCAGATCATTTTGATCGCGGTGATCTCGGTGATCGCGACGCTGTCGGCGGTCTCCGGCGTCGGGCGCGGCATCCGCATCATCTCCGAGTGGAACATCTGGCTGTCGGTGGTGGTGCTCGCCTACTTCCTGTTCGGCGGGCCGTTCAAGTGGCTGATGGGCTTCTTCATCACCACCTTCGGCGACTACTACACCAACCTTTTCCAGATGGGCTTCTGGACCGCGTCGGACCCGGGCGATGTCGCCTGGCAGGGCGGGTGGACCATCTTCTACTGGGGCTGGTGGCTGTCGTGGGCGCCGTTTGTCGGCATGTTCATCGCGCGCATCTCGCGCGGACGCACCATCCGCGAGTTCATGCTCGGCGTGATGTTCGTGCCGACCACCATCACCTTCTTCTGGCTGTGCATGTTCGGCGGCAACGCGATTTACATGGAACTGGCCGCCTCCGGCGGTGCCGGCACAGCCGGACTCGCCGACCTGGTGCGCGCCTGGGATCTCCCCTCCGCGCTCTACGGCACCATCGCCCTGCTCGGGGAGACCTCGTGGCTCAACGAGTTCTTCAGCGTCTCGTGGCTGTCGGTGCTGATCATGGCGCTGTCCACCTGCCTGCTCGCGACCTGGTTCATCACCTCGTCCGACTCCGGCACGCTGGTCATCACCACCATGCTGTCCATGGGCGATGACAACCCGCCGATCAAGTTCAAGATCATCTGGGGCATCGGCGAAGGCGCGGTCGCAGCCGCGTTGCTGCTCGCCGGCGGACTGGCGGCGCTGCAAACCGCGTCCATCGCCGCCGCGCTGCCGGTGTCGGTGGTGCTGATCTGCATGACCTACGGCCTGTACCGCTCGCTGCGCGAAGACCCGAGTTATGTCGGGCGAATGACCGCCGAGCGCGCCGCCAAGACCACCAAGAAAAAAGCGGCTGGTCGCGGTTCGCGGGCGCGCCAGCCGGCCTGACGCGCTCAGCGTGAATGCCGTCCCGCCGGGGAGGTTTCCCGGCGGGGCGGTTTGCGCGCTTATTTTGCGGCCTGCTCCGCGGCGTCTTTCGCCGCCAATTTCGCCGCGCGTTCGCGCAGTTTGTATTTCTGCACCTTGCCGGTGGAGGTTTTCGGCAACTCGCCGAACACCACGGCGCGCGGCGTCTTGAAGTGCGCGAGGTTGCCGCGGCAGTGTTCCATGACTTCGCGTTCGCCGAGTTTTGACCCCGGCGCGCGCGTCACAAACGCGCACGGCGTCTCGCCCCATTTTTCATGCGGCGCGGCGACCACGGCCGCCTCCAGAATTTCCGGGTGGCGGTAGAGGCAGTCCTCAATTTCAATGGAAGAAATGTTTTCGCCGCCGGAAATGATGATGTCCTTGGAGCGGTCTTTGAGTTGCAGGTAGTTGTCGGCGTGCATCACGCCGAGGTCGCCGGAGTGAAACCACCCGCCGGCAAAGGCGCGCGCGGTGGATTCCGGGTTTTTCAGGTAGCCCTTCATCACGATGTTGCCGCGGAACATCGCTTCGCCGATTTCCGCGCCGTCGCGCGCGGCCGGCCGCATGCGGTCGTCCGGGCGCAGCACATTCAGGCCTTCCAGCGCGTGGTAGCGCACTCCCTGCCGCGCGTTTTTTTCGGCCTGCTGCGCGTCCGGCAGCGCGCTCCACTCCGGCTGCCACGCGCAAATCACCGCCGGCCCGTAGGTCTCGGTCAGTCCGTATACATGCGTGACGCGAAACCCGCGCGCGCGCATTTCGGCGAGCACCGCGGCCGGCGGCGGCGCGGCCGCGGTCATCATGTCTATCTCGTGCGAGAACGCGCGCCGCTCTTTTTCCCCGGCGTTGATCAGCATGTTCATAATCACCGGCGCGCCGCAAAAATGCGTTACGCGGCGCGCGGCGATCGCCTCAAAAATGTTCGCCGCGTCAATCCGCCGCAAACAGACATTGACGCCGGCGACCGCGGCCAGCGACCACGGAAAGCACCAGCCGTTGCAGTGAAACATCGGCAGCGTCCACAGATAGACCGGGTGATGCGGCAGTTGCCAGCCGACAATGTTGCTGAGCGCGTTGAGATAGGCGCCGCGGTGGTGGTAGACCACGCCTTTCGGGTCGCCGGTGGTGCCGGAGGTGTAGTTCAGCGAAATCGCGTCCCATTCATCGGCCGGCGGCTGCCACGCGTAACCGGCGTCTCCGCCGGCGAGAAATTCCTCATAAGTGGTTTCGCCGGCATTTCCGCCGCCGGAAGCGCCGCCGTCAATGTCTATGACCACCGGCTTGACGCGGCATTCGGCAAGCGCGGCGCGCGCGACTTCGGCGCATTCGCCGTCCACCAGCAGCGCCTTGGCCTCGCCGTGCTCCAAGATGAAGGCGATGGTTTTCGCGTCCAGGCGCGTGTTGATCGCGTTCAATACTGCGCCGGCCATCGGCACGCCGAAATGCGCCTCATACGCGGCGCGCGAATTCGGCGCGAGCACCGAGACCGTGTCGTTTTTGCCGATGCCTTTGCGCGCGAGCGCGGACGCGAGTTGCCGGCACCGCCGCGCGGTTTCGCTCCAGGTGTTTTCAATGCCGCCGTCAATCACCGCCGGGCGGTCCGGATAGACCGACGCGGCGCGCTCCAAAAAACCGAGCGGCGTCAGCGCGGCGTAATTTGCCGCGCATTTGTCCAGGCCGCGGGAATAGATATCGCCGCTCATACTTAAAGCGGCGGCGCGTTGCGGCACAGCCCGCGGATTTTTTCCACCAAGGCCGCGTTGACTTGCGCCGGCACATTCTCGGCGCGGCGCGCATGGCGGCGCGCGCCGGGCAATCGCGCGCCGTCAAGCGCGTCAAACCGCGCAAAAAACTCCTCGGCGTGTTTGTCCCAACCAGAACCGGCGAGCGCCTCCGGCGACAACGCCAGCAAAAATTCACCGCCGCGCGGCGGTCCGCCGTCGCGGTTGTCGGCTTCGGCCGCCTCAAAACTAAAGCGCTCGCCGATGAGCGCCGCGGCCAGCAATTCCACCATCAGCGCAAGCGCCGAGCCTTTGTAGCCGCCGAACGGCAGCAGCACGCCGCCGTCGGCGATGCGCGCCGGGTCGGTGGTCGGCTCGCCTTTCGCGTTCAGCCCGGTGCCGGGCGGCACGGTTTTGCCGTCGCGCGCGGCGATTTGCACTTCGCCCATGGCCATCGCCGCGGTCGCCATGTCAAACACCATCGGCTCGCGCCCGGGGCGAGGCCAGGCGAAGGAAATCGGGTTGGTGCCGAACAGCGCGGCGCGCGCGCCGGCCGGCGCAACCGCCGGCATGTAGGCGGTGCAGGCGAGGGCGGCCAGGCCATGCTCGGCGAGCGCTTCGGTCTCGTGCCACAGCGCGGCGAAGTGATGCGCGCGCACCACCGCGAGCGCGGCCGCGCCGCATTTTTCGGCGCGCCGCGCCAGTTCCGGAATGCCGCGTCGCAACGCCAGCGGCGCGAAACCGCCGTCTCCGTCCGCGCGCAATGCGGCCGCGCGCAACTCCTCCACGCGCGGTTCGGCGGCGCCGTTCACCTTGCCGCTGCGCAACGCGGCGACATAGCCGGGAATGCGAAACAACCCATGCGACTTCGCGCCGTTGCGTTCGGCCGTGGCAACGGTGTCGGCGACCGCGGCCGCGTTCTCCTCGTTGCATCCGTTGTCGGAGAGGCAAGTGTGCGCGAGCGCATGCACTTGCTCGGCGCGCATTTCAATGGTGTCGGTCATGTATTTGTGCCGGAAGCGGGGCGCGCAGTAGTATAACCGGCAGGGCGCAACGCGCGGCGAATGCGGCATAATGGGCGTGCCATGGAAACCGCAAGCAACGATGAAATTATTCGGCGCATGTTGCGCGAGCACCGCCGCATCGCGGTGGTTGGCCTGTCGGCGAATCCGGATCGCCCGAGTTTTGAAGTCGCCGAATACATGCAGGCGCGCGGGTATGAAATCGTTCCGGTCAATCCGAATTGCGCGCGTGTTCTCGGCGAGAAAAGTTATTCGTCTCTGGAAGAAGTCCCCGGCGAAATCGGCATCGTGGATGTGTTTCGCCGCGCCGAAAACACGCCCGAAATCGCGCGCGCGGCCGCAAAAGTCGGCGCGAAAGTATTATGGCTGCAACTCGGTGTGGTCAGCGAGGAAGCCGCGCGCATCGCGCGCGCCGGCGGCATGGAAGTGGCGATGGACCGCTGCATTAAAATTGAACACGAGCGGCTGTTCGGCAATTAAATTCCGCCGTTAGCGTTTTCGCTCCACCAGCGGAATCGGCTTGCGCTGCTCGTCCACGCGCACATAGGTGTAAGTCGCTTCGGTAACCTTCAAATGCTGCTCGCCGGTCTGGCGGCGGCGCACCCATGCTTCAATGCTCACCGCGATGGAAGTTCTGCCGGTGCGCACCCGCTCGCAATAGCAACTGACCTGGTCGCCGACGAATACCGGCAAATGAAAGGTCATGCCCTCCACCGCGACCGTCACCAGCCGCCCCTCGGTCAGATAACTCGCAAAAATGGAGCCGGCCAAATCCATCTGCGACATGATCCACCCGCCGAAGATGTCGCCGCTCGGGTTGGCGTCCGCCGGCATCGCAATCGTGCGCAGCCACGGCAACTCGTCTTCGGGAAATTCGCCGGCGGGCATGTAGGGCAGGGCGCTTACAGCACCGGGTTGAAGTAATGGCGGCCCGAGGAAATCGCGCCGGCCTGTTCAAGCAGCAGGTGGAAGTGCTCGTCGTTTTCCACGAAGTTGAGGTTCTCGGCGTTCACCATCAGCAGCGGCGACTCGCGGTAGTTCAAAAAGAACCGCGCGTAGGACTCGCTCAGGTCGTAGAGGTAGCGGCGCTCAATGTTGCGCTCGAACAAAATGCCGCGCTTGCGGATGCGCGCCGACAGCACCTCCACCGGCGCCTGCAGATAGATGACCAGGTCGGGCGCCGGCGGCTCGGCCGCGAGTTGGCGGTACACCTGCTCATACAAACGCAACTCCTCCTCGCCGAGCGTCAGCCGCGCGAACAGCGGGTCTTTTGCCAGCATGAAATCAGCAACCACCGCCGGCGAGAACAAATCCCCCTGGCGCAGTTTTTTCAACTGACGCGCGCGCTGAAACAAAAAAAACAACTGCGTCTGCAGCGCGTATTGCCCGGGCGAGCGGTAAAAGCGCTCCAAAAACGGATTGTCCGCGGATTGCTCCAGCGAAAGCCCGAAGCCGACCGCCGCGGCGATGCGCCGCGCCAGCGTGGTTTTGCCGACGCCGATGGGGCCCTCCACCACGATGTATTCCTTGTCCAGGATTTTTTTGCCGGGCGGCGGCATGGCCTGCGGTTGTCGCTGAAAGGGCATTTGCGGGCGGGCGTTGTCGGGCATTATGGAAAGGGAAAAAGTCGGAAAAAATTCCGCCGGTCGCATACAATGCCCGGCGCATCGCGCGCAACAGCGCGCGGAAATTCTCGGTGAAATTGCAATGAAATTTTTGTTTGACTTCCTGCCGCTGCTGGTGTTTTTCGCGGCGTTCAAATTATACGGCATCTACGCGGCGACCGCGGCCGCGATCGCGGCCTCGGTCGTGCAGGTCGGCGCGTTTCGCGCGCTCTACCGCCGCTACGAGCCGGCGCATCTGGTGACGCTCGCGGTCATCGCGCTGTTCGGCGCGCTGACCATCGCGCTGCGCGACGACGCGTTCATCAAATGGAAGCCGACCGTGGTCAACTGGGCGTTTTCCGCGGCGATTTTGGCGGCGCCGCTGTTTTTGAAAAAATCCGCGCTGGAATATGTTCTCGGCGGCGCGCTGCAATTGCCGCGCGCGGTGTGGCGAAAACTGAACCTCGCCTGGGCGGTGTTTTTCGCGGTGATGGGCCTGCTGAATTTGTATGTCGCGTTTTATTACAACGCCGCGGCCACGGCCGAGGCGCGCACGCAGTTCTGGGTGAATTTCAAAGTGTTCGGCCTGACCGGCCTGACTTTCGCCTTCGTTCTCGCGCAAATGGTGTTTCTCGCGCGGCATTTAAAAACTGACGCGGAAAACGGCTGATGCTGTATTCCATCCACGCCAAAGACCACGACGGAAGTTTAAAGGCGCGCCGCGACGCGCGCCCGGCGCACATCGCGCGCCTGAAGGAATTGCTGGAGGAGGGGCGGCTGTTCGCCGCGGGTCCGCATCCGGCGATAGACAGCGAAGACCCCGGCAAGGCCGGTTTCAGCGGCAGTTTAATCATCGCCGAATTTCCGTCGCTGGAAGCGGCGCAAGCCTGGGCCGACGCTGATCCGTATTTCGCCGCCGGCGTGTATGCCGAGGCCGAGGTCCAACCATTCGTGCTCGCGCTACCGTAGCGCGATATTAAAAAGCCTATCAGGTTTCCGCGCGCTTCCACAACGCGCCGACTTTTTCGCCGGACTCCTTCTCCAGGAGTTGCAGCCACTTTTCGTGCTGCGCCCGCTCTTCCTCATTCGCGCGAATCAGCGGCGTTTCAATTCGCTCGCGCATTTTCGCCGCGCCGCCTTTCTTCGCGTCCGCCGCGTAGCCCGGCAACTCCTGGTCTTCGCCGAACAACCCGGCCTGCCCGCCGGTCATCGCCAGATACACATCGGCGAGAATTTCCGCGTCCAGCAGCGCGCCGTGCAGCGTGCGCTGCTCGTTGTCCACCGCGTAGCGTTTGCAAAGCGCGTCCAGACTGTTGCGCTGCCCCGGATGTTTGTGCCGCGCCATCACCAGCGTATCCAGAATTTCGCAGTGCGTTTCCACCACGCCCTTGCCGCGCCCGGCGTGGTCGAATTCGCCGTTCAAAAACTCCACATCAAACGGCGCGTTGTGAATGATCAACTCGGCGCCGCGAATAAACTCCAGCAACTCATCGGCGACATCGGCGAAAACCGGCTCGTCTTTCAGTTTCTCCGCGGTGATGCCGTGAATCTCCAGCGCGGCCTCGTCAATGTCGCGCTGCGGGTTGATGTAGCGGTGAAAGGTTTCGCCGGTGACGCGGCGGTTGAGCAGTTCCACGCAGCCGATTTCCACCACGCGGTGCCCCTGCGAAAACTCAAGACCGGTGGTCTCGGTGTCAACCACGATCTGCCGCATCAGCGCAACTCGTCTATCGCGCGGTTGGCGAGGCGGTCGGCTTGCTCGTTGCCGGGGTTGCCGTCATGCCCGCGCACCCAGTGCCAGGTGATTTCGTGCCGCTCGCGCAACTCATCCAGCGCCTCCCACTGATCGCGGTTCTTCACCGGCTTGCGGTCGGAGTTTCGCCAGTTGGTTCGCTTCCATTTGTCAATCCACTGCGTCACGCCGTTGCGCAGATATTGCGAGTCGGTGTAGAGCACCACGCGGCACGGCCGGCGCAGCGCGCCGAGCGCCTTTATCGCCGCCTGCAACTCCATGCGGTTGTTGGTCGTCATGCGCGCCGCGCCGCGCATGGTTTTGGTGTGCCCGTCAAAGTTCAGCAGCGCGCCCCAGCCGCCCGGCCCCGGGTTGCCGCGGCACGCGCCGTCGGTATGAATGACCACCGTCTTCGGTTTAAGGCGGCCGGTAATCGCGTTAAAAGTGTCGTTAATTTTTCCCATTTGCTTTTTCGGTTAATTTTCGTTTTAAGCGGGTTAAAGCGGGTTAAGAACGCCTTAATCCCGCCCGCGCGCCGCCCGAGAAGCCGCCGGCGCCGCGCGCTGCGCCGCCGGCTGCGCCATGCCCGGCAACAAACGCCGCCATTCTAAGCGCGCATCGCCGCGCCCGTCAAGCGCGATTTCCCGCTTGCGCCCGACCAGCACATACACCGCCCCCAGCCCCGGCCACCAGCGCGCCCCGGCTTTGTCCAGCCACGCGAATTTCCCGCGCCACTTTTCATTCTGCAGCGGCGGCCGGTAGGCGAGCATGCGCGCCCCGGCCAATTCAAACCCGAGCAACTCCAGCCAGTCCTGCACCCGCCCGAGCCGGCAATAACGGCGCGGCGGCATCCCCCGTTTCAAATATTTCGCCGGCAACCACGCCGCCCCCCACAGACTCCACGGATTAAACCCGGTAATGACCAGGCAGCCCTGCGGCGTCAACACCTGACTCGCCTCGCGCAACACCGCGCGCGGGTTGTCGCTGCAGTCCAGCGTGTGCGGCAGCACGATCAAATCCTGCGACCTCCCGCCAAACGGCATCGCCGCCGCGTCCGCGACCGCGCAATGCGCGCCGCCGGCGTTGGCCGCGCGCGCCGCGCATTCCCCCGCGCCGCCGATAAAAAACCGCTCGCCGCACTCAATCCCGCCGAGAAAATCCACCGCCGCGCCGCCGGCCTGCAAACCGCGCGGGTAATACCCCGACGGCGCCAACTTCGCGCAGGCGTCGCGCTCTTGCTCCAGCAGCGCGCGGCCGAGGGAGGAGTCAAACCAGTCGGACATTTGTTTGTTGGTGTGTTAGCATTTGAGGATGATAAACTTTTTATGAGGAGATGCAAATGACCGACCCGGAAAAATTTGGCACGCTTGAAAAGCAAGATGTCCGCGATTGCTGGCCGGACGAGGCGCGGCACTTTACGCCGTGGCTGGCAAAAAACATCGACTTGCTTGGAGAAGTGCTCGGCCTCGATGGTTTAGAAGCGGTAGAGGAGGAAAGCAGTGTCGGCGGCTTTAGTGTCGACCTCCTGTGCAAGGATCAACACGACCAGACGGTGATCATTGAAAACCAACTGGGAAAAACTGACCACAGGCACCTTGGGCAACTGTTGACCTATGCGGCCGGCAAAAAGGCCGTCGTCGTAGTCTGGGTGTCAACCGAGTTCACTAATGAGCATCGTGCCGCACTCGACTGGCTGAATGAAAAAACTGATGAGGGAGTTCAGTTTTTTGGCGCGCAAGTCGAGGTGTGGAAAATTGGCGATTCACGCACCGCACCGAAATTTGATTTGGTGTGCAAGCCGAATGAGTGGAGCAAGATTGCGCAGCACAGCAAGGATCTGAGCGATTTGCAAAAAATGCGCCTTGAGTTTTGGACCGGGCTTAGCGACCGTATGAGCGCAGAAAGCAGCAGGGTTAACCCAGTGACTCCAAAAACCGGACATTGGATGAGTTTTACAATCGGAAAAACTGGGTTTTACATGAATGCACTGTTTAACTTGCCTGCTGATTCGGTGAGTGTGCAGTTCATCATCAATCGCGACCGTGCGACCACGAAGAAGTTTTTCGATTTGTTGAAAAAAGAAAAAGAAGAAATCGAGAAAGAGGTTGGCGAGAAGTTGGAATGGCGCAAACTGAAAACCAAACGACAAAGCCAGGTGAATTTACATCGAAGCGACTGCAACCTGAAAGATACTGAAAACTGGCAAATGTTGCAGGAGTGGATCAATGAAAACTTAGAAAAGTTTCATGCGGCTTTCCATGAGCGCATCCAAAATTTGCGCATCGAGGACTGGCAGCCATCCGACGCAGATGACTCGGAGGAAGGGGAAGATTAACTCTTCCCCGTCACTCCCCCAACTGTAGTTCCTTCCACCCCGCACACGGCGCAAACCGCTCGCCATACCGCTCCTGCAGCCCGTCAAACCGCCGCAGCGCCGCTTCCTGCCCCTGCTCAATGATGTAAGCAACCGGCCCCCCCCGAAACGGCGCAAAACCCGCGCCGAAAACCATGCCGGCATCCAGCGAATCCGCGCCGTCCACGATGCCTTCATTAAGACACGCCACCGACTCATTGAGCATGCGAAAAATCAGCCGCTCTTCTATCGCCGCCAGCGTGCGCGCGTCGCTGTCCGCCTTTTCCTTTTGCGCTTTTCCGCGCGTCCAGCGGTAAAAGCCTTCGCCGGTTTTTTTGCCGAGGTTTCCGCCTTCCACTTTTTGCGCCAGCATCCCCGGCGCTTCGCCGCCGTAAGTCTTGGTCAGGTTGCGCGCGACATGCATGCACACATCCAGGCCGACATTGTCGGCGAGTTCCACCGGCCCCATCGCCATGCCGAATTGCTCGGCGGCGCGGTCCACGATTTCGCCGCGCACGCCTTCCTCCAGCAACTGCACCGCCTCCAGCAAATACGGCATCAAAATCCGGTTCACCAAAAACCCCGGCCGGCTTTTCACCGCCAGCGGCAGCCGCCCGATGCGCGCCGCAAATGCCGCGGCCGCGGCGAGCGAGTCGGGGCTGCTCTGCTCGCCGCGCACCACTTCAATCAATTGCATGCGCGCCACCGGGTTGAAAAAATGCAGCCCGACCAATTGCCCCGGCGCGCGCAGTCCCGACGCGAGTTCTTCCAGCGGAATGCCCGAGGTATTGGTCGCCAGCAACGCGCCGCTGCGCGCGACTTTTTGCGCTTCGGCGAACACCGCCGCCTTCGCCGCGCGGTCTTCCACGATCGCTTCCAAAATCACATCGGCGCGCCGCGCGCCGTCTCCGGCCGGATCCGGCTGAAACCGGTCCAGCGCGCGCTGCACCAATCGCGGCGATTTCAATCTTCGGCGAAACAAATTGTGCGCGCGTTTCATCGCATTCGCCAGCGCGGCCGGATTGGAATCGTGCAAAGTCGCGCGCAACCCGCGCAACACGCACCACGCGGCGATGTCGCCGCCCATCACGCCGGCGCCGATGACATGTATATGTGAAAAGTGCGCGGTCTCCTTTCCGGTCTCCTTCGGAATTTTTTTCAACTTCTCCCGCAGAAAAAACAACTTGACCAAGTTGCGCGACGCGGCGCTGGTGATCAGTTGCGCCACCGACTCGCGCTCGGCCGCGAACATCGCCTCGCGGTCGTTGCCGTGCCGCCGCCACAGTTCCAGCAATTGATACGGCGCGGGATAATGTTCGCGCCGAACACGCGCGCGCAGTTGCCGCTTAATGAACGCGCACATCAGCGCCCGCGCCGGCAAACTCGCCATCACTGTTTTCCACAGACCTTTCAGTTTTCCATCCGGCAAACGCGGCCGGGAAACCGCATACCGCGCCGCGCTTTCCAATTGCCGCATCGGCACCGCGTAATCCACCACCCCGAGCCGCCGCGCGCTACGCGGCGCGAGGCCGCGCCCGCTCAGCATCAACTGCAGCGCGGCCGGCGCGCCAATCGTTTCTATCAGCCGCACACTCCCGCCAAACCCGGGATGAATCCCCAGCAGCACTTCCGGCAGCCCAATCCGCGCCGACTCGCTGTCGGCGGCGACGCGAAAATCGCATGCCAGCGCCAACTCCAATCCGCCGCCGAGGCAGTGTCCATTGATCAGCGCGACACTCGGCATCGGCAGCGCCTCCAACCGCGCAAAAACCCGGTGCGCGCTCGCCAGCGCCTCGGCCGCCTGTTCGCCGCTTTCAATCTTCGCGAACTCGCGCACATCCGCCCCCGCGACAAACCCGCGCTCCTTCCCCGAACACAGCAGCACCGCATTCGGCGCGTCGCGCTCAATCTGTTCCAGCGCGATGTCCAGTTCGGCGATCACCTCCGCCGACAAAACATTCTGCGAGGCGCGCGGCACATCCAGCGTCAGCCGGCACCACCCGCTTTCACTGTTGATGCGCCAGTTATTCAGTTGCGCCATGCGCGGGCGCGCTCAGTTTGCGCGCGGTTTTTTTTCGGCGCGCTCTATCAGCATCGCGCCGCCCTGTCCGCCGCCGATGCATAGCGTGGCGACCGCGCGCCGCCAGTCGTTTTTCTCCAGCACGCGCAGCGCGTGCAGCACGATGCGCGCGCCGCTCGCGCCGACCGGATGCCCGATGCTGATGCCGCCGCCGTCAATGTTCAGCCGCGCCGGATCAATTTCGCCGAGTGCGCCGCGCAGCCCGAGATGTTCGCGGCAGTATTCGTCGGAGCGCCACGCGGCGAGGCATGCCAAAACCTGCGCGGCGAAGGCCTCGTTGATTTCCCAGTAATCAATGTCGTGCAATTCAAATTGATTGCGCTGCAGCAGCGGCGCGCCGGCATGCGCGGGACCGAGCCCCATTTGCGCCGGGTCCAGCCCGGCCCAATTGCAGTCCAGCAGTCGCCCGCGCACGCGCAAATTGTGCCGCGCCACCGCGCGCTCGCCGGCGAGCACCAGCCACGCGCAGCCGTCGGTGATCTGCGCGCTGTTGCCCGCGGTTACCTTCCCGGCAGGGCGGTCAAACACCGGTTTCAGTTTCGCCAGTTTGTCCGGCGTGGAGTCGCGGCGCAGCCCGGTGTCCTCGCGGTAGGCATTCCCGGCGGTGTCAAAAATCGGCACGATTTCCTCCTCAAAAAATCCGTCATCCACGGCCGCGGCGAGCCGCTCGTGGCTGCGCGCGGCGAACGCGTCCATCTCCTCGCGCGCCACCCCGAAACGATGCGCGACTTTCTCGGCGGTCTGCCCCATGTTGATGCCGGCGACCGGGTCGGTCAGCCCGCGCAACAGTCCGATGACCGGCTTCAACAACCCCGGCCGAAAACGCGCGAGCGCGCGCAATTTGTCCGGAAAGGTTTTCGCGCGCGAAAATCCCGCAAGCCACGCGACGAAACGCAGACTGAACAGCACCGGCGCGTGGCTCATGGATTCGGCGCCGCCGGCCAGCACCAAGTCGGCGCGCCCGCTCGCGATGTTGGTCGCCGCGGAATCCAGCGCCTGCATTCCGCTCGCGCAATTGCGCCCGACCGTCCACGCCGGCGTCTCCTCGCCGCAACCGAGCCGCAGCGAGGCGACCCGAGCGATGTTGGCTTCATCCACGCCGGGTCCCACGCAGCCGAGAATCACCTCGTCAAATTCATTCGGCGCAAACGGCTGGCGCGCCAATAGCGGCCGCCCGGCGGCGACCGCCAAATCGGCCGCGGCAAACGGGCCCGGCGCGCCGGCCGCTTTCAAAAACGGCGTGCGCGCGCCGTCAATGATGTAGACATTTTGCTGGGCGTTGGGCATGGCAGGGTGGGGCGGTTGGCAGGCCGGCCATTATAACGAATGCCGCGCCGCGCTTGTTTTACATGACATGCGCTATACTTGCGCGGCGGAAAATGCGGGTGTCGTATAATGGTTATTACCTGAGCTTCCCATGCTCATGATGACGGTTCGATTCCGTTCACCCGCTCCGCATTTCTTACGGAACTTTTCGCATGCATTCCGCCCCCATCAATTTGCGCGACACTTTTAAGGGAGCCGCGTAATGGCGTGGTGGGGAAAACTTCTCGGCGGCGCGTTCGGCTTCATGCTCGGCGGGCCGCTCGGCGCATTGCTCGGCGCGTCTCTCGGCCACCAATTTGACAGCGGCATGCGCGGCGTCGCGAATCAAGCGCGCCCCGGCGCGCAGGAGCGCGTGCAGGCCGCATTTTTCACCGCGACTTTTGCGGTGATGGGGCATGTCGCCAAAGCAGACGGAAGAGTCAGCCGCGAGGAAATCAAACTCGCCGAAGAAGTGATGCGGCACATGCAGTTGGACGCGGCGCAGCGCAAACTGGCGCGCGCGCTTTTTAATCAGGGAAAGCAGCCCGGTTTTGCGCTGGAAGAAATCCTCGCGCAATTTCGCCGCGAATGCCATGGGCGGCGGACGCTGATTCAATTCTTCATGGAAATTCAGGCGCAAGCCGCGCTCGCCGACGGAAGAATCGCACCCGCGGAAAACGCGGTGCTGATGCAAGTCGCCGACGCGCTCGGAGTCGCGCGCGAGGAATTGCGGAGTTGGATGGACGCGATGCGCGGCGCGCACACTTCACGCGGACAGGAAAGAGGATCGGGCATGTCGCTCGCCGACGCATGCCGCGTGCTCGGCATCCGCGAAAACGCGCCGCTGCCCGAGGCGCGCAAGGCATACCGCCGCCTGCTCGGGCAGCACCACCCGGACAAACTGGTGGCGAAAGGCCTGCCCGAGGAGATGATCAAACTCGCCAATGAAAAGACGCATGAAATCCGCAGCGCCTGGGAGCGGGTGAAGCGGGCGAAGCAGTCTGCATGAGTGCCGGCGAAAAAAGCCGCGAACAAGTCCCGGAGGCGCAACGCCGGCAAGTGCGAAGTTATGTGCGGCGCGAGGGCCGCCTGACGCGCGGCCAGCGGCGCGCGCTGGAGGAATCGTGGGATGCATACGGGTTGGATTTGCCGGCGAAAAATGCGGGGGAGGGCGCGCCCGATTTTGCGCGCGCATTCGGCCGCGCCGCGCCGCTGCATTTGGAAATCGGTTTCGGCGACGGAGACGCGCTGCTGGAAATGGCCGCGGCAAACCCGGGCTGCAATTTCCTCGGCGCCGAAGTGCACCGCCCCGGCGTCGGCCGGTTATTGCGGCGAATTAAAGAGCAAAATATCAACAATATCCGCGTTTTTTGTGATGACGCGGTGGAAGTCCTGTCGCGCGCCATCGCCGACCGCTCGCTGGCCGCGGTCTATCTGTATTTCCCCGACCCGTGGCCGAAAAAACGCCACCACAAACGGCGCTTGGTGCAGCCGAAATTTGCCGCGCTACTCGCCGCCAAACTCGCCGCCGGCGGCGGCCTGCACTTCGCCACCGACATCCGCGCTTATGCCGAACACGCGCTGGAATGTTTTGACGCGACCGCCGATTTGGAAAACCCCGCCGGCGCCGGTAATTTCTCCCCCCGCCCGCCGCAGCGCCCGCTGACCAAGTTTGAACGGCGCGGGGAGAAATTGGGGCATGGGGTTTGGGATTTGGTGATGTGGAAGACCGGGTGATTTATGCGGCGGATTGCGCGCGCAAAAATGCCTGCAGTTCACCGATTGACAGCGCCTTGCTGATTGGCGGACGGTCGCGTTGATGCCCCTTTAACTCTCGCAGGCGCTCGCGATTGTTGCGCTGGTAATACTCGCCGTCAACAATCACGACCAGCGTGATGTTCTTGTCCGAGCAATTCTGAAAACGCCGCATCAATTCCCGCATCTCGTGGAATTGATTGTCCTGCGAGCCGC
>JALCBG010000021.1:30268-35436 GCA_028066695.1 Gammaproteobacteria bacterium | reverse complement strand
AAACCCGAGCCTTTCATGCCCCCCATGCCCGCTCCCAACACCCCCGCCAGCCCGCCGCCGGAAAATCGGCGCGGATTTTCGCCGTTTCGGGAGCCCCGACCGCCCGAATTTTTCGGTCGGTCGCGAGTGCGCGGCCGGGGGAAAATCGGTATAAACTAGTCCCCCAGAAACCACTACTTCGAGCACCCCCCATGCCCGTTCCCAAAATCCTCGCCGATCCGATGGTCCAAGCGCGCGGCGTCGACTTCTCTTTCGGCGGCCGCCCGATTTACAAGGGACTGAACATGATCATCCCCCGCGGAAAGGTCACCGTCATCATGGGCCCCAGCGGCTGCGGCAAATCCACCTTCCTCAGCCTGGTCGGCGGCCGCCTGCGTCCGCGGCGCGGCGAGGTGCGCTTTGACGGCGAGGCGATTCCGCCGCGCGGCAGCGCAAAACTTTTTTCCATGCGGCGCAAGATGGGCATGCTGTTTCAAAGCAGCGCGCTTTTGACCGACCTGTCGGTGTTTGACAATGTCGCCTTCCCGCTGCGCGAGCAGACCGATCTGCCCGAGGCGCTGGTGCGCATACTGGTTCTGTTGAAACTGGAAATGGTCGGGCTGCGCGGCGCGCGCGACTTGATGCCGTCGGAACTTTCCGGCGGAATGAACCGCCGCGTGGCGCTGGCGCGCGCGATTGCGCTGGACCCGGAAATGGTCATGTATGACGAGCCGTTCGTCGGCCTGGATCCGATTTCCATGGGGGTCATTATGAAACTCATCCGCGAATTGAACGACGCGCTCGGCCTCACTTCCATCGTGGTGACGCACGATGTCATTGAGGGCCGCGCCATCGCCGATTACATGTATCTGCTCGGCGGCGGCAAAGTCATCGGGCATGGCGCGCCGAAGGAAATGAAAGAAAGCAAACTGCCGGAAGTGAAGCAGTTTATGAACGGGCTGCCCGACGGCCCGGTCGGCTACCACTACCCGGCCGAGCCCTACCGCAAAGACCTCGCCGCGGTGAAACGATGAAAAGTCTCGCCGCGCTTTTCGGCGCCATTGGCGGATGGGCGATTGCCTTCATCGCCCGGCTCGGCTCGGCCTTTTTGTTTTTGCTGCGCGCGCTGCTCGGCGCGGCGCGCTCGCTGCCGCGGTTTTCGCTGATCATTGAGCAGTTGTACGCGCTCGGCGTTTTGACCCTGCTGATCATCATGGTCTCCGGCCTGTTCGTCGGCATGGTGCTCGGCCTGCAGGGTTACTACCAACTGGTCAATTTCAGCGCCGAATCCAGTCTGGGTTTGGTGGTCGCGCTGTTTTTGGTGCGCGAACTGGGCCCGGTGCTGGGCGCGCTGCTTTTCGCCGGGCGCGCCGGCTCGGCGCTGACCGCCGAAATCGGATTGATGAAAGCCACCGAGCAACTCGCGGCGATGGAAATGATGGCGGTGGACCCGATGGCGCGCGTCATCGGGCCGCGCTTTGTCGCCGGGCTGATCGCCATGCCGCTGCTCGCCGCGATTTTGAGCGCGGTCGGCGTGCTCGGCGGCTACCTGATCGGGCACGGCCAGTTTGGCGTGGATCCGGGCGTATACTGGTCGTCCATGCAAAACGGCGTGGATTTGGTGGATGATGTCCTGAACGGCGTGATCAAAAGCGTGGTGTTTGGGTTTATCATCACCTGGCTCGCGCTGTTTGAAGGGTACGACGCAGTTCCGACTTCCGAGGGCGTCAGCCGGGCGACCACGCGCACCGTGGTCTCCTCGTCGCTGGCGGTGCTCGGGGGCGATTACATTCTGACCGCACTCATGTTTGGAGGTCTGTGATGCAACGAACGAGCACTGAAATCTGGGTTGGCATTTTCATCCTGCTGGGCCTGGCCGCGCTGACCATGCTGGCGGTGCAGGTCAGCAACGCCGGCGGCGGCGGCGGAAACACCTTCCGCGTCACCGCGCACTTCAGCAATGTCGGCGGCCTCAACGAAAAAGCGCCGGTGATGATCGGCGGCGTGCGCGTCGGCCGCGTCGGCGACATCACCATCGACCGCGAGAGTTACGAAGCGGTGGTCGGCATGGACATTGACGCCCGCTACGACAACCTGCCGGCCGACACCAGCGCGGCGATTTTGACCGCCGGGCTGCTTGGCGCGCAGTTCATCGGCCTGCTTCCCGGCGCGGACGACTTCTATCTGGAGGAAGGCGACCGCGTCGAGATCACGCAGTCGGCGATTCAACTGGAATCGCTGATCAGTCAATTCATGTTCAGCCAAGGGGAGGGGAAAGAGCAATGACCATCCTGAAAATGTCCGTGAAAAACCGCGCGCGGCGCGCCTTTGTTGCGGCCGCGCTTTCCATGCTTCTCGCGCCGCTCGCGTTTTTGCCGGCGCCGAAAGCGCATGCGCAGGCCGACCCGGGCGCGATGATTGAGGGCGTCGTGGAGCAACTCCTCGGCGAACTCACCGCGCGCCGCGGCGAACTGAAGGACAACAACAAAAAGTTGTTTGACCTGGTAGATCGCCTGGTCGTGCCGGTGTTTGACATTCCGCGCATCTCCAAACTGGTGCTGGGCAAAAACTGGAAGCGCGCCAGCGCGTCGCAGCGCGCGGTGTTCGGCGAAGAGTTCAAAAAACTGATGATCGGCTCCTACGCCACCGCGCTGTTTGACTACACCGGCAAGGAGAAGATTGAGTTCACCGGCAGCAAACTGACCGAGCGCAAGGGGCGCAAGTTCGCCGAAGTGCTGTCCGAGGTGACGCTCAGCGAAGCCGCGCAGCCGGTCTCGGTCAACTACTCGCTGCTGCTCGGCACCGACGGCAAATGGCGCATCTACAACCTGTCCATCGCCGACCTCAACATGATCACCCACTACCGCGCGACCTACGCCGCGTCCATTGACGCGCTGGGCATTGACGGCCTGATCTCCTCCATGAAAAAGGTCAACGCGGCGAACTACCGGTGATCACCGCAAACGGCAACCTCATCCGCGTGCGCGGCGACATGACCGCGTCCACCGCGCGCGCGCTTTTTGAGAGCAGGGCGCTGAAGCCGGTGTTCAAATCCATGCCGAAGGCGGCCGGCGAAGTGCGCATCAATTTAAGCGAAGTCGGCGAAACCGACAGCGCCGGCCTGGCGCTTTTGCTGCACTGGGCGAACCGCATTGAAGCCGCCTCCGGCAAAGCCGTATTTGAAAACGCCCCGGCGCAATTGCGGCAGATGGCGAAGATCAGCGGCCTCGCCGGCATGTTCGGCTGAACATGCAGCACCACTACGCGCCCGACTTTGACCTCGCGTCCATGCCCGACCCCGCCGACATTCAAAACTGGATTGAGGCCGGTTTGCCCGGCGCGAAGGCGCGCGTGGAGGGGGACGGGCGGCATTTTGAGGCGGTGGTGATCGCCGCCGATTTTTCCGGCAAGCCGCTGGTTGAGCGGCACCAGATGGTCTACCGCGCGCTCGGCGACAAAATGCGCGAGGAAATTCACGCGCTGACCATGAAGACGCTGACGCCGGAAGAGCAGGCCGAAGCGAAGTGACGCGTTAAACCGCGTCCGCAAATTCACTCCACCACCACAAACACCATTCCACCCGAGAGGCGATTATGTCCGTTCAAGAGCGTTTGAAAGAAGTCATCGAGAGCAACGACGTGGTGCTGTTCATGAAAGGCACGCCGGATTTTCCGCAATGCGGTTTTTCCGGGCGAACCGCGCAGATTTTGAAAGAGTGCGACACGCGTTTTGCGTCGGTGGATGTGCTCGCCGACGACGAGGTGCGCCAGGGCATCAAGGCGTATTCCAACTGGCCGACGGTGCCGCAACTCTATGTGCGCGGCAAGTTCATCGGCGGCTGCGACATCATGACCGAGATGTTTGAAAGCGGCGAGTTGCAGAAAGTCCTGAAAGCCGACGCGCAAAGCGGCTGACTTTTCGTTTCGCGGCGGCGCTACTCGCGCCCGTTTTGCGCCGCCGCGCCCCCCGCGACCCCCGTTCCATTGTGCGCATAAGCGGCGCGGTATTTGCGCGCGACCCAGCGGTGAAAGTGGTGCGTCGGCGCATCCAATTTCGGCGAGAACACGCCGCCGCGAAAGCCGGGTGACTGCCGCCCCTGCTGCATGCCCTCCACCGCGCCGACATCCTCAAAGAAAATCTTCCGCCACGCCGCCAGGTTTTCGCGCCGCGCGCGCGCGTGGCGCGCGTCCGCCGCGCCGTCTCCGATGTAAAACAATTTCACTTCCTCGCGCACGCGCGCCGGCGCGAGCGGGTGAATGATCATCGCGTAAAAGTGGTTGACCTGGTAGCCGAGCAGGAGGTTCGGGTAAAAGGTCGGGTATTCGGCGACCGCGCGTTTTTCCCGCGGCCATTCGGGAAACAGCGGCAGCGCATCGGCGCCGTCAAAAGTCGGCGCGAAAGTGTCGGTGCCCTGCCCGGCGAAATCGTCGTGGATGAGCATGCAGTAGTGGCGCGCCAGCGGCGAGTAGGAATTCAGCGACGGATGCACCCACGGCAGGTGGTAGGCCTCGCAGTAATTTTCCACCGCGAGTTTCCAGTTGCATGCGGCTTCCAGCGTCAGTCCCGCGTCCTTGGCCGGCGCGGCCAGCAATTGCGCGCCGTCTTCGCCGAGGAATTCGCGGTAGCGCGAAATCAGCGGCGCGGCGTGTTCATTAAATTCGGGCGCGTCTCCGCTCAGGTTGATGAACAAAATTCCCATCCAGCAATGCGAGCGCACTTGTTTCAGCCCGTGTTTTTCGCGGCAAAAACCTTCGGCGCGGTTTTCGCCGACGCCGCCGATGTGCGGAGTCGCCACCAGTTTTCCGCCGAGGTCGTAACTCCACGCGTGGTAGGGGCAGACCAGCAGTCCGTTGGTTTGCGCCGGTTCGCCGACCAGTCGCATGCCGCGGTGGCTGCAGACATTGTGGAACACCGCCAATTCGCCGCCGTCTTTTTTGGCGCGGCGCGCGATGATCAGCGGCACGCCCATGAAATCCACCGGCGCGACTCCGCCCTCGCGCGCGTGGTCGTCGCAAAACGCCAGCGCGGTCCAGGTCTTGGCGAAAAGATGGTCGCGCTCAAAGGCGAAAAAGCGCGCGTCGGTGTAGGCCGCATTCGGCATGCCGCGCGCCTCGCCGATCGGGCGGTCCACTTCGGCGAGTTGCGCCGCGGTGATTTCCGCGGACATTTTTGCGGTGTCGGTGGTTTCG
>JALCBG010000021.1:0-30168 GCA_028066695.1 Gammaproteobacteria bacterium | reverse complement strand
GGCGAGTTGCGCCGCGGTGATTTCCGCGGACATTTTTGCGGTGTCGGTGGTTTCGTTCATGGCGTGTAATTAATGTACATAAAATGATAACGCGCTAAGCGCCGGGAATTTTACCCGCCGCCGATTGCCGGGAAAAAAGCAAGCGCAAACGGGATTATCCGGGATTATGCGGGATTAAGCGGGATGGACAGCCCGAAAAAATGCGGTGGAAAACGGTTTTACCGCGGGTTTTTGGCGATTGACAGCGGCGCGAAATGCTGGCAATATTTCCCCCCCAATTATCCGGAGGAATCCCCAATGAAACTCACCCGACGAAATTTCCTCGCCGCCACCGGCGCGGCCGCCGCGGGCTTTTCGCTGCCGTCGTCCGTGTTCGGCCAGGAGGAGAAAAAACTCAACTTCTACAACTGGGACACCTACATCGGTGAAACCACGCTCGCGGATTTTCGCAAGGACAGCGGCGTTGAAGTGAAGATGGATTTGTTCGGCGACAACGCCGAACTCTTCGCCAAAATGCGCGAGGGAAATCCCGGCTACGACGTCATCGTGCCGACCAACGATTTTGTCGAGCGCATGTGGCGCGCCAATTTGCTGCAGCCGCTGGACCATGGAAAAATCCCGAACTTCCGCAAAAATGTCGACCGGACTTTCCGCGACGCCGAGTTTGACCCGGGCCGCAAATTCTCCATGCCCTACATGTGGGGCACCATGGGAATCGGCTACCGCAAGTCCAAAGTGTCGCGCGCGCCCGACTCGTGGTCGGCGGTGTGGGGCCGGCAGTCCAACCAGCACGCCGGCCGCATCGGCTGGATCAGCGAGCCGGGTTCCATGATCGGCATGACGCTGCGCTACCTCGGCTACTCGTTCAACTCCACCGACCGCGAGCAAATCCGCCAGGCCGCCACCCAGTTGATTGAGTACAAGAAAAATGTCAAGGGCATTTTTGAGGACAACGGGCAGGACCTGCTCGCCTCGGGCGAGGTGGACCTGGTGGTGGAGTGGAACGGCGACATCGCGCAACTCATCAACGAGGACCCGGACATCGGCTATGTCATCCCGAAAGAGGGCGGCTACTACTGGCAGGACTGCCTGTGCATTCCGGCCGGCGCGCCGCACCCGGAAAACGCGCATGCCTTCATCAACTACCTGCTGGACGCCGAAGTCGGCCGCGACCTCGCCGAGTACATCGAGTACGCGACCCCGAACGAGGCCGCGCGCAAACTGACCGACGCCTCCTACCGCAACAACCCGGCGATTTTCCCGCCGAAAAAAGTGCAGGAAAAACTGGAGCCGTCGCTGTATCTGGGCGAGGCGCGCGCGCAGTTGATCGACGAGGTGTGGACCGGGATTTTGGCGTCTTAAAAAGCGCCGCCCGCTTTTTTCTCGTCACCGCTCCCGCGTCGCGAATTTTTTGCGGCGCGGGAGTTCGCTTCCCGGCGTTAATGCCGGGACTTTTTCAAACACCGACACCATCGGGCGACGCGCCGCCCGAACGCCGGAGGTATTTTGCAAACCGAACCCTGGCAATCCAACAAAGTCGTTTTCGCCGCGCTCGGCCTGCCCGCGCTGCTGTGGCTCGGGGTGTTTTTCGTGCTGCCGCTCGGTTTTATTTTCGGGCTGAGTTTTTCCGACAAAAGCGGCATCATCGGCCACGACCTGACCTGGACCGGCGGCAATTATCTGCGCGCGTTTGAGCCGCTCTACCTCGGCATCTTCGGCAAGTCGCTGCTGGTCGCGCTCGCCGCCACCGCGGCCTGCCTGCTGGTCGGCTACCCGGTCGCGCTGGCGGTCGCGTTTGCGCCGCCGAAAATTAAAATGCCGCTTCTGCTGGCGATAACCCTGCCGTTTTGGATCAACATTTTGATCCGCACCTACGCGCTGATAGCGGTGTTTCGCACGCGCGGTTTTCTCAACTTCACGCTGGAATGGTTTTGGAACGCCGGCGATTCGCTGTTGCGCGCGGTCGGCCTCGGCGGACTCGGCGATTTCGCGCCGCTGGAATTGCTCTACACCAACACCGCGGTCGCGCTCGGCGTCGCCTATGTGTTTTTGCCGTTCATGATTTTGCCGCTCTACGCGTCCATGGAGCGTTTTGACCGCTCCTATCTGGAGGCGAGTCTGGACCTCGGCGCCGGCCACTGGCGCACCTTTTTTAAAGTGCTTCTTCCGCTGACCATGCCCGGCGTCATCAGCGGCGTGATGATCGTGTTCGTGCCGGCGCTCGGCGCATTTTTCATCGCCGACATGCTCGGCGGCGCCGACAGCCAGTTGATAGGGAATGTCATTGAGCGGCAGTTCCTCGGCGCCAACAACTGGCCGTTCGGCGCGGCGCTTTCGTTTTTGCTGATGTATCTGACTTTCGCCGCCATCGTGCTGCGGCGGCTTTTTGCGGCGCGCGCCGAGCGCGCCGACGGGGGCGGATATGCGCCGGCCTGAACCGCTGGATTACGCCGGGCGCTGGTGGATGCGCTCGTTTCTCGCGGCGTTTTTCGTAATGCTGTATGCGCCCATCGTCACGCTGGTCGCGTTCAGTTTCAACGACTCCAAGCGCAACATCGTGTGGCGCGGCTTCACCACAAAATACTACGCAAAAGCCGCGGCCAACGAATCGCTGATTGAAGCCTTCGCCAACTCGCTGACCATCGCCGCGGTCAACATGGTGGCAAGCGTCGCGCTCGGCGTGGCCGCGGCGGTGCTGTTGTGGCGCTTTCGTTTTCCGTTTCGCCACGCCGCCGACGGAATGATGTCGCTGCCCATCGTCATTCCGGAAATCTGCCTCGGCGTCGCGCTGCTGGTGTTTTTCAACCAGTGGTGGCCGCGCGACCTCGCCTGGCCGCTGAGCCTCGGCAACATCATCATCGCCCACATCACCTTCACCTTTCCGTTTGTCGCGGTCATCGTGCGCGGGCGGCTCGCCTCGGTCAACCGCGAACTGGAAAAAGCGGCGATGGATTTGGGCGCGAGCGAATGGCAGGCGATGCGCGATGTGCTGCTGCCGCAGATTCGCCCGTCCATCATCGCCGGCGCGCTGATCGCCTTCACGCTTTCGCTGGATGATTTTGTCATCACCTATTTCACCGCCGGCCCGAACAGCATCACCCTGCCGGTCAAGATCAATTCCATGGTGCGTTTTTCGGTGACCCCCGAAGTCAACGCCGCCTCCACCGTGCTCATCGTCATCACCGTAATCGCCGCGGTGTTGGCGATGCGCTTTCAAACCGCGAGGCGCGCATGACGCGGCGCGCGCTCATTGAAGTCCGCGGCATCAGCAAGCACTTCGGCCGCGAAAAGGCGGTCAACGATGTCTCGCTGGACATTTACGACAAGGAGTTTCTGGTGCTGCTCGGCCCGTCCGGCTGCGGCAAGACCACGCTGCTGCGCCTCATCGGCGGGTTTGAAAACCCGACCGAAGGCGTGATTCGCATGGACGGCAGGGACATCGCCGCGCTGCCGCCGAACAAACGCCCGGTCAACATGGTGTTTCAGTCCTACGCGGTTTTCCCGCACATGAATGTGCGCGACAACATCGCCTACGGCCTGCGCATTGACCGCGTCGCCGCGCCCGAACTGAAGCGCCGCGTGGACGAGGCGGTATCGCTGGTGCAGTTGGACGGGCTGGAGACGCGCTTCTCGCACCAACTCTCCGGCGGCCAGCGCCAGCGCGTCGCATTGGCGCGCGCGCTGGTCAAGCGCCCGCGCCTGTTGCTTTTGGACGAGCCGCTCTCTGCGCTGGACGCCAAACTGCGCGAGACCATGCAGAACGAATTGGTGAAACTGCATAACACCGTCGGCATAACCTTTGTCGTGGTAACCCACGACCAGGACGAGGCGCTTTCCATGGCCGAGCGCGTCGCGGTCATGGAATCGGGCGGCATTCGCCAACTGGACACGCCGCGCAATTTGTACGAGGCGCCGTCAAGCCGCTTTGTCGCAGACTTTGTCGGCCGCATGAACATTCTTCCCGCGCGCCCGGCCCCCGGTGGCGACGGGCGGTATGCGGTGGACGGCCTCGGCGAAATCGCCGCCGCCTCCGGCAGCGGCGCCGCGCCGGCATCTTTCGCCGCGATTCGCCCGGAAAAACTGCGCATCGCCGCCCCCGGCGCCGCGCCCTCCGACGCCGGCGCGCACTCGGCCGAAGCCGCCGTGGAAAACGTCTCGTATTACGGCGGGCAGACCGTGCTGAGCGTCTGCGTCGCCGTCGGCGTCAACCTCACCGTCGCCACCCCCAACAGCAGCCGCAACGCAGTCGCCCCCTCGGTCGGCGAACGCGTCACGGTCTGGTGGCGGGGGGAGGATGTGATTTTGTTGGGGGAGTAACAGGGCGCATGAAAACGCGCCTGCTACCGCCGCTTGTTCCACTGTGGGGTGTATTCATTGATCAGGCACTTTTCCACCGTTTTTGCTTTGTCCGGGGCGAGTTCGCAGAACCAGAAACTTACCGCATCTTTGGTTTTCTCTTTCGTGATCAGTGCGTTAATCCGGCAATTTGTTCGGCGACCGTCGAGATAGCAGTTTTTGGGGTAGATTTTTCCATGTCCTTGGTTGACGCGCTTTCGAATCGAGTCGAGGCAACGGCCAATGTAGCGCAATTCATTTCCGACTTTGTAAGCATAAACGCCGCGCTTGCCAAGGATGTTTTTGTCGGTGACTTTGAAAGTTGAGTATTCCTCGTCACCGTTGCAATTGAGAAAGTCGCGATAAAAATTATCGCCACTTTTTTTCAAACGCAAAAGGAAATCTCCAAGCATTTCGTCCAATCGGGACGGATACACCGCCTCGGTCGTTTCACGCAACTTGGCATAACCGTTGCGCGACAATGCCTTCCGCACAGTTTTACTGTTTTCTTCGCCGAATTTGTCGGAGGAAACGCCTTCTTCAAACGACAATTGCGCGCGGACGAACTGATATTCCGCGCCGGTCTTTTTGCAGTGGAGTTTCACTGTTCGGGAGTGCGTAGCGAAATGGCGGTGAGCGGCAGGTGGGCGCAGGCAAGCAAGACAGCGTTTAGAGTCCGCTGTCATCAGCGGCTTCTTCCAGTTTCCTTCGGCGTTTCTCTCGGGCGCGGTCGGTGCCGACTATTTCCGGAGACTCATACAGCAGTTCCAAGTTTCCTGTTCCCGTCGGAACTTCTTTACCGAACATTGCCATTGCACGTCGGAATGCTTCGGGCACTTCCGATAAATACATGGATATTTTCCCGCCACCAGCCGGCTCCCAGACAGATCCCCAGTTTTTGCAGTCGTTAGGCGCGATGCAGTAGAAGTCGTCGTTGACCGTCGTGGGTTGTCCATACTTTTTGATCAAATTGGATTTCACCCGCACATAGAGCGCCCTGCCTTTTGCGCCGACCGCGTTGCTGAAGATGTTGGGCATGCGGTCGCTCACTACGTAGGCGCAATGAAGCCGGTCCGCCGAATCAAAAGCCAGCGAATAGTATTTGCCAAATGAAACAGGCCGGGGCAGAGTTTTGCCGCGGGAATCTGACAAAGCGCAAGATTTCAGCGTACCTTTGGATGAATCATGCTCTTGCGCAGATTCATGACAAGTCAAGAAGCGTTTGGTGCCGTAATTACAAGACACTCCCTTGGCCCCCAGCTGATTCTTCGTTTCGCCCCAGGTCAAACCAAAGGGCGCCTTCACTTCCGAGGAGTAAGCGGCGGAAGTGAAAAGCAAAATCCCAAGAGCAGCGAGCATGTTTTTCATGTTGACCTCTGTTGTAAAAGTTTGGTTGATTAAAACGGATCAGGTGGTCGGGGCGCGTGGCGCGCACGGCGAAAGATTGGCGCAATCTGTCACCAATCGTTTTGCCGAATTCGCCGATCATGCAAAATCGCCCATATGTAGGACGGACCGAAGACAAGTTCGTTGATTTCGCCAGGGCCCGAAAGAGGCAGAAGCGGAAGCACTTTTTCGAATTCGTTCTTGTGCAACTGAAAGTCTGTTCGGCTCGGATAGAGAACATTCTCGGAGATTTTGTACGTAAAAGGCTCGCCGCGCTTGGTCTCGAAATCCCCGCTTTCATGTGCTTCGATTCTTTTCCAAATCACATCAATTCCCAGTTTGGTTGCTCCGTTCATTTTTAAAAATACCTCGGTTGTGTTGAAATTGATCTGCACTCTAACACAAAACTATCACCCCCTCCCCAACAAAACATAAACCGCCCCCGTCCCCCCATCTTTCCCCACCGCCGAGCAAAACGCTTTCACCTCCCCGCGCTTCTTCAGCCACCCCAGCACAAACCGTTTCATCACCCCGCCCTTGCCGCCGCTGCGCAGGCCTTTGCCGTGAATGACCAGCGCTGCCTTTGCGCCCTTCGCCGCGGCCGCGCGTAAGAAATCGCTGAGCGCTTTTTCGGCTTCGGCGGTGGTCAGGCCGTGCAAATCCAATTCCGCGCCGATGCGGTATTCGCCGCGTTTTAGTTTGCGCATTACGCGCGTCTGCAGGCCGCCGCGCGCGAATTCCACATAGTCGCCCTGCTCGGTTTGGTCGCGCAGGACGCCGCGGCGCGCGGGTTTTGCGGCCGGCGCGGGCGGTTTGCGCCGCGGGGTTTTTGCCGGGGGTTTTGGTTTTGGCGCCGCGGTTTTTTTCGCCGCCGGTTTTTTTGCGGACGATTTTTTCGCGGCCGCGCGCGGGGCGGTTTCCTCGTAACGCGTCGCGCCGGACATCGCGCGGCGGAACAAATCAATGTCGTCCTGCGCGATTCGCGTTCGCGGCTTGCGCGGTTTATCCGGCATCGGCGGGAATTGTTTTGAGATAGCGGTCGGCGTCCAGCGCGGCCATGCAGCCGGTCGCGGCCGCGGTTACCGCCTGGCGGTAGACCGAGTCGCTGACATCGCCGCAGGCGAATACGCCGTCCACGCTGGTCGCGGTCGCGCCGCCGTCGGCGCCGCCGCGGGTTTGCAGATAGCCGTTTCGCATTTCCAGTTTGCCCTCAAACATGCCGGTGTTCGGGGTGTGGCCGATGGCGATGAAAACGCCCTTCAGCGCGATGTCGCGCGTGCTTTTGTCGCCGACATTTTGGATGCGCATGCCGGTGACGCCGCTGTCGTCTCCGAGCACTTCGGCGAGCACATGATTCCATTGCACGGCGATGTTGCCGCCGCCGCCGCTCTTTGCGAGCAGGCGGTCGCGCAAAATCGCTTCGGCGCGCAACTCGTCGCGGCGGTGCACCAGCGTTACGCGGCGCGCGATGTCGGACAAATACAGCGCCTCCTCCACCGCGGTGTTGCCGCCGCCGATGACCGCGACATCCTGGCCGCGAAAGAAAAAGCCGTCGCAAGTCGCGCATGCCGAAACGCCCTTGCCGCGGAATTCCTGCTCGGAGGGCAGCCCGAGATATTTCGCGCTCGCGCCGGTGGCGATGATCAGCGCGTCGCAGGAATAGGCGCCGGCGTCTCCGCGCAGCACGAACGGGCGGCGCGACAAGTCTGCGGTGTGAATGTGGTCGCGCACGATGTCGGTTTCAAACCGCTCGGCGTGGCGCAGCATGCGCTGCATTAATTCCGGCCCCTGCACGCCGCCGTCGTCGCCGGGCCAGTTGTCCACGTCGGTGGTGGTGGTCAGTTGCCCGCCCTGTTCAACCCCGGTGACCATGCGCGGCCGCAAATTGGCGCGCGCCGCATACACCGCCGCGCAATACCCGGCCGGGCCCGAGCCGAGAATGAGCAGGCGGGAGTGGGTGGGTTTGTCGTCGGCGCGCGGCATGCAGGCCAGTCCGTTATTGCGCGCCGGCGCCCACCCGGCCGGATTTTTGCCGGTAATACTCCATCAAAATCTCCGCCACCTCAGGCCGGGAAAATTCGGGCGGCGGGGCGATTCCCTGGCTCAGCATTTCGCGCACTTTGGTGCCGGAGAGCAGCACGAAATCTTCGCTCTTATGGCCGGGCGCTTCGCGCATCATCACCACTTTGTTTAATTTTTTGGAATAGGCGGTGTGGTCGGCGCGGAAGATTTCAATTTGCAGCGCGTCCGGCGGAACTTCGTCGTCAAAAATCGCCTGCGCGTCAAATGCGCCGTAATAATCGCCGACCCCGGCGTGGTCGCGGCCGATGATGAAATGCGTCGCCCCCATGTTCTGCCGAAACAGCGCATGCAGCACAGCCTCGCGCGGGCCCGCATACATCATGTCAAAGCCGTAGCCGCTGATCAGCAGCGTGTTCGGCGGAAAATACACCTCGGCCATTTTGCGAATCGCCGCGTCGCGCACTTCCGCCGGAATGTCGCCTTCCTTCAGTTTGCCGAGCAGCATGTGAATCACGCAGCCGTCGGCGCCGGTGCGCTCCATGGCGATGCGGCACAACTCCTCGTGCGCGAGGTGCATCGGGTTGCGCGTTTGAAAGGCCACGGTTTTTTTCCATCCGTTTTCTTCAATGCGCGCGCGAATCTGCATGGCGGTGCGAAAAGTGGAGGCGAATTCGGTTTCAAAATAACTGCAGTTCAACACCCGCAGTTTTCCGGAAAGCGCGGTGCGCCCCTGCTGCAAAAACGCGGAGACGCCCGGATGCGCGCGGTCGGAAGTGCGGTAGACCTTTTCGCAAAGATGCGCCATCTCGGCCTCGCTGAAAGTCTCGGCCGCGCCGACTTCCAGCACCGCGAGCGGCGGTTCGCCGGCGACATTCGGATCGCGCAGCGCCAGCGTGTCGCCGACGCTTCCGTCAAAACTTTCCACCATGCACAACACCGGCGTCGGCCAAAACAGCCCGTCCGGCATGCGCATGGACTCGGCGACGCCAAGCGCGGCCGCTTTGTCCATAAACCCGCCGAGCGGCGTGAAGTAGCCGGCGCCGAGCATGACCGCGTTGGCCGCGCCGGAGGAACTCAAAAGCGCCGACGGAAATTTTTGCGCGCGCTCGGCGAGCGCGGCGCGCTCGTCCGGATCGGCGACCAGCAGCGGGCGAAGCGCGCCGCCGCCGTGCGGCGCAATCATCGCGCGCGGCCGGCCGGGGCGCGCGCCGAACGCCGCGCGCGCACCGCGGCGGCGAGATCGGCGAGCAATTTCTCGGTGGTGGCGAAATCAATGCAGGCGTCGGTGATGCTCTGCCCGTAGACCAGCGGCTCGCCCGGCACCACATCCTGCCGCCCGGCGCGCAGGTGGCTTTCAATCATCGCGCCGATGATGCGCCGCTCGCCGCGCGCCAGTTGCGACGCGACATGCCCGCACACCGCGGCCTGGTTCTCCGGCACTTTGCGGCTGTTGGCGTGGCTGAAGTCCACCATCATGCGCTGCGGCAGCCCGGCCGCGCGCAACTTTTCGCCGGCCTCGTTGACGCTGACCACGTCGTAATTCGGCCGCAGCCCGCCGCGCAAAATGATGTGGCAGTCGGCATTCCCGGTGGTGGTGTAAATCGCCGACTGCCCGGCCTTGGTCAGCGACAAAAAGTGGTGCGGCCGCGCGGCCGCGCGAATTCCGTCCACGGCGATGTCCAGGTTGCCGTTGGTGCCGTTCTTCAGGCCGACCGGGCAGGAAAGCCCGGAGGAAAGTTCGCGGTGCACCTGGCTCTCGGTGGTGCGCGCGCCGATCGCCCCCCAGGCGATCAAATCGGCGACGTATTGCGGCGTGATGATGTCCAGGTATTCGGTGCCGGCCGGCACGCCCATGCCGTTCAGGTCCAGCAGCAGTTTGCGCGCGAGCCGCAGGCCCTTATTAATGTCAAAGGTGTCGTTCAGGTCGGGGTCGTTGATCAGCCCCTTCCAGCCGACCGTGGTGCGCGGCTTTTCAAAATACACGCGCATGACCAGCAGCAAATCTTCGCGGTGCTTTTCGCGCAGCGGCAGCAGTTTGCCGGCGTATTCCAGCGCGGCTTTGGGGTCGTGAATGGAGCACGGCCCGACCACCACCAGCATGCGGTCGTCGTTGAATTCCAGAATTTCGTGGATTTCGCGCCGCGCGCATGCGGTGGTTTCCACCGCGTCCGCGCTCACCGGAAACTGCGCGATCAACTCGGCCGGGTTGATGACGCGGTCGATGGCGGCGATGCGCAGATCGTCGGTGCGCGGCAGGGAGATCGGTCGTGGCTGGGACATGCTGGTTTTCGGGTTTTGGCGGGGCGGGGGGTTTTACGGCATTTGCGGGCGTTTTGGCGGCGTCGGCGCGCCCGCCCCGCCTGCCCGACAAAATCGCCGCCAATCGGCTATACTCCGCCACCAACGGGCGAGACCCGCCGAAACATCCACCACACCGCACCAGCGAGGACACCATGGCCGTTCAAAAAAGCCGCAAAACCCCGTCAAAACGAGACATGCGGCGCTCGCATGACGCGCTCAAAGGCGCGGCGCTTTCCATTGACCCGGTTACCGGGGAATTGCACCGCCGCCACCATGTGACCGCCGACGGTTATTACCGCGGCAAAAAACTCGTCCACCACGACACCGCCCCGGCCGACGCCCCCGCCGACACTCCGGAATAACCGGGCGCGCGCGGGTGGCGGCGCTCGCGCCGGGAATTGCGCAGCAAATGATCACCCTCTCCATTGATGCCATGGGCGGCGACCTCGGGCTGGACGCGACCGTGCCGGCCGCGCTGGAAGTGCTGGCGCGCCATCCGGGAGTGCGGCTGATTTTGGTCGGCGACCCGCGCGGCATTGAGGAGCATCTGCTGCACTCGGAAAATTCGCGCCGCGTGGCGCGCGCCGCGAAAAATTGCCGCCGCGAAAAAAGTTCATCGGAAACTTCGGCAAGCGGGGCCGGAAGCGATGCCGGCATGGAAAAGTCCGTCGGAAACTGCCCGGTGCAATTGCACGGCGCGCTGCGCGACCGCCTGCAGGTGGTCGCGGCCAGCGAATTGGTGGGCATGCATGAATCGGCCGCGTATGCGCTTCGCAAGAAAAAAGATTCCTCCATGCGCGTCGCAATTAACTTGGTGCAAGACGGCCGCGCCGACGCCTGCATCAGTTCCGGAAACACCGGCGCGCTGTTGGCGACCGCGCGGTTTGTGCTGCGCACCATTCGCGGCGTGGACCGCCCGGCGATTTGCGCCGCGCTTCCGCGCATGGACGGGCGGCACACCTATGTGCTGGACCTCGGCGCGAATGTGGACAGCCCGCCGGAAATTCTCCTGCAATTCGGGCGCATGGGCTCGGTGCTGGTCAATTGCCTGGAAAACAAACCGCGCCCGACCGTCGGCCTGCTGAACATCGGCGTGGAGGATGTCAAGGGAAACGATGTCATCAAAGCCGCCGCCGAACTTTTCAAGCGCGGCGAATTAAATTATGTCGGCTACATTGAAGCCGACGGCATTTACGCCGGCGACACCGACCTCGTGGTCTGCGACGGTTTCGTCGGAAATGTCGCGCTGAAAGCGACCGAAGGCGCGGCGCAAATGATCATGGGCGCGATTCGCGAGGAATTCGGGCGCAACTTGGCGCGGCGCAGCGCCGGACTGCTGGCCATGCCGGTGCTCAGCGCGATTCGCTCGCGGCTGGACCACCGCCGCTACAACGGCGCGAGTTTGCTCGGACTGCGCGGCACCGTGGTCAAGTCGCATGGCGGCGCCGACGCGGTCGCGTTTCGCAGCGCGGTGGAAGTCGGCATCAAGGAAGTGCAGGAGGGGCTGGTGCGCAGCATTGAAAACGCGCTGACGGAGCAGCCGGATTCGGTTAGGGTAGCGACATGAAGTATTCCCGCATCATCGGCACCGGCGGCTACCTGCCCGAGAAAGTCCTGACCAACAAGGACTTGGAATCCACCATTGAAACTTCCGACGAGTGGATCACCTCGCGCACCGGCATCCGCGAGCGGCGCATCGCCGCCGACGACGAATTCACCGTGGATCTCGCCGAGGCGGCCGCGCTGAACGCGATTGAGGCGGCCTCGGTTTCGCGCGGCGAAATTGATTTGATCATCGTCGCCACCACCACCGCCGACCAGGTCTTCCCCAGCACCGCCTGCCTGTTGCAGCAGCGGCTCGGCATGGAGGGCGACCCGGCGTTTGATGTGCAGGCGGTTTGCGCCGGGTTTTTATTCGCGCTCGGCGTCGCCGACAAATTCGTGCGCACCGGCGCGGCGAACTGCGCGCTGGTCATCGGCGCCGAGACTTTTTCGCGCATCATTGACTGGAGCGACCGGCGCACCTGCGTGCTGTTCGGCGACGGCGCGGGCGCGGTGGTGTTGCGCGCCGACAATTCGCCGGGACTTTTGTCCACGCATTTGCACAGCGACGGCAAATATAAGGATTTGTTATGCGTTCCGGTCGGCGTGTCGCGCAATTTCAGCAAAGTGCAGGCCGGCGCGGCCTACACCACGATGGAGGGCACCGAGGTGTTTCGCTGGGCGGTCAAGGCGATGAGCGACATCATCACCGAAACGCTGGACGCCAACGACATGCAAAAAGACGATTTGGACTGGCTGATTCCGCATCAGGCGAACATCCGCATCATCAACGCGGTCGGCGCGCGCGCGAAAATTCCCAATGAAAAAGTCGTGGTGACCGTCGACCGGCACGGCAACACCTCGGCCGCGTCGGTGCCGCTCGCGCTTGATCAGGCGGTGCGCGACGGGCGCGTCAAGTCCGGCCAGCATGTCTTGCTGGAAGGTTTCGGCGGCGGCTTTACCTGGGGCTCGGCGCTCATTAAAATGTGACGGCGAAATTGTCCGCGAAAACTTCCGGCAAAAACCGCCGGCGAAAATTGTCTGCAAAAAATCACTGCAAAAAGTCATGGCAAAACTTGAAAACGAAATCTGTCTGGTAACCGGCGCGAGCCGCGGAATCGGCCGCGCCATCGCCCTCGCCCTCGGCGAATCCGGCGCGACCGTGGCCGGCACCGCCACCACCGAGCGCGGCGCCGCGGCCATCGGCGAGGCGCTGAAAACCGCCGGCATTCGCGGCGGCGGGCATGTGCTGGATGTGACCGACGACGACTCGGTCGCCAAACTTTTTAAATCCCTGGAAGAAGGAGCCGGCGCGCCGACCACGCTGGTCAACAACGCCGGCATCACCCGCGACAATTTATTGCTGCGCATGAAAGAAGACGAATGGGATGCGGTGCTGGACGCCGATTTAAAATCGGCCTACCGCCTGTGCAAGGCGGCGTTGCGCGCCATGACGCGCGCGCGCCACGGCCGCATCATCAACATCGCCTCGGTGGTCGCCGCCTCGGGCAACGCCGGGCAGGCGAATTACGCCGCGGCGAAAGCGGGCCTGGTCGGATTTTCCAAATCGCTGGCGCAGGAAGTCGCCTCGCGCAACATCACCGTCAACACCATCGCGCCCGGCTTCATTGAAACCGACATGACCGCGGCCCTCGGCGAGGCGCAGCGCGCCGCGCTGCTCGGCAAAATCCCGCTGGCGCGGCTGGGAACGCCCGAAGACATCGCCGCCGCGGCGGTGTTTCTCGCCGGCGCCGGCTACATCACCGGCGCGACTTTGCATGTAAACGGCGGCATGTGGATGGCGTAATTCCGCCGACACGCCCCTTCACTCCCCTCCGCCCGGCCGCGCTTTGCGGTAAAATCCGCGCCGGCGGCGGGACCCGGTCCATCCGCCCCATCCAAAAATCGCCGCTCGCGGCATCAATCAGAGGAGCAATCCCAATGAGCACAATCGAAGAACGCGTGAGAAAAGTCGTGGTAGAGCAACTGGGCGTGGGCGAGGATCAGGTGACCCTGGAAGCCTCCTTTGTCGATGACCTCGGCGCCGACTCGCTCGACACCGTGGAACTGGTCATGGCGTTGGAGGAAGAATTCAACACCGAAATCCCCGATGACAAGGCGGAAAACATCGCCAAAGTCAAAGACGCGATCAGTTACATCGAGGCGCACCTCGCTTCCTGACGGGCGGCGCGCCCGCCCGGCCCGGCTGCGGCTGAATTGCGACCGCCCCCGAGACTGGCCCCGCGACTGATATGAGCAAAAGGCGCGTAGTGGTTACCGGCATGGGCGCGATTTCGCCGGTCGGGCTGACCCTCGGCGAGTCGTGGCGGGCGATGCTCGCCGGAAAGAGCGGCATCGGCGCAATCGCCTCGTTCGACGCCGGCGCATTGCCCTGCCGCATCGCCGGCGAAGTCGCCGACTTTGACCCCGGCGCGCGCCTCGCGCCGAAAGAGGCGCGCAAGATGGACCGCTTCATGCAGATGGGAGTGGTCGCCGGCTGCGAGGCGCTGGAAGACGCGGGCCTGAAAGTCAGCGAGGAAAACGCCGAGCGCATCGGCGTCTACATCGGCTCCGGCATCGGCGGCATCAGCACCATAGAAATGGCCGCGCGCGTGTCGCTGGAAAAGGGTCCGCGGCGGATTTCGCCGTTCTACATTCCGATGACCATCACCAACATGGTTTCCGGCAACCTTTCCATCATGCACGGCCTGAAGGGCCCCAACCTTTCCATGGTCACCGCCTGCAGCACCGGCGCGCACGCCATCGGCGAGGCCGCGCGGCTGATTGAATACGGCGACGCCGACGCGATGCTCGCCGGCGGCGCCGAGGCGCCGATTACGCCGACCGCGGTCGCCGGTTTCGGCGCGGCGAAAGCGCTCAGTTTTCGCAACGACGCGCCGGCCGAGGCGAGCCGCCCGTGGGACCGCGGCCGCGACGGTTTTGTGGTCGGCGAGGGCGCGGGCGTGATGATGCTGGAGGAATACGCGCACGCTTCCAAACGCGGCGCGCGCATTTACGCCGAACTTTCCGGTTTCGGCATGAACGGAGACGCGCACCACATCACCAGCCCCGCGCCCGGCGGCGAGGGCGCGGCGCGCTGCATGACGCTCGCGCTGCAAAACGCCGGACTGGATATTGCGCGCGTGGATTATGTGAACGCGCACGGCACTTCCACGCCGCAGGGCGACATCGCCGAGACGCTCGCGCTGAAGCGCGCGTTCGGCGCGCGCGCCGCAAAACTCGCGGTCAGTTCCAACAAATCCATGATCGGGCATTTGCTCGGCGCGGCCGGCGGCGTGGAGGCGGTGATGACCGCGATGTCGGTGCACGAGCAGGCGATTCCGCCGACGATTAATTTGACCGACCCCGACCCCGAATGCGATTTGGATTTTGTGCCGGGCGAGGCGCGCCAGGCGCGCATCGGCGCGGCGCTTTGCAATTCCTTCGGTTTCGGCGGCACCAACGCCACGCTGGTTTTCAATACGGTGTAAAAAGACGGCATGCAAAATCGCGGCGACCCAAACCTTTCGGAGACAAAAATTCCCGCCAGAAAAGTGGCGGTGAAAAAAACCCCGAAAAAACGCGCGTCTTCAAGCATTACCGCCCGGCTTTTCAAGTTGCTTGGCGAACTTTTCGCGGACCTTTTTGCCGCGCCAAAAAGCGCGCTGAAAAACCTGGCGCGGCGCGCGCCAAAAATCGCCGCGGAAACTGCGCGGCGCGCCGCGGCCGCGTTAAAAACCTTCACCAAAACCCGCGCGCCGCGCGCCGCCGCGTGGCTGCAAAGCGCGCTTTCGCATGCGCGCGCGCGCCTTGCGGTGCCGCTTCGCAACACCGCGCTGGCGCCGGCGGTGTATGCCGCCGTCGCATTGTTTTTCGCCGGCGCCACCTATTACGCCTGGGCGGTGCACCGCCCGCTGCCGGGGCTGGAGGCGGGCCCGATGACCATCGCCCGCGGCGACACCCTCGGGCGCATCGCCGCGCGGTTGGAGTCGCGCGAAATCATCGGCGAAACTTTCACGCTGAAACTGCATGGCCGCCTGTCGCGCCTGGACAAGCGCATTCAGGCCGGCGAATACGAATTTCCGCCGGGCACTTCGCTGCGGCAGTTTTTGCGGCGCATCGCCAGCGGCCGCGGCCGCGTCAATCTGCGCATCGCCATCATTGAAGGCTGGACTTTCGCGCGCATGCGCGCGCATTTGCGCGCCGCCTCCGACTTGCGCCAGGACACCGCCGACATGAGCGCGCGCGACATCATGGCGCTGCTCGGCCATCCTGACCTGCATCCCGAGGGGCGGTTCGCGCCGGACACCTACCACTACGCCGCCGGCGCCAGCGACCTCGCGATTTACCGCGCCGCGTTCGCGCTGCAGCGCGAGCGGCTGGAGGCGATTTGGCGCGGGCGCTCCGGCGACTTAAGTTTTCGCGAGCGCGCGCAGGCGCTGATTCTCGCCTCCATCATTGAAAAGGAGTCGCCGCATGCCGGCGAGCAGCGGCGCATCTCCGGCGTGTTTCACAACCGCCTGCGCAAGGGCATGCGTCTGCAGGCCGATCCGACCGTGATCTACGGCGTCGGCGAGGCTTTTGACGGCGACATCACGCGCAAACACCTGCGCACCGACACTCCCTACAACACCTACACGCGCCGCGGCCTGCCGCCGACTCCGGTCAGTTTGCCGGGCGAATCGTCGTTGCGCGCGGCGGTGCAGCCGCAAAAAACCGACGCCTATTATTTCGTGGCGAAAGGCGGCGGGCGGCACCACTTCTCGGCGACCTTAAAGCAGCACAATCGCGCGGTGCGAAAATACGCGCGCAAAAGCGGATGAGCGGCGCGTTCGTCACGGTGGAGGGAATCGACGGCGCCGGCAAGAGCACGCAAATCGCATGCATCGCCGAGTGGCTCGGCGCGCGCGGCGCCGAAGTCGTGCAAACGCGCGAGCCCGGCGGCACCGCGCTCGGAGACGCGGTGCGCGAGTTGGTGCTGAAGGGAGACGCGCCGTTTTCCGGGCGCGCCGAATTGCTGCTGATTTTCGCGGCGCGCGCGCAGCACCTGCACGAAGTCATTGAACCGGCGCTCGCCGCGGGAAAATGGGTGGTGTGCGACCGTTTCATAGATTCCACTTATGCCTACCAGGGCGGCGGGCGCGGCATCGCCGAAGCGGAAATCGCCGTGTTGGAAAAATGGGCGCAGCGCGGGCGCATGCCGGATTTGACTTTTTTGCTGGATGTGCCGGTGGAAACCGGCCGCGCGCGCACGCAGGCGCGGGATTTTCCATATGCAAAAACGCGAACCGCGCGCGCCCCCGCCCCCACCGTAGTTATGGCCGGCGGCGGCGTGGCCGCGGTCGCCGAGCATTTGCCGCCGCCGCATCTGGACCGTTTTGATCACGAGACCGCGCAATTTCAGGAAGCGGCGCGCCGCGTTTTTATTGCGCGCGCCGAGCAAAATGCCGGGCGCATGCATGTCGTGGACGCGACCCGCGACGCCGAAGAAATTCGCGCCGACATTGAAAAGTTGCTGGAAAAGTTCTGGAAGACGCGCGCCGCATGAAAAAAACTCCGCGGAAAACTTCCGCCAAAAAAGCCCCGCGAAAAACCTCCGCGGAAACCGCCGGGGAAAATGTCGCGGGAAACTACCCTGGCCATGCCGACATTCCCGGCGAATTTCCCTGGACCCGCGACGCCTGGACGCGCGCGACCGCCGACCCGAATTCGCTGCACCACGGCCTGCTCATCACCGGCGCGCCCGGCGCGGCCAAGCGCGAATTCGCGTTTTCGCTGTGCCAATTATTGCTGTGCGAAAACCCCGGTGAAAAAACCGCCGCCAAAATCCCCTGCAACCAATGCCGCAACTGCAAGTTGTTCCGCGCCGGCACGCACCCCGATTTCCACATGCTCACCACCGAGTTGGAAGCGCGCGAGGGGCGCATCGCGCTCGCCGCGCAATATTGCGAGCGCTACCAGGACGCGGCCGCGCGCGAGCGGCGCGCCAAGCCCGGCAAGGTCATCGCGGTGGACCAGGTGCGCCTTTTGATAGAGCGGTTTTCCATGCACGCGCACACTTCGGCGCGCAAGGTCGCGCTGCTGATGCCGGCCGACCGCCTGAACATCAACGCCGCCAACGCGCTGCTGAAACTGCTGGAAGAGCCGCCGGCGAATTCGTTTTTGATTTTGCTGAGCGCGCTTCCGGGCAAACTCCCGGCGACCGTGCGCAGCCGCTGCATGCATATTCCGGCGGCCGCGCCGCAGCCGGCCGCGGCCGCGGAATGGCTGCGCGCGCGCCTGCCGAAAAATGACGCGGAACTCGCGCCGATGCTGTTGGAAGCGGCCGGCGGCGGGCCATTGGACGCGCTGAAACTGCATGCCGGCGGTTTTTTGGAATTGCAGGCGCAATTTTTGCGCGACATTTCCGCGATGATGCGCGGCGCGGCGAGCGCGCTGGATGTCGCCGCGAAATTCGCCAAGCACGACTTCCCGCACTTCGTGGACTGGCTGCAGCGCGTTTGCTGCGGCGTAATTCGCTGCAACGCCGGCGCCGGAGAAACCGGGGGCCCCGCCGCGCAACTCGGCGTTCGCCGCGGACAATTTGCGCCGGAAGCATTGTTCAACCTGTATGACCGCATCGGCTATTACCGCGGCATCGCGCGCGAGCCGCTGAACGAGCAACTCGCGGTGGAAGAACTGACCCTCGCGCTGCGCCGCGCGCTGCGAAGTTAATTCAGGAGCACAAAATGCAACTGGTGGATTCCCACTGCCACATTGATTTTGAGCCGCTGCGGACGCAACTTCCCGATGTGCTGCATCGCGCCGCGGAGAATGAAGTCGCCTACATGCTGTGCGTCGCGGTCAACCTGGAGGACTTCCCGCGCATCTCGCGCCTCGCCGCGGAGAAGCAAAATATCTTCGCCTCGGTCGGCGTGCATCCGAACAGCACGGACTGCCACGAGCCGGACGCCGACGAATTGGCCGAACTCGCGGCCGCGCCGCATGTGGTCGCGCTCGGCGAGACCGGGCTGGATTATTTCCGCACCGAAGGCGCGCCGGCCTGGCAGCGCGAGCGGTTCGCCAATCACATTGAAGCCGCGCGCCGCGCGCGCAAACCGCTGATCATTCACACCCGCGCCGCGGCGAAAGACACCATGGAAATGCTGGAGAGTTTGCGCGCCGACGAGGCCGGCGCCGTCATGCATTGTTTCGCCGAAGACTGGCCGACCGCGTCGCGCGCGCTGGACCTCGGTTTTTACATTTCCTTTTCCGGCATTCTCACTTTCAAAAACGCCGGCGCCTTGCGCGAAGTCGCGAAAAAAACCCCGCCCGACCGAATGCTGGTGGAGACCGACGCGCCCTACCTCGCCCCCGAACCGCACCGCGGCAAGACCAACGAGCCCGCGCTGGTGCGCCACACCGCGGCGCGCCTCGCCGAATTGCGCGGCGATTCGCTGGAAAACATCGCGGCGGTTACCACTGAGAATTTCTTCCGCCTGTTCGCGGCGGCGCGGCCGGGGGCGAAATTGGACTAGGATTGGTCTGTAATTTGCCGGGAATCAGGAAAAAATCGGCGAAAAACAAGGGGAAACGGGAGAAAAACAAGGAAAAAAAGGGGCGAAAACCGCTTGACTGCGGTAAAATTGCGGAAAACCCCATCGTTGCAACAGAGGTGGCAGCGCAACCGAATGTTCATCCACCCCCGACACCACACCGGCGGACACATGCAGAAGTCGTCCGCGAATTTCCTCCGGCGTTTTTTCCGGCGCGCGGCGGCGCGGCTTGTCGTCCGCGTCCTGCCGGCGCTCGCGGTGGTGGCGGCCGGAATCGCCTGCATCTGGCCGGCGCCGGTTTTTGCGCAGGGGGTTTGCAACCGCACTCAGCAGGTGCACGAAGCGATCAGCGCCGCAATCGGGGGCTCCATTAATTGCGCTTTTGTAACGCCCGGGGTCATGGACGACATTACCGAGCTGACTGTGACTGGTATGCCCACTTCATTGAAGGCGGGTGACTTCGCGGGCCTGCCGGAATTGAAGCGCCTGATTTTGCGGGGCCACCGACTCGCCGCCGTGCCGGCGAATGTGTTTGCGGGTTTGACCAAGTTGGAGAATCTGGATTTGGGCGGACCAGGTTTTGGATTTGCGACGTTCCAAACTCTGCCGGCGAATGCGTTTGCCGGACTGGGGAATCTGAAGGAGTTGTCCCTGGACAACAACAACCTTAGGAATTTGCCGGTGAATGTGTTTGCGTCCCTGGCAAATTTGGAAACTTTGAATCTGGGCATCAACTTTAGCCTGACTTTGCAGGCGAATGTCTTTGCGCGCCAGTCCAAGTTGAAAATGCTGAATTTGGATCACGTCTACTGGAGTGGCAAACACCCGCCGGTGGGTTTGTTTACGGGCCTGGAAAGTCTGACGCAACTGCAGTTTGAGACGCGCAGCGGACCTATCACAGGCCTGGACCCCGGCGTTTTCAACGGATTGCCCCTGGAAAAAATGCAGAGGGCCAACTTCAAGCCGCCCGCGCCGCCGGCAAGCCGCCCGCTCCTGATTTCACGCAACGGCGCGTTGATGGCAAACTGGTCGTCGTCCGGAGATGCGAACTACCAGGTGCAGTGGAAGAAGGCCTCGGCAACTTCTTTTGCGCCGGGGGACATCGCCGCGGTGCGCACAACCCGGTATGAAATTCGGGGGCTGGAAGACGGCGCGGATTACGATGTCCGGGTTTTCTCGCTCCCCGCCAAAACCGCGTCCAACTCCATGTTCGGAGCAGGGTGGACTCCCAGCCAGGCCGCGCGGCTGACCTATACCACCCCGCCGGGCAAGCCGAAGAATCTGACCGTGGAAGCGCGCGAATCGCAGAAATTGCATGTTTCCTGGGACAAGCCCGACGGCGTGCTGACCCCCAGCGGATACACCCTGCGCTGGAAGCCGCTTGCGGCGACCAGTTTCGCGCCGGCCGACATGACCTCCATACCCAAATCCGGGCCGGTGTCGCACAAGCACACCCTTGGCGGGGATGACGGGGCGGAACTGGTCAACGGCACGACCTATGAAATACAAGTCTCCGCGGGAAATGCCAGCGGCCGGGGCGAATACAGCGACTCGGCGCGCGGCGTTCCGCTCCTCGGCATTTGCGACCGCACCGTGTATGTGAAGGCGTTGATTTTGAGGGCGCTTGGCCGCAACATTTCCACCGCGCCTTGCAGCCAGGTCACCGACGCGGACTTGGCCGGGATTACTTCCGTCCGTGTTTTCAGCGACGCATTTGTGCCGGGGACGCTGACCAACAAGGCGTTTGCGGGCATGACCGGTTTGGAGCGGCTGGAGATCAGCAACACGAATCTCGGGGCTTTGCCGGAGAACCTGTTTGCGGGCCTGGTGAATTTGAAAGTTCTCCATGTGCGGGACAATGATTTTTTTGGCTTGCGGCATCCCCTTGAAACTTTGCCGGAGAACCTGTTTTCGGGCCTGGCGAATTTGGAAGAACTGGATTTGTCGGGCAACAAATTCTCCAACTTGCCGGAGGGTGTGTTTGCGGGCCTGGCAAATTTGAAAAAACTGGACCTCCGCGTCAGCCCCGGAAGCCGGCTCAGGAATCACGCCGGCCTCACCGCGCCGCCGGCGGGTTTGTTTGCGGGCCTTTCCAAACTGGAAGAACTGGACCTGCGCAGCAACCAAATCGCCGCGCTGCCGGCGAATATTTTTGCGGGCCTGGGCGGGCTGAAAGTTCTGCGGCTGGCCGACACCAGCCTCGCGACCCTGCCGGCGAACCAGTTTGCCGGCCTGGCCAAATTGGAGCATCTGGATTTGAGCGCAAACATCCTGTCGGATTTGCCGGCGGATGTGTTTGCAGGCCAGGGCAAACTGGCCTGGCTGGACCTGTCCGAAAACAACGGGCTCGGCGCGTTTCGTGCCGGCGCGTTTAACGGGCTGTCGCTGGAGAACCTGACGCTAAAGGGCATTCAGGTGCCCGACAAGCCGGGCGAATTCAACTTGTTCTCGGGAGGGGGAATGTTGCGCGCGGTCTGGGGGACGGTCGCCGGGGCAAACTACCAACTGCACTGGAAGCGCGAAGACGCGTCCGCATACGCGCCGGCCGACCGCGCCACGGTGGCCGCGCCGGCGCTCACCTATGACATCACCGGCCTGGACAAAACCGCGAAATACGATGTCCGCATCACCTCGCTTCCGAGGCGCGGCGCGGCGGCTTCCACGACGTACCGCTGGTCTTTTACCGAAAGCGCAGAGCCGCAACTCGCCGACGCCCGCCTGCCGAACGCGCCGACGGAACCGGAATTGCAAGCGCGCGAGTCGGAGAAACTGCGGGTTTCATGGACCGCGCCGGACAACGACGGCGGCTCGCCGATTGACGCATACCGCGTGCGCTGGAAGCCGCTTGCGGCCGCGGATTTTGCGGACGCGGACACCGCCGATGTGGCCGCGTCCGGATTTCGCTATGACATCTCCGGCCTGGCCAACGGCACGACCTATGAAGTGCAGATCGCCGCAAGAAACCTGGTCGGTCAAGGCGGTTACACCTCGGTGCGCGGTGCTCCGCGCCTCGGCATCTGCGACCGCACCAAGCGGGTGCGCGATGCGATTCTGACGCGGCTTAGCCGCGGGCTCGGGCTCTGCGGCACGGTAACCGACGCGGACTTGGCGACGGTCAAGGCGCTGGGTTTTCTCGGCCGCAACCGCGTTGATACTTTGCAGGCGAATGACTTCGCGGGTCTGACCGGTTTGCAGACTCTGCTGATCAGCGGAGCCGGAGGCGGAACCCTTTCCTATTTGCCGGAGGGCGTGTTTTCGGACCTGACGAATTTGCGCTATCTGTCCGTGCGCGACAACCACAACCTCCAAACCCTGCCGGCGAATTTATTCGCGGGCATGACGCAGTTGGAAGAACTGCAGTTGTGGGGCAACACTTTGCAGCGCCTGCCGCAGAATGTGTTTGCGGGCCTGGCAAGGTTGAAGAAACTGGATATCCGCGTCGACGAAGCCCCCAAACCCGGCCACACCGGCCTGTTGTCGCTGCCGGCGAATGCGTTTGCGGACCTCGCCGCGCTGGAAGAACTGGACTTGAGCGGCAATAAATTCGCTTCCACCCTGCCGGCGAATGTGTTTGCGCGCCTGGAAGCGCTGAAAGTTCTGCGGCTGGGGGACGCCAACATCACGGCCCTTCCGGCGAATCTGTTTGCCGGCATGGCCAACCTGGAACATCTGGACCTGAGCGGGAACAAAATTTCGGATTTGCCGGCGAATGTGTTTGCAAGCCAGGGCAGCCTGAACTGGCTGGACCTGTCCGGGAACAACAACCTCGGAGCGTTTCGCGCGGCCTCTTTTAACGGGCTGTCGCTGGAAAAACTGGCGCTAAAGGGCATAAACAATCCGCCCGGGAAACCGGGCGCGTTGCGCCTGACGCCGGGAAAAACTTTGGTGCGCGCGGTGTGGGAGGCGGTGCCGAACGCGAACTACCAGTTGCACTGGAAGCCGGCCGCGGCGGCTACTTTTGCGCCGGTCGACCGCGCCACGGTGGTCGGGCCTGCGCTTACCTATGACATCACCGGGCTGGCGCACACCGCGGAATACGATGTCCGCATCACTTCGCTTCCGAAGCGCGCGCTGGGAAGCGGTTCCGCGACTTTCCGCTGGTCTTTTTCCGAGGCGAGCGCCACCACCGCGCGCGAGCCGTCCGCGCCGCTGAATCTCACGGTGCGCGCGCTGCGCTCGGGCGAACTGGCGGTTGCCTGGGAAACGCCGCCGGCCGACGGCGGCTCGCCGCTCAGCGGATACCGCCTGCGCTGGAAGCCGCTTGCGGCGACCAGTTTCGCGCCGTCCAACATCGTTGATTTGCCGGTGCAACTTTCGCATGACATTGCCGGGCTGACCAATGACATGAACTACGAGGTGCAGGTCGCGGCGGTGAACCTCGCCGGCGTCGGCAGATACACCGACGCCGAGCAGGGCATTCCGCTGACCGGCATTTGCGACCGCACCGAGCAGGTGTACAAGGCGGTCGTGGAGCAGCGAAGCCACGACGGCTGCTCGCAGGTGACCGCCGCGGATCTCGCGGCGATCACCACGCTCGGCCTGTTCAACAAAAGCATCACTTCGCTGAGCGCGAATGCGTTTGCGGGCATGACGAATTTGCAGAACCTGCATTTGAATCAAAACGCCATTGCGTCGCTGCCGGCCGGCGTGTTTTCCGGGCTGGGAAATCTGCGCACGCTGAGTTTGAATCAAAACCAAATCGCGTCGCTGCCGGCGAATGTGTTTGTGGGCCTGGCAAATCTGGACAGGCTGCGTTTGGGCAGCAACCGGCTCACCGCCTTGCCGGCGAACAGGTTCAAAGATTTGGCGAAATTGACCTCGCTGGAACTGGAGAACAACCGCATCGCCGATTTGCAGGTGAATGCGTTTGCGGGCCTGGGAAAGGTGACCGTGCTGAACCTGCAAAACAACTCCCTTGCAAACGGCGATGTTCTGCGGCCGGGCGTTTTTAACGGGCTGACCCCGCTGGTCGCCCCGGGCCGGCCGGTGGTGCGCGGCATCGCCATGCCGGCCGCGCCGCCCGAAGTGCGCCTGACTTCGCGCGACCGGACTTTGCAGGCGCGCTGGAGCGAGGTGCCGACCGCGCATTACCACGTGTTCTGGAAGCCGGTTACGGCGGCCGCGTTCGCGCCCGAAGACCAGGCGCTGGTCACCGCCGGCCCGGCGCACGACATCACCGGCCTTGACAACAACACCCGCTATGAAGTGCGCGTCGCCGCGGCCCTCTCTTTCGTGGTGCGCGCCGGCGAGTCGCGCTGGGGATACACCGCGGCGCAGGCCGTGCCGCATCCGCCGCCGGGCGCGCCGCGAAATCTCCGCGCCTCGCCGGTCAATTCCGAGGAACTGGTGGTTGAATGGAACGCGCCGGCATCCGACGGCGGCACGCCGGTCACCTCGTATATTTTGCGCGTGGCGGTCGCCGGGTCGGCCGAGCCGCTGCGAACCGTCATCGTGCGCGCGCCGGCGCTCACCCACACGCTCACCAACCTGACCGACGGCGCCGCGTATGAACTGCAAATCGCCGCGCAAACCATCGCCGGCATCGGCGCATTCACCGGCGCGATTCGCGCCACTCCGCTGACCGGCGTTTGCGACCGCACCGCGGCGGTGCGCGACGAAATCGTCCGGCAGTCGCGCGCGGCCGGCTGCGCCGCGGTAACCGCGGACCAACTGCAGGCGATCCGGATTGTGAACCTGCCGAACAAAACCATCGCTTCGCTGAAAGCGAATGATTTTGCGGGCATGGGTGGGCTGCAAACGCTGGCTTTGGAAAGGAACCAAATCCAAACGCTGCCGGCGAATTTGTTCGCCGAAACGCCGAAGTTGTCGCTGCTGAAACTGCATGCGAACGCGCTCACCGCGCTGCCGGCAAATATCTTTGCGGGCCTCGGCGAGTTGGCGGCGGTGCATTTGAATGACAACTCCCTCGCGACTTTGCCGGTGGATATTTTCGCCGGCAACAAGTTGGGGATTTTGTACCTGAGCGGCAACGCGGGAATGCGCTTGCCGACCGGCGCGTTCAACGGGCTGACTCCCGATGTGACCAAACTGGACATCCCGCTGCCCGCGCCGGGCAATGTCCGCGCGGCCTCGGCCGGCGTCGGCGAAGTGCGCGCCACCTGGAATGCGGTGAGCGGCACGCATTACCAGGTGCGCTGGAAGGCGAACAACGCGGCCGCGTTTGCGCGCGAAGACGCCGCCGCGACCACCGGCAACAGTTACACCGTCACCGGTCTGACCGCCGGCGCCGCCTATCAAGTGAAAGTCGCCTCGGTTCCCGGCACGCTGCCGAGCAGCAAAATCGCGCTCACCACATGGGCTTCGGCCGGCGCGACCGCCGGTCCGCCGGTCGCGCCCGGCGCGCCGCAAAATGTGCGGGTAACCCCGGAAAACCCGCACGAACTTTCAATCGCCTGGGCCGCGCCGGCCTCGGACGGCGGCCTCGCGGTTGCCACCTATCATTTGCGCTGGAAGTTGGCCGAGGCGGCTTCTTTTGCGCCGGCCGACCGCGCCACGGTGGACGCGCCGGGTGTCGCTTACACCATCACCGGACTCGCGCGCGGCATGGACTACGAAGTGCAAATCGCCGCGGAAAACGCCGTGTCCGTGGGCGAATACGGCGCGGCGGCGGCCGGCCATGTGTTCGGCCTTCCGGACGCGCCGCGCAATGTGCAAATCGCCGCGACCGTGCCCAAGCAATTGGATGTCAGTTGGCGGGCGCCGGCGGCCGACGGCGGCGCGCCGGTAACTTCCTACCACTTGCGCTGGAAGCCGGCCGCGGCGGCCGCGCATGCGCCGCAAGACCGCGCCACGGTGGACAAGGACACGCTCGCCTACGCCATCCGCGACGCCGGACTCGCCCGCGGCATCGCCTACGAAGTGCAAATCGCCGCGGAAAATGCCGCCGGCCTCGGCGAATACAGCGAAGCCGCGCGCGGCATGGTGTTCCCGCCCCCGCTCGCGCCGCGCGAATTGCGCGCGCAGTCCATTTATGCGGAACGGCTGGATGTCAGTTGGGCCGCGCCGGCCGGCAACGGCGGTCCGCCGCCCATGAAATATTTGCTGCGCTGGAAGCCGCTCGCCGCGACTTCTTTCGCGCCGGCCGACCGCGCCGAGGTGGCGCTCCCGGCCGAACTCTCCCACAGCATCACCGGGCTGACTCTCGGCGAGACTTATGAAGTGCAAATCGCCGCGGAAAACACCGCCGGCGAAGGTCTCTACGCCTCCACGCGCGCGCTCGCGCGCACCGGCGTCTGCGACCGCACGCCGCTGGTGCGCGACTACATCGTCGTGCGGGCGCGCACCGACCTTTACTCAAGTTCGCAAAGGATCCCGCTCGCGAACTCCCCCTGCGCCACCGTTACGGCCGAGCATTTGCGCGCGATCACCGAGGTGAATGTGGCGTTCGGCCCGCTTGGAACGCTGACCGAAAACGCGTTTGCCGGCATGGACAATCTGCGGAAGTTGTATTTGAGCGCCGTGACCCCCAGAATCACCGCGCTGCCGGCGAATTTGTTTGCCGGACTTTCCAAACTGCAGGAATTGCGTTTGCAGGGCAACCAGATTTCGTCGCTGCCGGCCGGCGTGTTTGCCGGGCTCTCCGAACTGCGGCAGTTGACCATGCAAAACAACCAACTGACCGCGCTGCCGGAAAATGTGTTTGCCGGCCTGGGCGAGTTGCGGCTTCTGGCGCTGGGCGGCAACCGCGACCTGACCACGCTGCCGGCGAACGTGTTTGCCGAAACGGCAAATTTGCGCGTGCTGGACCTGAGCGGCAGCCGCTTCACCGCCTTTCCGCCGGGCGTTTTCAACCGGGTAATTCCCGGGGAGTTTAAGGTCAAGGGGCTGCAGACTCCCGCGCCGCCGGCGAATTTCCGCCTGATTGCGCGCGACGGCACTTTGCGCGCCGAATGGGACGCGGCCGCCGGCGCGCATTACCAGTTGCGCTGGAAGCCGGCCGCGGCCGCGACTTTCGCGCCCGAAGATTCGTTCGCGCTGCGCGACGGCGGGCATACCATCACCGGCCTGCCCAACGGCGCGGAGTACCGGGTGTTCGTCGCCACGGTTCCGGAAACGCCGGCGGCCGCGTCCTCCTCCGGTGAAGTTGTCTGGCCTTTCGCCGAGTTGCGCGGCGCGCCTTTCCCGCCGCCGGGCGCGCCGCAAAACGCGCGCGCGGACGCGGTGGTGTCGGGCGAATTGGCGGCCTCCTGGGACGCGCCCGACAACGACGGCGGCACGCCGATTCTGACCTACCACTTGCGCTGGAAGCCGCTCGTCGCGACTTCCTATGCGCCGGCCGACCGCGCCGCGGTGGCCGCGCCGGCGCTGACCTATGACATCACCGGCCTGACCGACGGCGCCGCCTATGAAGTGCAAATCGCCGCGGAAACCATCGGCGGCCCCGGCGCATACGCCGCGGCGGTGCGCGGCACGCCGTTGCTCGGCGTGTGCGATCGCAGCGAAGAAGTGCATGCGGAAATCACGCTGCAAACCGGCCGCGCCGGCTGCGCCGCGGTTTCCGCGGAAGATGTGCGCGCGCTGACCGAACTGGATCTTTCCGGCGGGGAAATCGCCGCATTGACCGCGAACGATTTCGCCGGCATGCGCGAACTGCAGAAGTTGCGGCTGGACGGAAACGAATTGGTCAATTTGCCGGACGGGGTGTTCGCCGATCTGGCGAAACTGCGCGAGTTGCGCCTGAACGGAAATTCGCTGGCGGCTTTGCCGGGCGAAATTTTTGACGACCTGGTGAAGTTGCGCGAATTGCGCCTGGACGAAAACGCGCTGACCGTTTTGCCGGACGGAATTTTTACCAACTCGGCCGAGTTGCGCATGCTGAACTTGCGCGGCAATTCTTTCGCCGCGCTGCCGCAAAACGCGCTCGCCGGCGCGCCGAATTTGACCGGGTTGGACGCGGCCGAAAATGAAATCGCCGCGCTGCCGGCGAACGCGTTTTCCGCGCTGCCGGATTTGCGGACTTTGTCAATCGGCGGCAACGCGTTCGCGACTTTGCCGGCCGATGTGTTTGCAGGACTTTCGCATTTGACGCAACTGGATTTGCGCGGCCATTCGCTGACGCAAATTCCGTCGGGCGTTTTCAACGGGCTTTCTCCGGGCGTTCTGAGCGTGCGCGGCATGGATTTGCCGCCGCCGCCGGACGAGATTCGGCTGGTCTCGCGCGAGAGCGTGCTGAAAGTTGCGTGGGACGCGGCCGCCGGCGCGCAATACCAGTTGCGCTGGAAGTTGGAATCGGCTGCGACTTTTGCGCCCGAAGACGCGGCCGCGACCACGGCCGCGCGTTACGACATCACTCCGCTGAAAAACGGCGCGACTTACGAAGTGCGCGTCGCCGCGGCGCCGAAGACGCCCGCCTCCACCGCGCCGGCCGATGAGTTTCGCGCGTGGAATTTCGCCGCGTCGCGCGCCGCGCCGTTCCCGCCGCCGTCCGTGCCGCGCGAGGTGAACGCCGGCGCCTCCAACCCGGCCGAACTGGCGATCACTTGGATTCCGCCGGAAGACACCGGCGGCGCGCTCGTGGTCGCCTATCACCTGCGCTGGAAGAAAGTCACGGCGAGCGACTTTGCGGCCGACGACAGCGCGACCGTGGACGGGACCGCGCAAAAATACATCATCACCGGCCTGGACAACGACACCGTGTATGAGGCGAAAGTCGCCGCCGAAAGCCTCGGCGGCATGGGCGCATACAGCGCAACCGTGCAGGGCACGCCGCGCACCGGCATCTGCGGGCGCACCGTGCAGGTGCACCGCGAAGTGGTGCGGCAACTTGACCTCGCCGGCGTCGCGCTGTCCGGCTGCGCCGGGGTCAACGCCGGCCACCTGCTGCAACTCACCGGGTTGGACCTGAACAACAAATCCATCGCCGCGTTGCAGGCCGATGATTTCTCCGGCATGGAAAACCTGCGGTTCCTGCATTTGCAGGACAACCAACTGATAGACCTGCCGGCGAATGTGTTCGCCGGGCTGGCGAAACTGCAGACGCTGCGCCTCGCCAACAACGCCATCGGCGCCTATCCGGCGAATATTTTTGCGGGCCTGTCCGGCCTGCGCGAGTTGGACCTCGGCAACAACTCCATCCCGGCGGTTTCCGCCGGCCTTTTCAGCGGGCTCGCCGAACTGCGCAAGTTGTCGCTGCACACCAACGGCTTCACCGCGCTGCCGAAAAATGTGTTCGCCGACCTCGCAAAACTGCGCGAGTTGGAACTGCACCAAACGCCGCTCGCGTCGCTGCCGCTCGGCGCGTTCAACGGGCTGGCCCCCGACTCGCTGCAAATCACCGGGTTTTATTTGCCCGCGCCGCCGCAGGGGCTGCAGGTGGACGCCGGGCACGGCGAAATTGAAGTGCGGTGGAACGCGGTGGTGGGCGCGCAGTATCAGGTGCGCTGGAAAGCGGCCGACGCGGCCGCGTTTGCGCCGGCCGATGCGGCCGCAACGCGCGACACGCATTACACCGTCGCCGGCGTGCAAAACGGCGCGACCTACGAATTTCGCGTCGCCACGGTTCCGGCCGCGCCGCAGGCGGCCACGGTCGGTTCCACCGGCGTTCCCGACATCACCCCGAAAACCTGGCGTTCCGCGGTAATGCGCGGAACCTCGTTCGGCCTGCCGGGCGCGCCGCAAAACCCGCGCGTGGTTTCCGCCGACGAGGGCGTGGTGGAAATCGCCTGGGATGCGCCGCTTGACGACGGCGGCGCGGCGGTTTCCGCGTATCTTTTGCGCTGGAAGCCGGTTTCCGCGGCGAATTTTGCCGACGAGGACGCGGCCGAACTCGCCGCGCCTGCGGCCGAGTTGAAATATGAAATCACCGGCCTGACCAACGGCACGACCTACCAGGCGCAAATCGCCGCGAAAAACGTGGTCGGCGACGGCGAATACGCCGATGCGCCGCCGGCCGCGCCGTTCGGCAAGCCGGGCAAACCGCAAAATGTGCGCGCCGCCACCAAACAATCGCAGGAACTCGCGGTGTCGTGGGAGGCGCCGCTTGACGACGGCGGCGCGGCGGTTTCCGCGTATCTTTTGCGCTGGAAGC